>NZ_JBSGXZ010000001.1:272997-333097 GCF_053610285.1 Lentzea sp. NPDC054927
GAGGTCGGGGTGTTGTCCCACCGGGCGGGCATTCTTTGCTGCTTGGCCGGGGGCTGCCCGGGCCGCCCGGGGCCCGCCACGTCTACCGCGGTTACAGGTACTTCTTGAGTTCGCGCTTGGCCAGCGACATGCGGTGGACCTCGTCGGGGCCGTCCGCGAGGCGCAGGGTGCGGGTCGCGGCCCACAGTTCGGCCAGCGGGAAGTCCTGGCTGACGCCGGCGCCGCCGTGGGCCTGAATGGCCTTGTCGAGGACCCATTCGGTCATCGAGGGGACGCCGATCTTGATGGCCTGGATCTCGGTGTGGGCGCCCTTGTTGCCGACGGTGTCCATCAGCCACGCGGTCTTGAGGACCAGCAGGCGGGCCTGTTCGATGCGGACGCGCGATTCGGCGATCCACTCGTGCACGACGCCCTGGGCGGCGATGGGCTTGCCGAACGCGACGCGGGAGGAGGCGCGTTTGCAGAGCAGTTCGAGGGCTCGTTCGGCCATGCCGATCAGGCGCATGCAGTGGTGGATGCGGCCGGGGCCGAGGCGGGCCTGCGCGATGGCGAACCCCTCGCCCTCGCCGGAGATGAGGTTCGAGGCCGGGACGCGGACGTTCTCGAAGAGGATCTCGGCGTGGCCGCCGTGGGCGTGGTCCTGGTAGCCGAAGACGTGCATGGCGCGCTTCACGGTGATGCCGGGGGTGTCGCGCGGCACGAGGATCTGGGACTGCTGGCGGTGCCGGTCGGCGTCGGGGTCGGTCTTGCCCATCACGATGAAGATGGCGCAGTTGGGGTTCATCGCGCCCGATGACCACCACTTGCGGCCGTTGATGACGTAGTCGTCGCCGTCGCGTTCGATGCGGGTGGCGATGTTGGTGGCGTCGGAGGAGGCGACCTCGGGTTCGGTCATGCAGAACGCCGAGCGGATCTCGCCGTCGAGCAGGGGCTGCAGCCACTGCTTCTTCTGCTCGTCGGTGCCGAACATCGTCAGCACCTCCATGTTGCCGGTGTCCGGCGCGGCGCAGTTGAGCGCCTCGGGGGCGAGGTGCGGGCTGCGGCCGGTGATCTCGGCGAGCGGCGCGTACTGCAGGTTCGTCAGGCCGTTGCTGTGCTCGGGGTGGAACAGGTTCCACAGCCCCTGCTTGCGGGCCTCGGTCTTCAGCTCTTCCAGGATCGGCTGGCGTTCCCACGGGTCGGCGGCGTCGTGGAGTTGCTGTTCGAGGACGGCTTCGGCGGGGTAGACGTGCTCGTCCATGAACGCGAGCAGCTTGGTGCGCAGTTCCTCGGTCTTGGCGTCGAAGGCGAAGTCCATGTCAGAGCTCCTTGTGGGCGGCGGCGAGACCCTGCCGCACGAGGGGGGCGGTGAACGCGCCGAGCTTCTCGAACCCGGCGCCGACGGTTTTGCCGCTGGCGAAGCGGAAGTGGATGCCTTCGACGATGACGGCGAGCTTGAAGTAGCCGAAGGCGATGTACCAGCCCAGGCCGGAGGTGTCGGTGCCGGTGCGGGTGGTGTAGCGGGCGACGAGTTGGTCGGCGGTCAGGAACCCGGGCATCGAGGTGACGCCGCCGGTGATGGGGTCGCTGCCCGCGGCGGTGTCGACGCCGAGGCCTTCCCAGTAGACGTAGAGCAGGCCGAGGTCGGCGAGCGGGTCGCCGAGGGTGGCCATCTCCCAGTCCAGGACGGCGCTGATCCGCAGTGGTGACTCGGTCACCAGCGCGTTGTCGAGGCGGTAGTCGCCGTGGATGATCGCGACGCGCGGCGAGTCGGGGACGGTGTCGGCGAGTTTGTCGCGCAGTTCGTCGATGCCGGGCAGGTCGCGGCTGCGGGAGGCGTCGAGCTGTTTGCCCCACCGCTTGACCTGGCGGGCGAGGAACCCTTCCGGGCGCCCGAAGTCACCGAGGCCCACCGAGTCGGGGTCGACGGAGTGCAGGTCGGCGAGGACGTCGACCAGTTTCCGCGACAGCACGGTGGCCTTCTCGGAGTTGAGCCACGGGGCCTGCGACCGCTCGCGCAGCGCCACACCGGGCATCTCCGACATGAGGTAGAAGGGCGCGCCGATGACGGAGGTGTCCTCGACGAGCTGATGCGCGTGGGGCACCGGCACCGACGTGGCCTCCAGCGCGGAGATGACGCGGAACTCGCGGGCCATGTCGTGCGCGGTGGCCAGCACGTGGCCCAGCGGCGGGCGGCGCAGCACCCAGCTCTGCGCGCCGTCGGTGACGCGGTAGGTGAGGTTCGAGCGGCCGCCGCGGAACAGTTCCCCGGACAGCGGGCCTGTGCCGAGGTGCGCGGCCAGTGCCTCCAGGTCGAGGCCGGGAAGGTCGGTCACAGGTTCACTCCGAGGGTGGCGAGGTTGGCGCGGGTGTCGTCGGCGGTGGTGTGGCGGAACGCGTGCATGCCGACGGCCTGGGCGGCTTCGACGTTGACCGGCGCGTCGTCGAAGAACACCGCGCGCCCGGCGGCGACGCCGATCTGGTCGAGGGTGTGACGGTAGATGCGCTCGTCGGGCTTGCGCAGGCCGATCCGGCCGCTGATCACGATGGTGTCGAACAGCTCGACGAGCAGGTCTTTCGGGTAACCCTCGCCCCAGCTGTTGGACAGCAGCGCGGTGTGCAGGCCCGCGGCGCGGGCCTTGCGGACGAGCTCGACCATCGCCGGGTCCGGGGCCGCGCCGCCGAACATGCGCTTGAGCAGCCCGTTCTCGTCGATCGCCGCGCCGGTCGTGGTGATCAGCTCGGCGGCCAGCAGCCGTTCGAACTCGGGCACCGTCAGCTCGCCGGTCTCCAGGCGGTAGACCGGGTTGTCCGGGAGCGCGTCGCGGCTCATCCACTCGCGCATGATGCGGCCGTAGACCTCGCGGTCGATGGCCTCGGCGTGCAGCCACGCGCCGACGAACTCCGGCACGGAGACGGTCAGGACGCCGCCCCAGTCGAAGACGAGCGCGTCGACCAGGGGCTGTTCCGGAAGCGTTGTGTCACCCACGACTCGGAGGGTACCGACCGGTCGGTATGTCGGCAACAGGGGAAGCGGAACAGCGACTTTCGATGAACGGGACATGTTCTCCTTCAGCGGTTCCGGCCTCCCCCGGTCCTCGATACGTTCGAGGCCGAAGGGGGCGAACAACTCATGGCGAGGAAACTCACGGCGGCACTGGCCGCCGCGATGGCGCTTGTCGTCATCGCCGTCCCGGCCGCGCACGCGGACGGCGACGGCCACGTCGTCAGAACGGACAAAGGCGCGGTCTCCGGCACGGTGACCAGCACGTATCGGACGTTCGGGAACATCCCGTTCGCCGCGCCGCCGGTCGGCGAGAACCGGTGGCGCGATCCGCGGCCGGTCACACGGTGGCAGGGCGTGCGCGACGCGACCACACCCGCGCCCGCCTGCGCACAGACGACGCAGCCCGGGGTGCCGGGGTCCGAGACCGAGGACTGTCTCTACCTGAACGTCACCACACCGGCCGGGAAGCCGCGCACGCCGCGGCCGGTCATGGTGTGGATCCACGGCGGCGGTTTCACCAGCGGCAGCGGCGGCACCTACGACGCCACCAGGCTGGCGACGCTCAACGACGCCGTGGTCGTCACGATCAACTACCGGCTGGGCGTGTTCGGGTTCTTCGGCTACCCCGGCCTGCCCGGTTCGGGCGCGTTCGGCATCGCGGACCAGCAGGCGGCGCTCAAGTGGGTGCAGCGCAACGCCCGTGCGTTCGGCGGCGACGCCCGCAACGTCACCATCTTCGGTGAGTCCGCCGGCGGGTTGAGCGTGTGCGCCCAACTCGCGTCACCGGGCGCGGCGGGCTTGTTCCACAAGGCGATCATCCAGTCCGGCGCGTGCGGGGTCACCTTCCCCACCGAGCCGCCGGGCACGTTCGCGACGCTGTGGCGGCCGCGCGACGTGGTCGAGCAGCTCGGCGCCGCCCAGCCGCTGGGCTGCCAGGACATCGCGTGCCTGCGGGCGTTGCCGGTGACCAAGCTGCTGCCGGTGCACAACGCGTTCTCCTACCCGGCGTTCGGCACGCGGGTGCTGCCGATCGACCCGCTGGTCGCGCAGAACACCGGCCGGACGCGCCGGGTGCCCACGCTGGTCGGGTCCACGCACGACGAGGCGAACCTGTTCGCCGCCTTCGCCTCTCCCTCGCCGGTTCCCGACGTCGCCTACCGCGCGAACGTCGCCGGGCTGTTCGGCGAACAGAAGGCGGACCGGGTCGTGGCGCGGTATCCGCTCAACGACAACAGCGACGCCCGCGACGAGCTCGCGGCCGCGCTGACCGACGGGTCGTGGGCGTGCCCGACACACACCGCGCGCCAACGGCTCGGTGGACGGGTGTCCGGGTACGAGTTCGCGGACAAGGACGTGCCGATGTTCTTCCCCGGCATGCCGCCGTTCCCCGGTGGCTACGGCGCCTATCACGGCTCCGAGCTGGCGATGCTGTTCGGCCTCGGCCTGGACCTCACGCCAGGGCAGCAGAAGCTGTCCGACTACATGGTCACCGCGTGGGGCAGGTTCGCTCGCACCGGTGATCCGGGCTGGCGGGCGGACGTGCAGTCGCTGGCGGCGGGCGCGGTCGGGCCGGCCGAGTTCACGAAGGACCACAAGTGCGACTTCTGGGGGTCTCTGTGAGGGCGATGCTGACGGCGGTCGTCGCTGCGGCGATGACGTGTGCGGTGGTGGTGAGCCCGGCTTCCGCGGACAGCGGCGCCGTGGTGCGAACCGACAAGGGCGCGGTCTCCGGCACGGTGACCAGCACGTATCGGACGTTCGGGAACATCCCGTTCGCCGCCGCGCCGGTCGGTGAGAACCGGTGGAAGGACCCTCAGCCGGCGGCGGCGTGGCAGGGCGTGCGCGACGCGACGAAGCCCGCGCCTATGTGCGCGCAGAACGCCGATCTGGGGCAGCCGGCGGGTTCGGAGACCGAGGACTGCCTGTACTTGAACGTCACGACGCCGGCTGGGCAGGCGCGCAAGCCTCGGCCGGTGATGGTGTGGATCCACGGCGGGTCGTTCACGTCCGGATCGGGCTCGATGTACGACGCAGGGGCGTTCGCGGCGAAGAACGACGTCGTGGTCGTGACGATCAACTACCGGCTCGGGGTCTTCGGGTACTTCGGGTATCCCGGTCTCCCCGGCTCGGGGGCGTTCGGTCTGGCGGATCAGCAGGCGGCGTTGAAGTGGGTGCAGCGCAACGCACGTGCGTTCGGCGGTGACAGTCGCAACGTCACGATCTTCGGTGAGTCCGCCGGTGGGTTGAGCGTGTGTGCCCAGCTGACGTCGCCACGTGCCGGCGGGTTGTTCGCGAAGGCGATCATCCAGTCCGGTGCGTGCGGGATCGACTCACCGACGTTCGCCAAGCCGGGCGAGTTCGTACACCTGTGGAAGCCGCGGGCCGACGTGGAGAAGCAGGGCGTGGGCACCGTGGGCTGTGCCGACATCGCGTGCCTGCGGGCGCAGCCGGTGTCGAAGCTGCTGACCGTGCACGCGCAGTTCTCCTCCCCCGCCTACGACACGGCCGTGCTGCCGATCGATCCCGTGGTCGCGCAACGGACGGGGCGCGTGCATCACGTGCCGACGATGGTGGGGTCGACGCACGACGAGATGACGTTGTTCACGCCGATCGTCTACCCGCAGCCCGTGCCCGAGTCCTCTTACAAGGAGCAGTTGGTCGCGCTGTTCGGTGAGCACGCGGACAAGGTCGCGGCCGAGTACCCGGTCAACGGCAACGGCGACGCCCGTGACGAGATCGCGCGGACGCTGACCGATAAGTCGTGGTCGTGCACCTCGCAGACCACGCGCGAGGAACTCGGACGGCACGCACGGGTGTCGGGCTACGAGTTCGCGGACAAGAACATGCCGGTGATCTTCCCCGGCCTGCCGCCGTTCCCCGGTGGCTACGGGGCGTACCACGCATCTGAGCTGCCGTTGCTGTTCGACTTCGGTGTGCCGCTGACGCCGGGGCAGCGGGAGCTGTCGAACTACATGATCGCCGCGTGGGGCAGGTTCGCCCGTACCGGTGATCCGGGCTGGCGGGCGGATGTGCAGTCGCTGGCGGCGGGCGCGGTCGGGCCCGCGGACTTCGCGAAGGACCACAAGTGCGGCTTTTGGGGGCAACTGTGAGAAGGATGCTGACCGCTGTCGTCGCCGCGGCGATGACGTTCGCGGTGGTGAGTCCGGCTTCCGCCACCGGCAACGGTGCGGTGGTGCGGACCGACAAGGGTGCCGTTCAGGGAACGGTGACCGATACATATCGGACGTTCGGGAACATTCCGTTCGCCGCCGCGCCGGTCGGTGAGAACCGCTGGAAGGACCCTCAGCCGGCGGCGGCGTGGCAGGGCGTCCGGGACGCGACCAAGCCGGCCCCGATGTGCGCGCAGAACTCGCAGCTCGGACAGCCGAGCTCGCAGACCGAGGACTGCCTCTACCTGAACGTCACGACGCCGGCCGGGCAGGCACGGAAACCGCGGCCGGTGATGGTGTGGATCCACGGTGGCGGCTTCACCGCGGGTGGCGCCTCGATGTACGACGCGCGGTGGCTCGCCACCAAGAACGACGTCGTCGTGGTGACGATCAACTACCGGCTGGGTGTGTTCGGGTACTTCGGCCTTCCCGGTCTCCCCGGCTCGGGGGCGTTCGGTCTGGCGGATCAACAGGCGGCGTTGAAGTGGGTGCAGCGCAACGCCCGTGCGTTCGGCGGGGACGCGCGCAACGTGACGGTGTTCGGTGAGTCGGCGGGTGGGTTGAGCGTGTGTGCTCAGCTGGCCTCACCGCGGGCGGGCGGGTTGTTCGCCAAGGCGATCATCCAGTCCGGTCCGTGCGGGCTCACGTTCCCCGGCGCCAGCCCGGGCGAGTTCGGTGGTGTGTGGCGGGCTCGGGCGGACGTCGAGAAGCAGGGCGTCGGCACCCTGGGCTGCGCCGACCTGGCGTGCCTGCGGGCGCAGCCGGTGGACAAGCTGCTGACGGTGCACGACCTGTTCAACTGGCCGGCCTACGACACCGCGGTGCTGCCGATCGATCCGGCCGTGGCGCAGAAGACCGGCCGGATGCATCACGTGCCGACGATGGTGGGGTCGACGCACGACGAGATGACGTTGTTCGCCTCGTTGTTGTTCCCGCAGCCTCTGCCGGAAGCCGGTTATCGGGCGATCCTGGCCGGGGTGTTCGGCGAGAACCACGCGGACGCCGTGCTGGCCCGCTACCCGGTCAACGGCAACGACGACGCTCGCGACGAGCTCGCGGCGGCGCTCACGGACAAGTCGTGGTCGTGCCCGTCGCAGGTCGCGCGCAAAGAACTCGGACGGCACGCACGCGTGTCGGGGTACGAGTTCGCGGATCAGGACGTGCCGCTGATCGTCCCGTTGCCGCCGTTCCCGGACTACAAGGCCTACCACGCCTCCGAGCTGCCGATGCTGTTCGACTTCGGTGTCCAGCTCTCGCCCGGTCAGCGCGCGGTGTCGGACTACATGATCGCGGCGTGGGGACGGTTCGCGCGCACCGGTGATCCGGGGTGGCGTTCGGCCGTGCAGTCACTGGCACCCGGAGCAATCGGCGGCACCGACTTCGCCCGTGATCACCAGTGCGGGTTCTGGTCGTCCATCCTGTAGTGCATGCCCGGCTACCGTGCGCTCGCCCGCGACGGTGAGTTCCGCGCCGTTTTCGTGGCGCACGTCGTGTCGGTGGCCGGGGACCAGTTCGCGCGGGTCGCGTTGACGGTGCACGTCTACGACCGCACCGCCAGCGCCGGCCTGACCGCGCTGACCTACGCGTTGACCTTCCTGCCGGACCTGATCGGCGGGCCCCTGCTCTCCGGGCTCGCCGATCGGTTCGCGCGAAAAGAAGTGATGGTGGCCGCCGACCTGGCCCGGGCGGCCCTGCTGCTGTTCATGGCCGTGCCGCGGATGCCCTTGTGGGTGCTCGCGGCACTGCTGGTTCTGGTGCAGTTCGCGGGGGCACCGCACGGGGCGGCGCGCGCGGCGTTGCTGCCGCAGATCCTGCCCGACGAGCGGTATCCGCTGGGTCAGGCGGTGCTGAGCACGGTCACGCAGGCCGCCCAGGTCGCCGGGTTCCTCACCGGCGGCGCGCTGGTCGCCTGGCTCGGACCGGGGCTGGTGCTGGTCGCCGACGGGGTGACGTTCGGGGTCTCGGCGTTCCTGGTGGGGGTGTTCCTGCTGGACCGGGCCGCCCCGGTGCGCCCGCACGTGCGGGCGTGGTCCGCGGATCTGGTCGGCGGGGCACGGCTGGTGTGGGGTGAACGGCGGCTGCGGGCACTGGTCGCGCTCGCGTGCGTGTCCGGCTTCTACATCGTCGGTGAGGCCCTGGCGGTGCCGTACGCGACACAGCTCGGAGCGGGACCGGCCGGGGTGGGGCTGATCTTCGGTGCCTACGCCGCCGGCGCGGCCGTGGGCATGCTGGCCGTCGCGCACCTGGGCGCGCGGCTGCAGCTGCGGCTGATGCCGTGGCTGGCGATCGCCGCGTGCGCGGTTCTGGTCCCGGCCGCGCTGCGGCCGGGTCTCGCGGTGAGCTTGGGACTGTTCGCGTTGTCCGGTGCGGCCAGTGCCTATCACCTGGTCGCGAACACGACGTTCGTGCGCGCGGTACCGGACTCGTCGCGGGGGCAGGCGTTCGGCCTGGCCGTCACCGCGCTGCGGGTCTCCCAGGGCATCGGCGTAGCCCTGGCCGGTCTGGCTGCGGAAACCCTCGCGGTGCACCAGGTCGTCGCCGCCGCCGGAGCACTGGGAGTGCTCGCGGCAGGCGGTGCGGCGATCGTCTGGTGGGTCACCGACGCCAGTCGGTCGGACGGTGCCAGTCGGTGGGACGGCTCAGGTCCGTCAGGCGCAGCCAGTCAGTCGGACGGTTCCAGTCGGTCGGACGAACAGGACGGCCGGCAGCGGAGGTACGGTTGATCATGACTGCTCCTATGGGTGTTCGTTGCGCGTGAACTGCGACGACTTGCGAGGCTGCATTCTGTGAGGACTACTCACGGTGAGGTCCCCCACATGGAGCCACGACTTTGAGTTACCCGGTAGCTACAGTGGTTGGTTCCTGGACAGTGGTGTGGGGGTGAACGCGTGCCTTGGCTCGACCCGCGCCGGTGGAAGTTATGGTCGCTTCCTCCTGTGGTGCTGGCCTATGTCGTGACGGTGGTTGTGTCAGCGACCCTCGTCACGCTCGCCACCGCATGGCGTACCCCTGCCGAGGCCTTGAACTGGCCCATCTTCTTGCTGCTCGCCGGCGGTGCGGTGGTGCACCTGGAAGCGGCACGGGGCATCGAACGGATCCGCGAAATCGGCGCCGAGGGCTCGCCGCACGCCCACATGCAGTCGGTGTGGCTGTTCGCGGGCGTGCTCCTGCTACCGATGCCACTGCTCGTGGCGCTGATCGTCATCAGCTACACGCACTCGTGGTACCGGGTCTACAAGCGGCGGGCGGTCCTGTTCCGC
Organism: Lentzea sp. NPDC054927; assembly: GCF_053610285.1. Taxonomy (NCBI): domain Bacteria; kingdom Bacillati; phylum Actinomycetota; class Actinomycetes; order Pseudonocardiales; family Pseudonocardiaceae; genus Lentzea; species Lentzea sp. NPDC054927. The sequence goes on from NZ_JBSGXZ010000001.1 coordinate 282,414, forward strand.
AAGGTGTTCTCCGCTAGCACTGTCGTCCTCGGCAGTGCGACGGCGCAACTCGTCCTGGGGCTGTTCCCAGTCCGCGCCGTTGACGTTGACGGCCCGCTTGGCCTGTTGGCATTGGTTACGGCCGGATTCCTGTATTGGTTCATCAACTATGCGTTCGTGGTGACCGCGATCTTCGTGACGAACCGCCAGAATCCCGTCCGCACAGCCCTGGGCAACGCCTCTGACGTGCTGATCGTGCTGGCCTCGGTCGGGCTGGGCTCCGGTGTCGCGATCATCATGACCCTGCGGCCCTGGCTCACGCCGATGCTGCTGCTGACCGTGCTCGCCCTGCACATGGGCCTGCTGCTGCCGCAGTTCCGCGTCGCAGCCCGCACCGACTCCAAGACCGGCCTGGTCGACGCGACGTTCTGGCACGACGTGGCCGAACGCGAACTCGCCCGCGCCCGCCGCCTCGTCTCGACCGTGGGCGTGCTGATCCTCGACCTCGACCACTTCAAGCTCATCAACGACACCTACGGCCACCTCGCCGGCGACCGCGTCCTGCGCGCCGTGGCCGACGCCTTGAAGCACTCAGTGCGCTCATACGACCTCGTAGGCCGCTTCGGGGGTGAGGAGTTCGCCGTACTGCTGCCCGGCGTGAGCACCGACGAAGTCCGCGCGACCGCCGAACGGATCCGCTTCGAGATCGCCAGCCTGCACATCGTCGTGACCGACCGCCTCGGCGAACAACAGGTCGTCCTCGGCCTCACCGCCTCGGTCGGCGCCGCCGTCTTCCCGGACACCGCGACCGAGCTCAGCCCGCTGCTGCTGGCCGCAGACGACGCCCTCTACTCGGCCAAGAACAACGGCCGGGACCGCGTCGCCACCGCCCGCGTGTTCTAGCCACACCACTAGTCGTTCAGGAACGCCGCGATCTGCCCGGCGACCTGCTCAGGCTCCTCCACCCACGGGTAATGCCCCACACCCTCGTGCACGTACAACGTCGCGTCCGGGAACAGCTCCGCCAGCTCCGCGCAACGCCGCACCGGCGAGATCGGGTCCACCGAGCACGCGTACACCAGCACCGGGTGGTCGAAGTCCGCGAGCGCACGCCGCAGCACACCCGGCACGAACGCGCCCTCGGCGTTGTAGCCCAGCGCCACCGCGTACTTCCACTGACCGAGCTCGGCGTTCGCATGCGCCTGGGAACGCTCGTCCCACCGCGCGTACAGCAGCGGAGACGCGGCCACCCGGTTCTCCACCGAGTCGTCACCCGCGGCATTGCGTTCCAGCGCCGTCGTCGCGCTCTCGAACCACGGCTCGCCCGCCCGCGCGGCCAGGAACGTGTCCCAGTCGCTCTGCTCCGGCGACAACCCGACCGACCGCAACGCCGGAGTGAGCAGCACCAGCTTGCCGACACGGTCCGGGAAGTCCGCCGCGTACCCCATCGCGATCCCCGCCCCCGCCGAGTGACCCAACACGTCGACGAGCTCCAGCCCCAGGTGACGGCGCAGCATCTCCACGTCGCGGACCAGCATGTCCCGGCGATAGGTGAACGGATCCGCCGGCTCGTCGGACTCACCGGTGCCCCGGTTGTCCAGGACGATCAACCGGCGGGCGGAGTCCAGGCCGCCCAGCGTCTCCAGGTACTCCGAAGCCCGGCCGGGACCACCGGCCAGGACGACCAGCGGGGTGCCCACGCCCACTTCCCGGTAGGCGAGTTCGGTGCCGTCGAACGAGGTGAAGCGTGCCATGCTGCACATCATGCCGAAGATCGCCACGGCCGACCTCGTCGACCGGCCGCAGCTGCTCGAGTTCCTCCGCACCCGCCACCACGGCGTCCTGATCACCCGCCGCTCCACCGTCGACGGAGTGCAGGTCTCCCCCGTCTCCTGCGGCGTCGACACCGACGGCCGCATCGTCATCGCGACCTACCCGCAACGCGCCAAGGTCCGCAACGCCCGCCGCACCCCGTCGGTCACGATCTGCGTGCTCTCCGACGACTTCGACGGCCCCTACGTGCAGATCGACGGCACCGCCGAAGTCCTCGACCTGCCCGAAGCCCTCGAGGACTTCGTCGAGTACTACCGCTGCATCGCGGGCGAACACCCCGACTGGGACGAGTACCGCGCCGCCATGCTCCGCCAGGGCAAGTCCCTCATCCGCATCACCATCGACGCTTGGGGCCCCATCGCCACCGGCGGCTTCCCGCCCGAGCTGGAGGCCTGAGCGCCCCGTGAAGCTCTGGATGAAGATCGTCCTCTGGGTCTACATCGCGTTCAACCTGCTCCAGGCCGTCGTGCTCACGTTCTCCCCGGAGCTCACCGACCGCGCCTACCTCGGCGGCGAGATGACCCCCACCCGCGCCTTCCAGTGGTACGCCGTCGCCGGCTACCACGTGATCATCATCGCCGTCACGATCATCGCGATGGGCCTGCGGCGCGCGGCCGACCGCCGCAAGCTCATCGTCGTCAACGCGCTGATGTACCTGTTCTGGGACGCGGGCTCACAGCTCGCCTACTGGGGCCGCGAGATCGGCATGGCCACCTCGGACCTGCTGATCAACTCCGGCGTCAGCATCGCCACCGGACTGATCCTGCTGACCGTGGCCTGGCTCGACCGCGACCCCGCCAACTAGCCGGCCCAGGTCCCGCCCCAGCCCTTCGGCTGCTCCAGCAACACGCAGGCGCCACCGTGCGGGCCCTCGATCGACGCGATGAACCCGGTTGGCACGGTCGTGGGTTCCAGCAGCACACGACCGTCCAACTCGGACACCGCCGCACAGGCCGCCGCGAGATCGTCCACCGCGAAATAGGTCTGCCAGCCCTGCGCGCGTTCGGTCCTCAACCGGCCCGCGACCGCACGCGGATCACCGTGCCGTGAAGACGTGTAGAGCACGAAGTCGTCCGTGCCGGGCTCGGTCTCCCAGCCCAGCTCCCGCGTCCAGTACTCGTCGTCCGGCTCACCGGTCATCAACTCGACCCAGCACGGCTCACCCCCGCGCGGCGCGGGAGCCCACGGACCGTGCAGCACCCTGCCACCGTCCACAGAGGAATTAACTGCCAGCTCACGGGGCTCGTCACCACCGAAGAAGACACGCCAACCCGCTTCTCCCGCAACGACCTGAGCCGCCAGTCTGTCACCGACCCAGCCCGTGAAAGTTCCGCCGGTCTCCGCTATCACCGTCCAACCGAGAACACCGGCGAAGAAGTCCACCGACAACTCAGGCTCGGCAACGCTCAACTCAAGACGACGCAGACCACAAGACGACACGGGCATCCCATCGGGCGGGAATCAGGAGCGCGCACCATCCTCTGCTCCGACCACCCGAGACGACAATGCGCCATTCGGCGGCATGCGCTCCGCGTTCACCACGTCACGCAACGGCACCGGCCTGCCCAGGTGGAAACCCTGCCCCACCCGCACACCCAGCCGCCGCAGAGCCTCCACCTGAGAAGGCCGCTCCACCCACTCCGCCACCGCCGACAACCCCAGCCCGTTCGCGATCTGCACGATCCCCGACACCAGCACCGCGTCCGCGTCGTTGGTCTCGATGCCCTTCACGAACTCACCGTCGATCTTGATACCCGTGATCGGCAGATGCTTCAGATGCACGAACGACCCGAAACCCGACCCGAAGTCGTCCAGCGTGATCCGGCACCCGAAACTGCGCAGCTGAGTCGCCAGCGTCACCGCCGCGTCCAAATTGGTCACCGCCGCCGTCTCGGTGATCTCCAGCCCCAGCCTGCCCGGCGCCACACCCGCCGAACCCAGCTTGTCCAGCACGAAATCGCCGAAATCCGGATCCTCGAGAGTCCGGCCGGAGACGTTCACGTTGAACTTCAACCGCGGATCCGGCTCCGCGACGAGAGCGTCGATCGCGGTCGTGAGCACCCACCGGTCGACCTCCAGGATCAGGTTCGACCGCTCCGCCACCGGCAGGAAGTCCGCCGGACCGAGATACGGCTCCTGCCCGTCCTCCAGCCGCAACAACAACTCGTGCCCCAGCGTGTGCCCGGTCATCAGATCGACCATCGGCATGCCGTACAACGCCAGACCATTGCCCGCCAACGCCGCCCGCAACCGATCCAGCACACTGACCCGCTTCACCGTGTCCGCGTAGTGGTTCGGCTCGTACACCGTCACCCGATCCCGGCCCGCCGCCTTCGACGCGTACAACGCCAGATCCGCGTTCGCCAGCACCAGCTCCCACGAATCACCAGGACCGAACTCCGCCAGACCCGTGCTCACCGTGATCCGCGCCGGCGTCCCGATCCCCGCCAGCGGGAAACTCGCGACAGCCTCCTTCAGGTTGTCCGCGACCTCCGAAGCGTCCTTCAAGGACGCACCCGGCAACACCACCGCGAACTCGTCACCACCCAGACGAGCGATCAACCGATCCGCCAGCCGCGACTGCAACGCACTCGCCAGCATCCGCATCACCCGGTCACCCACCGCGTGCCCGCGCAGATCGTTGACGTCCTTGAAGTTGTCCAGGTCCAGCACCAGCAACGCACCAGAACCGTTGTTCGCCAGCTCCTGCTCCAGCGCACGCGTGAGAGCCCGGCGATTCGGCAACCCCGTCAACGGATCCTGCTCCGCCATCCTCACCAGTTCGTCGTGCACCCTCGACGACTGCGTGACGTCGTGCGCCGTACCGAGAGCCCGCAGCGGCACGCCGTCGTCACCGACCACGACCTCACCGAAGCACTCGAACACCCGCTCCTTGCCGTCCGGCCGCAACATCCGATGCGTGTACGTGAACACCGAACCGGTCTTGAGCGCCGCGTCCAGCGTCTCCTCGATCATCGGCAGGTCGTCCGGGTGCACCAGCTGCGAGTACATCTCGAAGTCGAACGCCGTCCCCGCCGCGAACCCGAACATCTCCAGCAACGTGTCCGACCAGGTCACCCGGTCATCGGTGATCGACCACTCCCACGTACCCATGCGCCCCAGCGCCTGAGCCCGCCGCAGCGCGTCCGCCTCCTGGGTCACCGTCAGCTCGCGATCACGCCACGCCGACACGTCCACGACCTCGTACATCAGGTCGTCACCCAGACTCGAACACCGCACCTCGAGCCACTTCGGACCCGGAACCAGCACCTCCCGCGCCGGAGCGGGCACCTCGGGCACACCCGGCAGCAGTGCGGGCAACGACCGCCCGTACGCCTGCTCGACCGGAACACCGAGCACAACACCCAGCGCGCGGTTGCACCACAGCAGGTTCCCGCGCGAGTCCGTCACGGCATAGCCGACACCCGCTCGGTCCAGCACCGTGCGGCAGTAGGAGGTCACGCGCGTCATGATCGTCCGATCACCGGACGTAAGCAACCCGCTACGCCGGTCAGTTCGCTACTTTGCGAACGGCTCAACGAAGCCGTTCCAAACCTTTCGCCGACTCCACCAGCTCCGCGGCCAGCTTCCGCAGCTCCTCGTTCTCGGCCCCGTCCTGCGCGGCCGTCACCACGTCCTCAGCCGCACACCGCAGCTGGAACAACCTGTCCTGCAGATCAGCCAGCTCGGCCGTCGAGAGAACGACCGCGTCCTCCGGCAGACCACCCCGCTGCAACGCCGCCCTGCGCTCGTAAGCACGCTGACGACACGGCTGTGCGCAGTACCGCCTAGGCCGGCCGATCCGCCCACTCCCCGGCAACCTCCGCCCGCACCACGCACAGTGCCTGGGCTCATCCGCCTCCATGGAGCGCTCCATGGCGCGCGACGGTAGCGAATTGCGAGGGGTGGTCTCCAGCGACGCGCCAGAAAGCCCGACCTTCGTAGGGAACCGGACAGTACCGCCTCGGCGAGTGGTGCTGCTTTCGGGTGGGATCTGATCGCCTTGCGTCGCCTGCCGGCGCGTCTGCCTCGATTGATCGCTTTTCAACTACTTCTCCCCTGCCCGGTTTCCTCGATTCCTTCGAGGGCCGGCGTCGCTCCTCGGTTCCATTGCTTCGTTCATTCCGGACGTTCCTGTGAACGGGACAGCCGAGAGGCTTTATTTCAGGCAACACTGAAGTGATAGAGGTCAAGAAGAAAGTGTCCCGCCACCCACTGTCCACCCCGGAGCCACTGCCGCCAGGCACACTCAGGACGTGACCCACCCGTACCTCGCAGGTCCGCGCCCCCGAGCCTTCGCCCACCGCGGCTGGCACGTCGACGATCTGACGGGCATGGAGAACTCGCTGAGTTCGTTCCGCCGCGCCGTGCAGGAGGGCTACCGCTACATCGAGACCGACGTGCACGCCACCGCCGACGGCGAAGTCGTCGTGCACCACGACCACACGCTCGACCGCACCACCGACAGCCAGGGACGCGTCGCCGAACTGCCGTGGACCGAGGTCCGGCTCGCCCGCGTCGGCGGCAGGGAACCCATTGCACGCCTCGCAGACGTCCTCGAAGAACTGCCGGAGACGTTCTTCAACATCGACGTCAAAGCCGACAGCGCCGTCGAGCCGATCATCGCCCTGCTGCGCAAGGCCAAGGCACTGCAACGGGTCTGCCTCGCCAGCTTCTCGGACAACCGGCTCGCCCGGCTGCGCCGCCAGGGCGGACCGGAACTGCTCACGTCCATGGGACCGCGATCAGCCGGCGCGCTCTGGGCGGCAGGCCGCATCCCGCTCGCCGGACTCGCCGTGCGCGGACAGGTCGCCCAGGTACCGGTGAGCCAGGGACGACTCAAGGTCGTCGACAGGAAGTTCGTTCAGGCAGCCCACCGCCGGGCCCTCGAAGTGCACGTGTGGACGATCGACGACGAGGCCGACATGCGGGCCCTGCTCGATCTCGGCGTCGACGGCCTCGTCACCGACAGGCCTGATGTCCTGCGCGAAGTTCTCCGGTCGCGCAACAGCTGGTAACAGCTTGGACAGTCGGTCATGGGATGAGTCGGCGGACAAGTACAGTCCGCCGACATGAAGGTCAAGGGCGACGACGCCGCCGACGCCAACACCACCGGCCGCCGCAGGGAACAACGCGGCTGGGTCTGGTACGACGTGGCGAACTCCGTGTTCCCCACGTCCGTGATCACCGTCTTCCTCTCGCTGTACCTCACGAGCATCGCGACCAACGCGGCCAAGGCCGACACCGCGCTCAACGGGGCGAACCCCTGCGCGGGCGACAACGCCTTCAACCACTGCGACGTCACGTTCCTCGGGCTCCAGTTCCCCTCCGGCTCGCTGTGGGGCTACCTGCTCTCCGCCGCGACCGTCATCCAGGTCCTGGTCCTGCCGGTCATGGGCGCCATCGCCGACCGCACCCAGAACAAGAAGAAGATGCTCGGCTTCTTCGCCTTCACCGGCTCCGCGGCCACCATCGCGCTCGCGACCGTCGAAGGCACCAACTGGAAGCTCGGCGTCTTCTTCTTCGTCATCGCGAACATCTGCTACGGCGCCAGCGTCGTCGTCTACTACGCCTTCCTGCCCGAGATCGCGACACCGGACGAACGCGACGCGGTGTCCAGCCGCGGCTGGGCGTTCGGCTACCTCGGCGGCGGCGTCGCCCTCGCGATCCAGCTCGGCATCACGCTGTCCGCCGACTCCCTCGGCATCACCTCCGGCGACGCGGCGCGCATCGCGTTCGTCATCTCCGGCATCTGGTGGGCCGCGTTCACGATCATCCCGCTGCGCACCCTCACCGAGCACCAGTCACCGCACGGCCGCGAGCACGGCGCCTCGGTCGTCTCCGCCGGGTTCAAGGAACTCGGCTCGACCTTCAGGCAGGCCAAGGCCTTCCCGCTCACGCTCGCGTTCCTCGGCACCTACCTGATCTACACCGACGGCATCGCCACCGTCGCCAACGTCTCCGCCCAGTACGGCAGCGTCGAGCTCAAGTTCGAACAGCAGACGCTGATCACGGTCATCCTGATCGTCCAGTTCGTCGCCTTCATCGGCGGCGTCCTGCACGGCTTCGTGGCCAAGCGCATCGGCGCCAAGAAGACGATCCTCGGCTCGCTCGTGGTGTGGATCGTCGTGATCACCGCCGCGTTCTTCGTGCGGGCGGGCGACGAGATGCAGTTCTACCTCGTCGCCGCGGGCATCGGCATCGTGCTCGGCGGCACCAACGCGTTGTCCCGCAGCCTCTTCAGCCAGATGGTGCCGCCCGGCCGCGAAGCGCAGTACTTCTCGCTCTACGAGGTCGGCGAGCGCTCCACCAGCTGGCTCGGCCCGCTGGTGTTCGCCGGCGTCGGCCAGGCCACCGGCAGCCTGCGCCCCGCCATTCTCGCCCTGATCATCTTCTTCGTCGCCGGCTTCGTCCTGCTGATCTTCGTGCCCGTCCGCAGGGCCATCAAGGCAGTCGGGAACTCCGAACCGACGCTCGTCTGATCGGTGCGGCGGCGCTGACCCCCAGCAGCGCCGCCGCCACCAGCACGTACCCCTGCAGCTCCGGCGGAAGCCTCAGGTACGTGACCACCGCGTCGGGCAGCAGCAACAGCGCGAACAGCGACAACGCCCGCCCCAGCGCCACTTCCCCACGCACGTACGCGAACACCCGCACGGCGAGCACCACCGCCGCCGGCACCACCGGATACACCTGCCACGCCAGCAGTTCCGCGGCACCCACGAGCACCGCTCCCCCGCACCACCACAACATCGGCCCGACCCGCGGTACCGGCGCTTCCCGGTGGAAACCCAGGCACAGCGCCACGAACGCCACCAGCACCGGCAACTGCCACAGCACGCTCAGCGCACCGGCCGGCCCCACGTCCGTCACCGCGTTCACCAGCCACGGCACGAACGCCGCACCGGCCACCACCTTCGCCCACGTCCGGTACCCGCGCAGCAACAACGCGATCACCACCACCGGGCTGAAGTTCGCCAGCACCGCGCTCCACTGCGGCGCCACGACCTCACCACTGGCCCGCACGACGATCTCGCTGTAGATCACGTGCACCACGTTCTTGAGGCCCAGCAACAACCCCAGCACGGCCAGCCACCGCGCGACCTCCCCCAGCCGCACCGCACGCTCCGGCGCGCCCGACGCCGCGAACCGCGTGCGGATCGCCAGCGCCAGCATCGCCCCGGTCTCACCCCAGCCGGGCCAGCTGTGCTCCAGGTCGAGCTCGTCGGTCCGTTCCACCAGGAACAGCCCGACCATCTCCTCCTCGCGGTCCTCCCGGTACCACGCCGGCAACACCTTCAACAACGCGCGATACCGGCGCTCGAGGTTGTTCACGCGAACCGGGGTTTCCGCACCGGCGCCACCGCGCTGAGCACGAGCAGCACCACCAGCACGAGCGCGGCGGCAAAGACCTCTCCCCCGGCGAGCAGCACCACGACCGGCCCCAGCTCCAGCGCCGCGAACACCGACAACGCCCGCCCCAGCACGAAGTCACCGCGCACCAACGCCACCACCCGCACGGCCACCAGGACACCGACGAGCGCGACCGTCCCCAACCACGGCCCGGCGAGCAGGCCCAGCAGCAGCGCTCCCCCACCCCACCACGCGAGCCGCCCGGCCGGCGGCGTCGGAGCCTCCCGGTGGAAACCCAGGCACAGACACGCGAACGTCACCAGCATCGGCAACTGCCACAGCAACCACGACCCCGGTTGCGGCCCCAACAGCAGCAGGCCGGGCACGGACGCCAGGAACGCCACGGACTTCGCCAACGTCCGCTTCCCCGCCAGCAACGCCACGAACGCCGCGATCGGCAGCAGGTTGAGCACCAGCATCTCCGGCGCCGGACGGGACAGCTCCGGGTTCCCGGTCGCGTAGAACGCGCTCTGCACCGACGCACCCGCCTGGAACACGCCGACCAGCAGCCCGATCATGCCCAGCGCCCGCACGATCTCGCCGCGCCACACCACCCTGGCGGGAACGGCCGCGAGCGCCGCACCGGCAGCCAGATGCGTTCGCGTCGCCAGACCCAGCGCCGCCCGCGTCTCCCCCCACCCCGGCCAGCCGTGCTCACGATCGAGCCCGTCCGCCCGGCCGTCGAGGAAGATCCCGACCATCTCCTCCTCGCGTTCCCGCCGATACCACCGCGGCAGCACCTTCAACAGCGCGCGATACCGCCGCTCCAGGTTGCTCATCCCCTGCTCGCCCATGTCTGGACGCCCCTCCCCCTCAACACCGCCGAGGCCGCCCGCACGTTCGCGCTGAGCCTCGCGACCTCCGCCTGCAACGCCCGCACACCGGAGTCGGTGAGCTTGTAGTAGCGCCGCAGCCGCCCCTGATGCACCTCTTCGCGGTCGCGCTCGGCGAGACCGTCCGCCACCAACCGGTCCAGCACCCCGTACAGCGTGCCCACCCGCAGCACCATCCGCCCCTCGGACAACTGCTCCACCGCCTGCACGATCGCGTACCCGTGCAACGGCTCCTCGGCGAGCGCGGTGAGCACGAGGAACGTCTGCTCCGACATGACCCGACCACTCATGCCGCTGAATATATCGCAGCGCGAGCTATATCGGGAAGCCGCATATTTCGGCGAGCCGGACCGGTCCGGCCGTGGGAGCGCCGGGCAGGCGGGGAGGGCTTCGCGGACTGGCGTCGGGAACGCGGTGAGCAGGCGCGCCGCCTCGGCGACGTTGACGCAGGTACCTAGTGCGATGCCGCGATCGGATCGCGTCCCCTTCTTTGCGTTGTTGGAGGCTGCTGCGGCTAGGTGTCGGCCGCTACGCAAGATGTTTGACTTCGGTCAACACTGAAGTTATCGAGCACGTCATACCTCGGCTTGCCGCGCGCGCCCATGAAGCCGAGGTATGACAGACGCCGAGAGCGGGCGCACTCTCCCCAAGTCCTGCCAGGCCCTCCGCTCCTCCGACATCGGCCGCCCACCGACGGCCGCCCCTCCCCTTCCTTGCGGTTGTTGACCTTTGACTGCGCACCGGCCGCCGCCACGTCGGAGTTGACCTATCTTCAGTCAACACTGAAGTTATCGAGCAGTCCGAGTCGAGACGATGTTTAGTCGATCTACGCAATGGCTATGACGTGCTCAGACGTGCGGCGCCGACACGGAGGACCGATCGATGAGCGGGGATACGCCATGGGGATGCCTGTTGATCAGGAGCCAGGCACTAGGGTGACCCGCCGTGGACGCCCTTCCCGATCCGACAGACGCCCTCTCCGCTGTACCTGTCGCGGGTTCCCGGCGGTCGACGCCGGTGGTCGGACATCTCAAGTTCTTCTTCGGTCCCATGGACTGCGGCAAGTCGACGCTCGCCCTGCAGATCGACCACAACAACTCGCGGCAGGGTCGTCGCGGGCTGCTGCTGGTGCGGCACGACAGGTCGGGCCGGCCGCAGATCTCCAGCCGGATCGGCATCACGCGCGAAGCCGCGGAGATCCGCGACGACGATCTCCGCCGGCTGGTCCGCGCGGAGTGGGCCGAGGGGCGCCGGGTGGACTACCTGATCGTCGACGAGGCCCAGTTCCTGTCCCCCGACCAGGTGGAGCAGCTCGCCGAACTCGCGGACGACGTCCAGGTGGACGTCTACTGCTTCGGTCTCGCCACGGACTTCCGCGGCGAGATGTTCCCCGGCTCGCAGCGACTGTTCGAGCTGGCGGACGAACTGAAGGCGATTCAGGTGGAGGTGCTGTGCTGGTGCGGGGTGCCGGGACGGTTCAACGCGCGGGTGCGGGCCGGACGGGTGATTCGCGCCGGCGACACGGTTCTGGTCGCAGATACAGCTTCGGACACGGAACAGCACCGATCGGGTACAGAGAGCAACGGTGTAACCGATACCACGGAAACTACTATCCGTTACCAGGTGCTCTGTCGGCGTCACTTCCGGTTGGGTGACCTAGGCCCTGACGTCGCACAAAGTGGCCAGCTCCGCTTGGCCTAGGCGGTTACACACAGGGTTGGCTAGGCCATTAGAGTGACGCATGAGCGCGATAGCTTGATAACGCGTCACGATCCTGTGGCGATCGCATCCATTAGTAGGAAGCCTTCGTTGACGAGTGAACGACGTCACTGTGGGCGACCATGAGAGCGAACCGGAAACAAACGGAGCAATCCGGGCGTTGCACACGGTGAGCAAGAAGCCTGGGCCCCGGCCCTGAGCCGAGCGAAAGGACACCGCCATGGCCGACCGCGTTTTGCGTGGAAGCCGGCTCGGAGCAGTCAGCTACGAGACCGACCGCAACCACGATCTCGCTCCGCGCCGGGCAGCGCGGTACGCCTGCCCGAAGGGACACGACTTCGAGGTCCCGTTCTCCGACGACGCCGAGTTGCCGCCGACCTGGGAATGCCGTCTCCACGGCACCGAGTCGAAGATCATCGACGGCGTCGAGCCGGAGGTGAAGAAGGTCAAGCCGCCGCGCACGCACTGGGACATGCTCCTGGAGCGCCGGTCGATCCCCGAGCTCGAGGAGCTGCTCGACGAGCGGCTCGAAGAGCTTCGCGGACGCCGTACCCGCACGGCCTGACCTTCCAGCGAAGGTCATAGACGCTTCAAGCCGTCCCGGTCTCCCGCCGGGGCGGCTTTTCGCGTTTCCACGCGCGGTTCCGCGGGCGGTCCTACGCGGTCCTGGTGACGAGCCGGCGTCCCCACCACAGGCCGACCGCCGCCAGCACCGTCCAGATCGACAGCGCCACGACGGACCGCGGTGACCCGAGGTCGCTCAGCGCGTCCCCCAGCACCGCGGCGAGCACGGTGGACGGCACCAGCCCCAGCGCCGTGCCGAGCGCGAAGTCCCTGCCCCTGACCGCCGTGACGCCCGCGCCGTAGTTGGCGAGCGTGAACGGCACGATCGGCAGCAGCCTGATCACGAGCGTCGCCTCCACACCCCGGCGCGCGAAGACCTGTTCGAGCGTGTGCAGCCGCTCCCCCAGCCATCCCTTGATCGCGTCCCGGCCGAGACCGCGGGCGATGCCGAACGCGATCAGCGCCCCCGCCGTGAACCCGGCGATCGCGAGCGCACTCCCCCACCCCACGCCGAACAGCAGGCCCGCCGCCGTGGCGAGCACCGGTTTCGGGAAGAACACCGCCGTGCCGAACGCGCAGACAGCGACGAACAACGCGGGTGCCGCCGCTCCCGCCTGGTCGACGAGTTCGCGCAGTCGTGCGCCGTCCGGGATGTCGACGAGTTGTGCGGTGACGGCCAACGCGATGACGAGCAGCACCAACAACACAAGCCCCGCACGTCGCATCAGCCCAACGTACCGGGCATCCTGAGGGACATGACTGTGGCGCTGCCGTCCGGTGAGACCATCCCCGCGCTCGGCATGGGCACGTGGATGATGGCCGAGAACGCCTCCAAGCGCGCTGCCGAGATCGCCGCGCTCCGTGCCGGCATCGACCTCGGCCTGACGTTGATCGACACTGCCGAGATGTACGGGTCCGGCGCGTCCGAGTCGCTCGTCGGCGAGGCGGTGGCCGGGCGGCGCGACTCGGTGTTCCTCGTGTCGAAGGTGCTGCCGTCCAACGCCACCGCCAAGGGCACTGTGCGGGCCTGTGAGGCCAGCCTGCGCCGTCTGGGCACCGACCGGCTGGATCTCTACCTCCTGCACTGGCGCGGCCGCGTACCGCTCGCTCAGACCCTGGACGGGTTCACCGAGTTGATCGACGCCGGCAAGATCCGGCACTGGGGCGTGAGCAACCTGGACCTGGCCGACATGCGGGAGCTGACCGAGTTGCCCGGCTTCTGCCAGACCAACCAGATCCTCTACAACCTGTCGCGGCGCGGGCCGGAGCACGACCTGCTGCCGTGGCACGCCGCCGCCGGGATGCCGGTCATGGCCTACTCCCCCGTCGAACAGGGCAGGCTGCTGGGTTCGCCGGTGCTCGCGGAGGTCGCTGAACGGCACGACGCCACGCCCGCCCAGGTGGCGCTGGCCTGGGTGTTGCGGCTGCCCCACGTCAACGCGATCCCCAAGGCGGGCACCGTCGAGCACGTGCGGGAGAACGCCGGGGCGCTGTCGGTGCGGCTGTCCTCAGTGGACCTGGCCGACCTGGACCGGGCGTTCCCGCCGCCGGACGGCCCGGAGCCGCTCGCCATGCTCTAGTTTTTGGTCTCATGGCAATGCCGAACGAGAACACCGCCAAGCTCGCCGTGCTCATCGACGCGGACAACGCGCAGCCGGGCAACGTCGAGGCGTTGCTGGCCGAGGTCGCCAAGTACGGCACCGCGCACGTCAAGCGCGCATACGGTGACTGGACCGGCACGAACCTGAAGGGCTGGAAGGACCAGCTGCTGGCCCAGTCGATCCAGCCCATCCAGCAGTTCGCGTACACGTACGGCAAGAACGCCACCGACGCCGCCATGGTGATCGACGCGATGGACCTGTTGTACTCCAACCGGTTCGACGGCTTCTGCATCGTCTCCAGCGACTCCGACTTCACCCGGCTCGCGGCCCGGCTGCGCGAGTCCGGCCTGACCGTCTACGGCTTCGGTCAGCGCAAGACGCCCAAGCCGTTCGTCGCGGCCTGCGACAAGTTCATCCACGTCGAGAACCTCATCGACACCACCGCGACCACCCCCGACGCGGCGCCCGCACCGAAGTCCACCTCGGCCACGCAGCTCAAGGGCGACACCGCGCTGGTGAACCTGCTGCGCAACGCCGTCGAGGCCGCCTCGGACGACGACGGCTGGGCCACGCTGTCCTCCGTCGGCAACATCGTCACCAAGCAGCGGCCGGACTTCGACCCGCGCACCTGGGGCTACGCCAAGCTCAGCGACCTGATCACCGCGACGACCCTGTTCAAGACCGATCGGCGCAGCCCGGGCGAGGGCAAGCCGGCGATCATCTTCGTGCGTGACCGGCGCCGCGCCGAGCAGACGACCTGAAACTGGGACGTCCGTCTCACTCTCACCCAGGGCTCACACCGGGCCGGATAACGTGAACGACCGGTCTTACCAACCAGACACGAGGAAGCGAGGTGAGCGACACATGCCAGGCGACAGTAGCCCGCGCAGGTCTTTCACCTCGCACGTCCAATTTGGGCACGTCCGATTTGGGCACGCTTCAGTTTCTGGCGTGTGACGCACACCCCTGAACACAAGGGGAGTCACACGATGCACGTCTTCGACATGACGCTGCGCATTGCCGAGAGCATGGGCCTCGGCGCGTTGATCGGTTTCGAGCGGCAGTACCGCTCGCGCATGGCAGGCCTGCGCACCAACGCCCTCGTGGCGGTGGGTGCCGCGTTGTTCGTCCTGCTGTCCGCGCAAGGTTTCGACGGCCAGGGCGACCCCACGCGGGTCGCCGCCCAGGTCGTGTCCGGCATCGGCTTCCTGGGCGCGGGCGTGATCCTGCGCGACGGGTTGTCGGTGCGCGGCCTGAACACCGCGGCCACGCTCTGGTGCGCGGCCGCGGTGGGCTCACTGGCGGGCGCCGGGCTGCACGTCGTCGCGGCCGCCGGCACCGTCGCGATCATCGCGGTCAACGTCGGCCTGCGGGAGCTCGGCCGGGCCGTGGACCGCAAGGACGAAGAGGTCTAACGGGGTTCGTAGGTCAGGCAGTTCGCGTGGTGGTCGCCCGCACCGGCACCGATGCGCACGCTCTGCGCCGTGCATTCCAACGAGGCGTTGTGCGTGCAGTCGGTGCGCAGACAGGCACCCACCTGTGCCACGACCTTCTCCAAGCCGCCCTTGGTGCTCAACGGGATGAAGGTGCCGCAGTCGGCAGCCCCGTTGTCGCCGCGCACGGTGATCGCGAAGGCGTGGCAGCCGTCGTGGTTGTACGAGCACTCGCTCACGGAGCAATCGTGGACGGCGGGCATCGCCGGGTTCTCGAGGGTGGTCATGTCCGCTCCTGCCGTGGTGGGAAAGGTTCGGTGATTCGGACGATGCCACCACGGCAGAAGGCCCGCAATTCGAAGGGAATTAGGCGAGCCTATCCTCAAGAATTGTTTCTAGCCTGGATCGAGGATCCTTCGCAGGAATCGTTGCGTGCGTTCTTCCCGCGGGTCTCCGATCACCTGTCCCGGCGCTCCCCGCTCCACGATCACCCCGCCGTCCAGGAACAGCACCTGGTCGGCCACACCCTCCGCGAACCGGATCTCGTGGGTCACGATGACCGTCGTCCACCCCTGCGAGGCCAGGTCCTTGATCACCGCCAGCACCTCCCCCACCAGCTCGGGGTCCAGCGCGGACGTCGGCTCGTCGAACAGCACGACGCGTGGCTTCAAAGCCAGCGCACGGGCGATGCCGACGCGCTGCTGCTGGCCGCCCGACAACTGGTACGGGTACGAAGAAGCCTTGTCGGCCAGCCCGACCTGATCCAGCAGCACCCGAGCCTCGGCGACGACCTCCTCGAGAGGACGCTTCTGGGCCACGACCGGGCCCTCGGTCAGGTTCTCGAGGACCGTGCGGTGCGGGAACAGGTTGTGCGACTGGAACACCATGCCGCTCTGCCCGC
The DNA here is from genome assembly GCF_053610285.1 of Lentzea sp. NPDC054927. Lineage (NCBI taxonomy): Bacteria > Bacillati > Actinomycetota > Actinomycetes > Pseudonocardiales > Pseudonocardiaceae > Lentzea > Lentzea sp. NPDC054927. Next base: position 298,687 of record NZ_JBSGXZ010000001.1, read on the forward strand.
GCAGCCGTTGCGCGGCGGCACGGCCCGCCTTCCCGGCAGGCAACAAGGAGAAGTCCACCGACACGTCGTCGATGCGGACGATGCCGCGGTCTGGGGTGTCGAGGACGTTGAGGGAACGCAGCAGGGTGGTCTTGCCGGAGCCGGACGGGCCCAGCAGGACGGTCGAGGTGCCGCGCGGGACCGTGAAGTCGATGCCGCGCAACACGTCGAGCGAGCCGAACGACTTGTGCAGGCCAGAGACCTCGATGCGGATGTCGGTCATGCGATCACGTACCTGTTCAGCCTGGTCTCCAGTCGTTTCTGCCCGGCGGAGAGCGCCACGCAGATCAGCCAGTAATAGAGCCCCGCGAAGGCGTAGAGGGCGAGGAACTCGTTGCTCTCGGCGGCGGCCAGCTGGGATTCGCGGAAGAGTTCGGTCAGCAGCACCACGGAGCCGAGCGAGGTGTCCTTCAGCAGCGACAGCAGCGTGTTGGACAGCGGGGGCACGGCGGTGCGGGCGGCTTGCGGCAGGACGATGCGGCGCAACGTCTGCGCGTAGCCCAGGCCGATGGTCGAGGCGGCTTCGAACTGGCCGCGTGGCACAGACAGAATCGCCGAGCGGACCACCTCGGCCGCGTAGCCCGCGACGTTCAGGGAGAACGCGACCACCGCGGCGGTGAAGGGCGGGAACTTCAGGCCTATCTGCGGCAGGCCGTAGAAGACGATGAACAGCTGCAGCAGCAACGGGGTGCCGCGGATGATCGAGATGAACGCCCGCGCCAGGCCGGACAGCACCCGGTAGGGCGATATTCGGGCCAGGGCCACGAGAAGGGCCAGTGCCAGGCCGATCGCGAACGACAGCGCGGTCAGCGGGATCGTCACCTTGACCAGGCCCACGAACATCGGCCACGCGGTGGAGCGCAGGACCTCCCACGTGCTGCGCGGGCCGCGCCCCTCGGACAGGTCCGCGGCGCCACCGTCCTCAACGGACACATCGGCCTTGAAGTACTTCTGGGAGATCCCGCGCAGCGTGCCGTCGGCCTTCAACGCGTCGATCGCCTGGTTCGCCTGAGAAAGCAGCGCAGCATCCGTCTTGCGGAGCGCCAGCACCTGTTCGCTGCCCGCCTGGCCCGCGTCGCCGGTGATCTCGACGTCCTTGGAGCCGGTGGTGGCGAGGTAGTCGAGGACGGCGATGTTGTCGTTGACGATCGCGTCGACACGACCCTGCTGCAACAACGCGGCGGCCTGCGCGAAGCCTTCGACGGCCTCCACGTTCGCGCCGGCGTCGCGGGCTACCTTGGCCCAGTTGCTGGTGCTGGACTGCGCGGTGGTCTTGCCGCTGAGGTCCGAGATGGACTTGATCCGGTCGTCGCCGGTGCGGCGGACGATCACGCCGCGCGAGTAGGTGTAGGTGGTGGACAGGCCGTACTTGGCCGTTCGTTCGGGATTGCGCGACACCTGGTTGGCGATCAGGTCGATCCGGCCCGAGTCCAGTGCGGGGAAGATCGCGTCCCACTGCGTCTCGACGAACTCCAGCCGCCAGCCGGCCTTCGCGGCGATCGCCTTGATCACCTCGATGTCGTAGCCGGTCAGTTCCTGGGTCTGGGGGTCGTGGAAGGAGAACGGCGGATAGGTGCCCTCCGTCCCGACCTTGACCACGGGAGGTTGCTGTTGTTGCGCGTTCGCCGGTGCGGGGACGACGATCAACAGCAGCAGGAGCAGCACCGCGCCCCTGATCACTTGTCGCATTCGGGCAGAGTAGAGCGAACAGGGCGGGTGCCGCTGATGATCCACTATGCGGGAAACCCGAGATGAGGTGTGGCATGGCGACAGTCACGACGGGCGACGGCCAGCTGGTGTCCTACGTGGACCACGGCGGTGACGGCCCGGCGGTCGTGCTGCTGCACAGCTTCCTGATGGACACGACGATGTGGGCGCCGCAGGTCGCGGCGTTCGGCGACCGCTTCCGGTTGATCGCGGTCGACGAGCGCGGGCACGGCGGGACGCCTGCGGACGGGCCGTTCGACCACTGGGACGTCGCCAGGGACACGCTCGCCGTGCTCGACGACCTGAACATCGACTCAGCGGCCGTCGCCGGCACCAGCCAGGGCGGGTTCGTGGCGCTGCGGATGGCGTTGCTGGCACCGGAACGGGTCACCGCGCTGGCGTTGCTGGGCACGTCCGGCGAGACCGAGGACGAACAGATCGCCGCCGCGTACGACCAACTCGCGGAGGTCTGGATCGCGCAGGGACCCGAGACGGTGATCGAGGCCGTCGCCAAGATCTGTCTGGGCGATTACGACCCGTCCGAGTGGACGCCGAAGTGGTCCGAGGTGGAACCGGAGCGGCTGCGGCTGATCATGAACGCGCTGGTCGGCCGCGAAAGCGTGCTGGAGCGAGCCAGCGAGATCTCCGTGCCCGCACTCGTGTTGCACGGCACCGCCGACCTCGCCTACCCGGTCTCGAAGGCCGAGGCGCTCGTGGCCGCGTTGCCCAAGGCCGAGCCGCTGGTCACGATCGAGGGCGGCGCACACTTCCTGAGCCTCACCCACGCCGCGGACGTGAACCCGCACCTGGAGCGGTTCCTCAGCGCGACCCTCTGACGGCCCACGCCTTGGCGGTCAGCTCGATCGGGCCGCCGGCACCCAGGCGTGACTCCAGCAGGTCGCGGATCGCGTCCTGCTGGCCGGCGGGCAGCGTCGCGTAGTAGGCGGGTGCCGCGCCCGCGCCGCCGAGGAACGGTTCCCAGAAGTCGGCGAAGTCGCGGAACACCGTCGGCACGACGATGCCGGTCACCTCGACGTGCCGCAGACCGGCACCGGACCACAGCGCACGCAACGGTTCCTCGCCGCTCACGTTGGCGAACCGCGTGCCTTCGTCGTGGGCGGCCGCGGACGGGTCGACGTGCCGTGCCGCGTCCCAGAAGTGGCGCATCATCTGCATGCCGCTCGTGTAGTCCCAGACGTACGACGCGACGAACGAGCCTGCGCGCGCGAACTCGGCCACGGCGCGAGGAACGTCGGGCACGAAGGTGAGCACGAGCCCGCTCACCACGACGTCGGCCTGGAGGTCGCCCAGCTCGATCGCGTTGCCGACGTCGAAGGTGGCGCCGGGCACGCGTTGCCTGGCCAGTTCGAGGAAGCCCGCCGACGGGTCGACGCCCGTGATCGACGCCGGCCGCGCGCAGGCCAGCACGGTCTCGGTCAGCGCACCGGTGCCGCAACCCACGTCGAGCCACGTCCGGTCCGGCGGCACGTCCAGCCAGCGCAGGAACTCCACCGCGACGGGCCTGCTCCACCGGCCCACGTAGCGTTCGTACGCGTCACCGAGATCCCACATGCCCGCGACGCTAACGCAGCGGACGGAAGCCCGCCCAGAGTTCCTGGGCGAACAGCTGTGGCTGCTCCCAGGCGGCGAAATGCCCACCCGCGGCCACCCGGTTGTAGTGGATCAGGTTCGGGTACGCGCGTTCGGCCCAGCTGCGCGGCGCCTGGTAGACCTCCTCGGGGAACACGCTCACCGCGACCGGCAGCGTGACGCCCTTGGCGGCGATCACCGAGTACTTGCTCTCCCAGTACAGGCGGGCCGCGGAGATCGCGGTGCCCGTCAGCCAGTACAGCGAGACGTTCTCGACGACGTCCTGGCGCGTGAGCCCTTCGCGATGCCCCTCGAACGTCCTGACGATCTGCGCGAGGCTCGCGAGGTTGTGGTCGATCATGAACGACGCCAGCCCGGCCGGGGAGTCGGTGAACGCCATCAGCGTCTGCGGCCGGGTGCCCATCATGCGCGCGTAGGCCTGCCCCTTGCCGTAGCGGAAGAGCACGTCCTGCCACGCCTTGAGCTCGTCACCCTGCAGTCCGGGCGGCTGCGGGCCACCGGCGCGGGCGGCGTTGTCGATGTCGACGGGGACCGCACCGGGCAGGTTGGTGTGCACGCCGAGCAGCCCGGCCGGCTTGCGCAACGCCATGAGGTCGACGACCAGCGCGCCCCAGTCGCCGCCCTGCGCGACGTACCGGTCGTAGCCCAGCCGTGTCATCAGCTCGATCCACGCTCCGGCGATGTGGTCGGGTCCCCAGCCGGTCGCCGCCGGCTTGCCGGAGAAGCCGTAACCGGGCATCGACGGGATGACCAGGTGGAAGGCGTCCTCGGCCTTGCCGCCGTGTGCGGTCGGGTCGGTGAGCGGCCCGATGATCTTCAGCTGTTCGATGACCGAACCGGGCCAGCCGTGCGAGACGAGCAGCGGCAGGGCGTTCTCGTGCTTCGAGCGGACGTGCAGGAAGTGGATGTCCAGGCCGTCGATCTCAGTCATGAACTGCGGCAGCGCGTTGAGCTTGCGTTCGGTCGTGCGCCAGTCGTACTCGTGCGCCCAGTAGTGCGCGAGCGCCTTCATCGTACGCTGCGGCGGGCCCTGGGAGAGGTCCGTGACGGTCTCCACCTCGGGCCAGCGGGTCGCGAGGACGCGGCGGCGCATCTCGGTCACGTCCCGCTCGCCGATCCGCACCCGGAACGGCCGGATGGTGCTCGCAGCCTCGGCCGGACCGGCTTTGACCAGTCCGAACGTGAGTGCGGCCGCTGCCGAGGCGGTCAGGAAACTGCGGCGAGAGGGCTCGTTGGACACGGTTCACGACCGTAGGGAGGCGGGCCGGCCGTCGCGAGCGTCGGGTGACGGCGTTGCGGTACGTCACCCCTGCGGAATAAACGGGGGCCGGTCCGGTTATGCTGGGTGACACGTCAACTAGCCAGGTCGGGTGAGCTGTGAAGATCGCTGTTCTCGGTGCGGGCCACGTCGGTCCCGTCATCGCGCGCCTCGCCCTCGCGGCGGGCTACCCGGTGGCCATCGCGGGGTCGGGTGATCCCTCGCGGATCGAGATGATCACCGAGTTCCTGGCGCCGGGCGCCGTACCGCGGTCGGCCGCCGACGCGGTCGCGGACGCCGATCTGGTCGTGCTGGCGATCCCGTGGCACCGGCGCGATTCGCTCGAACCGGCGATGTTCGCGGGCAAGGTCGTCATCGACGCGATGAACCACTGGCCGCCCGCCGACGCGCCGCTGGGCACCAGCGAAGAGGTGGCCGGACGGCTCACCGGCGCGTACGTCGTCAAATCCCTCAACCACGTCGCCTACCAGGACATGGAACCCCCGAACGGCCGTGCCGTCGGCCTGGCCGGTGACTCGCCGGAGGCCGTCGAAGCGGTGCGGGAGTTCCTGTCCCGCATCGGTTTCGACCCGGTGCCGGTGGGCCCGCTGACGTCGGGACGGCTGCTGGAACCCGGCAGCCCGGTGTTCGGGGTCGCCGTCCGCCGTCCGGAACTCGAGAAGCTCGCGAAGGAGCAGTCATGAACACGTTCGGACTCGACACGTTCGGCGACGTCACCCTCGACGCCGAGGGCAGGCCGCTGACCCACGCCCAGACCATCCGCAACCTGGTCGAGCAGGGCGTGCTCGCCGACCAGGTGGGCCTCGACTTCTTCGGCATCGGCGAGCACCACACCCCGGACATGCCGCTCTCGGCCGCCGACGTGGTGCTGGCCGCGATCGCCGCCCGCACCACCCGCATCCACCTGGGCTCGGCCGTCACGGTGCTGAGCTCCGACGACCCGGTGCGGGTGTTCCAGCGGTTCTCGACGTTGAACGCCGTGTCGGACGGGCGCGCGGAGATCATCCTGGGCCGCGGGTCCAGTGTGGACTCGTTCCCGCTGTTCGGTTACGACCTCGCCGACTACGAGGACCTGTTCGAGGAGAAGACGCAGCTGTTCGCCGAGCTGGTGAAGGGCGGCCCGGTGACGTGGCAGGGCAAGACCCGCTCGTCGTTGCACGAGCAGGACGTCGTGCCGTTCACCGAACCGTTCCCGACCTGGATCGGTGTCGGCGGCAGCCCGCAGTCCGTGGTGCGGGCGGCGTCGCACGGGTTCTCGCTGATGCTCGCGATCATCGGCGGTCACCCCGGCCGGTTCGCTCCGTTCTCCGAGCTGTACCTGCACGCGCTGGAGAAGTTCGGCCGCTCGCCGCTGCCCATCGGGATCCACTCCCCCGGTCACGTGGCCGCGACCGACGAGCAGGCGCAGGAGGAGTTCTGGCCGCACTACCTCGACGTGATCTCGCGGCTCGGCAAGACGCGTGGGTTCTCCACGCCCACGCCGGAGTCGTACGCGCACGAGGTCGGGCCGCACGGCGCGTTGTTCGTCGGGTCGCCGGAGACCGTGGCCGAGAAGATGGCGCGGACGATGAAGACGTTGCACGCCAGCCGGTTCGACCTGAAGTACGGGATCGGCGGGTTGTCGCACGAATCGCTGATGCGGACGATCGAGCTGTACGGGACCGAGGTCGTGCCTCGGGTCCGGGAGCTGCTCAGCTGATCAGCCGTTCCATCTCCTCGTGGCTGATCGGCAGGTAGCGGCTGTAGTACGCCTTGTTGATCTGTTGCTCCGGGCCTGTCGGCACCCAGCCGTCGGGCCCGGCGAACTTCTCCTCGACCCCGTCTTTGCGCCTGATGACCAGCCGTGCGCGGGAGAGGTCGAAGGCGGCCGCACGGACGGGGAAGATCGCGAAGTACTCGTACTCCTGGTCGCGGAACTTGACGGACCTGCCGAGGTGCGCTGACCAGAACCGGTGGCCCAGCATGCTGTCCTCGTCCACCTCGGCGACGAACCACGACTGTTCGCCCGGCAGCCGGGTGAGCACGTCGGACGGCTCCCAGCCGAGGTCGCGGGCGGACTCCTCGGTGGTGCCGGTGAGCCGCAGCAGTGCGACGGGTCCCCGGTCCCGGCAGCGCACCGTCAGGTAGCGGGACTCACCGGCGGTGAGCCTGGCCGTGACCGCCGCCAGATCGGTGTCCCCGAGGGGCAGCAACGTCTGCTGGCTCGACGGCCGCACCGCCGGCAGCCACCGTCCCGGCAGCAGGAACACCTCCCACTGCTGTGGCGAGGCGTCCACGGTGGAGCGGATCACCGAGTAGGCGTTGCGGATGTCCGCTGCTTCTCCAACGTTGTTGAAGAGCCCGAAGTACTGGTGCGCACCGACCGCCGCGGCCTGCCGTTTCGCGTTCCTGAGGCGGAGCAGCGCGGTCAGGCGTTCGGCTTCCATCGTGTCCAGACGAACGGTGAACTCGTGCCCCTCCCCCGGCACTGGCACGACCGCGTGGGCGGAGTCGACGTCGAGCACGTCGGTCAGGCTGTGAAAGACCGCGTAGCCGCCGCTCAGCCTGATCTTGTCGCGCCGCCGCACCTCGATCCGCGCCATGATCCCGGCGACCGCGGCCGGTTCCACCACGTCCACGCTCCACGTCGGCTCGGCCGGCACGCGGTCGAGCAGATCCGTCTCCGAACGCCCGCGGTACCCGTGCCGCGAGATCTGCTGCTGCCGCCGGCCCCAGTCCGGGTTCTTCGGGGTCAGGACCACGGCGAACGGCGTGCCGTCCGCGGAGATGACGTGGTGGTGCCAGCGAGTCGCCCAGGACGCGTCGATCTGGGCCCTGAGTTGGAGTGCCTCGGCCTCGGTGATCGCGCTGTAGTCGTCGGTCCAGTCCCGGCCGGAGTCGAGGCGGTAGAGCTTGTCCGTGTCAGCCCATACGCCGTGGCCGACGTACTCCTCCTCGCGATAGCCCTCCGGCCGTCGCACGAGCATCGAGGCTCGATCCACGCTGCCGACGCCGTTCTTGAAGACCGCGTAGTAGCGGAAGTCCGCGAGTTCCCGTTCGAGGTTCATGAGATCGCCCCCCAGCAGATCCGTTGATCCAGTCTAGACCAACGGATCGCTGCGGCGGGCTCACTTCTTGGACGAGGCGATCTCGCACTCCTTCGCGTGTTCCAGGCCGAGCGTGATCGACGCGGCGTCGTTGTTCGGGCCGCCGAGCGCGTAGGAGACCGTGTCGGCGCCGGGTTCGTTGTGCACCTCGACGTAACGAACACCCTTGTCCCGCAGGCATTGCACGACGCGGTTGGCGAAGTCGACGGCCTCGGGGTTCGTGACGTCCTTCTCCCACGGCGGCAGCGGTGTCTTGGACTCGCAGGCCTTGAGCGCCTTGTCGACCTCTTCCTTCGCCGGTTGCGTGCGGCCGCTGCCCTCGGGAGCGCGGCCCTTCTGGTCCAGGCCGAACCCGGCCATGCACTGGTGGTACGGAGCCTGCAGGGCCTCGTAGTCCTCGGGCGTCATGTCGAGGCGTTCGCGGGGCCGTTGTTCCTGCTGGGCCGATGTCGTGGCGGCGCTGCTCGGGGTCTGGATCGAGGCGACCTCGGGCTGGGCGGCGGGTTTGGAACAGGCTGCCAGCAGGAGCAGGAGTGCGAGCGCGGCCTTCTTCATCGGAGACTTTCCTTTCGTCACGCGGAGAGCGCCTGCGTCGGGGTGAGCCGGGCGGCGCGGATGGAGGGGTAGAGGCCCGCGGCGGCGCCCACGACGAACGCGGCCAGCACACCGGAAGCCAGGACGGGCAGGGGAATCACGATCGGCCAGTCGTGCAGGGCGGCGTACCCGGCGACTCCGGCGGCACCGAGTGCGGTCCCCGCCAGACCGCCCAGGCTGGACAGCAGGACCGCCTCGGTGAGGAACTGGGCGCGGATGTGGCCGCGAGTGGCGCCGAGGGCCCGCCTCAGCCCGATCTCGCTGCGGCGTTCCAGCACCGAGATGACCATCGTGTTCGCCACGCCGACGCCGCCGACCAGCAGCGCGACCCCGGCCAGCCCGAGGAACAGCGCGCTGTAGGAGTTCTGCGTGGCCCGCTTGGCCGCCAGCACGTCCGACGGACGGCTCACCTGCACCAGGCCGGGGATCTCGCCGTACAGCGTGGCCGGCAGCACCGCGCGAACGTCCTCAATGGACTCCTCGCGGGCCTTGACGTACACGACGGTCGGGTGCCCGTCGAAGCCGAGCTGGGTGCGCGCGGCCTCCCAGCCGACGAGGACCGAGCGTTCGACGTCCGGGGCGAGCGGCATCGGCCCGAGCACCCCGACCACGGTGAACCACCGCTCCCCCACGAACACCGCCGGCCGGTCCTGTGCGTTCGCGATGCCGAGCCGTTGCGCGGCCGTGTTACCGAGCACGACCGACGGGAAGTCCGGGCGCGGCAGGAACTCCCCACTCTGGACGTGGCCGTTCACGGTCTCCAGCAGGTTCGGTGTTGCGGCCAGGACGGTGATGTCCGAGCTGTGGCCGGGGTCCAGCAGGTCGTTGCGGCGGACGCGGGTGTGGGTGTTCGCGACGGCCGCGGCCGCGGTGACCGGGCCGATGCGCTGGACCATCGCCACCGAGGATTCCGGGAGCAGCACCGGGTCCTCGTTGCGCTGGGCCGGTTGGGCTCGGAGGAGGTTGGTGCCCAGCGCGGTCAGTTCGTCCAGCAGGGCCTGCTGGCTGGAGGCGGGGATACCGGTCACGACGATCACCGTGGCGATGCCCAGAGCGATGCCCAGGGCGGAAAGTGCGGCGCGGAGTCGGCGGGTGCGGATGCCGAGCGAGCCGAGCGCGATCAGGTCGGCGAAGGAGAGCCGGGTCAACGCGCACCGCCGGCTGCACCCGTGTCGGCGACGATCCGTCCGTCCCGCAACTCCACCCGGCGCGGCAACGACGCGGCGATGTCCCGGTCGTGCGTGATCAGCGCGATCGTCGTGCCCTGCCGGTTCAACTCCCGCAGCAACTCCAGCACCGCACGCCCGTTGGCCGTGTCGAGCGCGCCGGTCGGTTCGTCCGCCAGCACCAGGGCCGGGTTGTTCACCACGGCGCGGGCGATGGCGACGCGCTGCTTCTCCCCACCCGACAGCTGCGACGGCCGGTGATCGGTCCGGTGCCCGAGGCCTACCCGTTTCAGCGCCTCCACGGCCAGCGCGCGGCGGTCCTTGCGGCGCACGCCCGCGTACAGGAGGCCGGTGGCGACGTTTTCCGTGGCGGTGAGGCCGTCGGAGAGGTGGAACTGCTGGAAGACGAAGCCCAGCCGGCTCCCGCGCAGCATCGACAGGCGACGGTCCGACAGGGACGACACGTCCTGGCCGTCGATCTCCACCGTGCCGGACGACGGGAGGTCCAGCGTGCCGACGAGGTGCAGCAGGGTGGACTTGCCCGAGCCGGACGGGCCCACGATCGCGAGCAGCTCGCCTGAGCTGACCTGCAGCGATACGTCGGACAGGGCCGTGACTCCGCCGTAGTAATGCTTGCTCACCGCGCGCAACGCGAGGACCGGGGTCACTGCGCCGTCACCACTTCCAGGCCGTCGGTGATGCCGTCGCCGGAGATCTCGACCTTGTCCTGCGAGTACAGACCGGTCTGCACTGCCTTCAGGCCGCCGGCGGGCAGCTGCACGGCATAGCCACCCTCTTTCAACGCGATCAGCGCGGCCAGGGGCACGGTCAGGACGCCGGTCCGGCTCTCGGTCGTGATCTTCAGCCGGACCGGTGCGGTGTCCAGGTCCGCCACGTCGGCGGGGTTGTCGGGGGTGACCACGACGTCGATCTTCTGGCCGCCGCCGTTCTCGGCGGGAGGGGCGTTGGTCACCGACGTGACCTTGCCGGGCACCTCGCGGTTGTCCGGGCGCACGATCGTCAGCGGCATGCCGGCCTTCACCGCGCCGGCTTCCGCGACGGGCACCTGCACGGTGACCAGGCGGGTGGTCGGTGTGACCTCGAACAGCTCCTCGGCCGCCGGGGCGCCCAGCTGGGCTTTCACGGTCGCCACGCGCATCGGGCGGTCCAGCACGAGGACGCGGCCAGGGACCAGGACGCCGTTCTGTTCGACGCCGAGGGTCTTCTGCCACTTCTTCAGCGCCTCGACGACGCGTGGGGTGAACTCGGCTTTGGCGGCGTCGCCGGGGCGGGTGCCGACCTGGTAGCCGAGGGCGGCGAGGTTGTCCATCACCACGGCGACGTCCGAGCCCTTGAGGCCCGGCGTGTCCAGGGCGCGGAACAGCGGGGTCGCGCCGAAGAACACGACGACCGGCTGGTCGTCCACCCGGTACAGCTCCTTGCCCAGCTCGGTCGTCTGGCCGGCCGCGGGCAGCTTCGTGACGGTGCCGGTGCCTCCTTTGACCGGGCGGGCGGCGCCGAAGCCCAGGTTGGCCTGCAGCACGCGGGTGTTCGCGAGGTCTCCTTTCTGCACGGTCGTGGTCTTCGGGGCGGGTGGAGGGGCCGCGGCGGGCTCGTCCGGTCTGCCTCGCACCAGCAGCACGACGGCGGTGACGACCACGACGAGCAGCGTGGCCGCGATGAGGGCGTTGCGCATGCCGTGGATCTTGATCAGCACTTGTGAGGATCCTGTGTCGAACCGGTGATCGCCGCGAGGGCGTCCGTATTCTCGCGGCGTGAGCGCTCTCATCCTGGTCGCGGAGGACGACGAGAACCAGGCCGAGCTCGTCCGCCGCTATCTCGAGCAGGATCATCACCGGGTGCTCGTCGTCCGCGACGGTCGGGACGCGCTCGACGTCGTCCGCGCTCACCGGCCAGAACTCGTCGTGCTGGACCTGATGCTGCCGGGCCTGGGCGGGCTCGACGTGTGCCGGGCCTTGCGGGCCGGTGAGGATCAACCCGACGTGCTGGTGCTCATGCTCACGGCGCGGTCCACTGAGGACGATCTGCTGCACGGGCTCGGGATCGGCGCCGACGACTACATGACCAAGCCGTTCAGCCCGCGCGAACTGGTGGCGCGGGTGCGGACGTTGCTCCGGCGGCGTCCTGCCGCCCGGCCCGCACCGTTGCTGACGGTCGGGCCGATCGTGGTCGACCCCGTGCGGCACGAGGTCACGGTGCGCGGTGAGCAGGTCGAGTGCACGCCCGGCGAATTCGGGTTGCTGGAGGTGCTCGCGTCCGAAGTGGACCGGGTGTTCAACCGCGAGCAGTTGCTGGAGCGGATGCACGGCATCGACAGCTTCCTGACCACCCGCACGATCGACACGCACGTGAAGAACCTGCGCCGCAAGATCGAGGCCGACGCCCGCGCGCCCGAGCACCTGGTCACCGTCTACGGCATCGGCTACAAGCTCACCGCTGGACGCCGTGATGCGCCGTAGCGTCTTCACCCGGCTGCTCGTGGTCGTGGTGCTGATCGCGGTGTGCTCGATCGCCGCGACCGCGTGGCTCGCCACCCAGCTGACCCAGGCGTCGATCGCCCGTGAGCAGGGCCGCGAACTGGCCTCGGACAACAAGATCTACGCCACGCTGCTCTCGTACGCCACCGGGCATCGGGACTGGTCCGAAGTGGACGGTTGGCTGGAGTCGCTGGTGACCGAGCATCCGCACCGCCGCATCGCGCTGGTCACCAAGGACGGCAGGACGATCGCGGACCTGGGTGGCGACGGCGGTCAGCTGCCCGCGACGGCCGCGGCGGTGGTGGATCCGCTGGCGGTCGATCCCGTGCTGGTGCCGGACGCGCCGGCCGACCGGATCGACGAGCGGGTGCTGGGGCCGTTCCGCACGCCGATCGGCTTCCGCGACCGCGAGGACCCCACCGGGTCGCTGGTCTGCCTGCGGCTGGTCAAGCGCAAGGAGGTGAGCATGGACTGCCGGGACTCGCAGCTGCCGTTCGACACCGCCGCCGACTTCTACGCGTTGCTCGACCTGGAGGACCTGGTCAACGCCTGCCTGGCACGCAAGTCGCTGCCGCAGGTCGAGCTCGACCCCGACTACACCCCCGCGGTGAAGCAGACGACCGGCCTGGCGATCCCCGACGAGCCCACCGTTGCCGCATGTGTCGCCGCGGGCCGCAAGGAGCAGCTCACGCCGTATGTGCCGCCGCCGGCCCTGCTCTACCTGACGAACCCGTCGGGTCCGCCGACCGCCGCGATCTCGTTGTCGGGCAACGGCTGGCAGGTCGTGGGTGCCGCGGCGGCGGTGCTGCTGGCCGCGGTCGGGGTGACGGCGCTGGCCGGCGCGCGGATCACCCGGCCGCTCAGGGCGCTGACCGCCGCGGCGCAGCACATGTCCGGCGGGAGCGACATCCCGCCGGTGCCGGTGCGCGGTCAGGACGAGATCGCGGGGCTGACCAAGGCGTTCAACACGATGGCGGCGAACCGGGCGCAGCTGGAGCAGGCCCGCAAGACGATGGTCAGCGACGTCGCGCACGAGCTGCGGACGCCGCTGAGCAACATCCGGGGCTGGCTGGAGGCGGCGGAGGACGGGGTGAGCGATCTCGACCCCGCGCTGGTCACGTTGCTGCTCAAGGAAGCGCTGGTGCTCCAGCACGTGGTGGACGACCTGCAGGACCTCGCGGTGGCGGAGGCGGGCTCGTTGCGGCTGACGATCGAACCGGTGCCGGTGCTGGCCGCGTTCGAGCAGGTCCGCGCGGCGCACGAGGCACGGGCCGCGCAGGCAGGTGTCACGTTGTCGGTGGCCGCGGACCCGTCGCTCGTCGTCCGGGCGGACGCGTTGCGGCTCAGGCAGATCCTCGACAACCTCGTCGCGAACGCGTTGCGGTACGTGCCGCCCGGCGGTTCGGTGACGGTCAGCGCGGTCGAGGAAGACGGCGTGGTGATCTCGGTGGAGGACACCGGAGCGGGCATCTCGGAGGCGGATCTGCCGCACGTGTTCGACAGGTTCTGGCGCGCGGACAAGTCACGGGCCCGCAGCACGGGCGGCAGCGGACTGGGGCTGGCGATCGTCCGCAAGCTCGTCGAGGCGCACGGCGGGACGGTCGGTGTGATCAGCACGACAGGGCGGGGAACCACGTTCACCCTCCGGTTGCCGGAACTCACCTGATACTGCCAGCGTTAGTCCGCTGGAGAGGAAACCGGTGATTGTTCCCATGCCCACGAGCGCGCCCCGTCGCACGGGCTCGTTCGTACTGACCGAGGACGTCGCCGTCCGGGTGACCGGACAGGCCCGTACCGCGGCGGCTCTGCTGCGCGAGCACATCTTCGCGCAGACCGGCTACCTGCTCGCGGAGTCGCCTGACGGCATGCTGATGGTGTCGCACGATCCCGCCATGCGCGGGCTCGGCCCCGAGGGCTACGCCTTGCTGGTCAGCAACGACGCGGTGATGCTGCGGGCGGGCACCCAGGCAGGGCTGCGGCACGGCGTGCAGTCGTTCCGGCAGCTGATGACCCGTGACGCCACGGTGCGCGCGGCCGACGTGCGGGACTCCCCCGCGTTCGCCTGGCGCGGCGTGTCGAGCGCCATGCTGGCGCCGGCCGAGATGCGCAAGGCCATCGACAAGATGGCCGCCTACAAGCTCAACGTCCTGCACGTGTTCCCCGAGGGTGATCCCGACGCGTTGCGTGATCTCGTCGAGTACGGCCGCGACCACGGCGTCACCATCGTCCCGGAGCTCAGCCCGGCCACGATCGAGCTGCTGGACCTGTTCCCGAGCCGCTGGGTGCACATCGGCAGCGCCAAGCTCAGCACCAGGTTCGGCGAGCTGCTGCACCGGCACGGCCGCCTTCCGGTGCGGTGGCACGACGGGAACGCCACCGTTCTCGGTCCGCACGGCAGGCTCGCCGAGGGCGACGACGGACTGCGCGCCATCGCGACCGCGGGCTGGGTCGGCGGTGGTGGCACCACGTCCGCCGTGGCCCCCGCCTGGACGTAGCTGTTCACACCCGCCGATTGATCGCAGGTCACGCCGGGCCGCCGTTCACATGTTTATCGTTGAATTACCGGTCCGGCGCGATCGCAAAGCCTCGCGAGTTTGTCGAAGTCTGCGCCGAATGCCGCAACCGACAGTTTCGCAAGACGGCAGAACAGCGGAAATACCGCTGCACCCGGCCCTGCCGGTCACATTTGTGAACGATCTCCCGTGCCTGTCCATTGGCTGTTGCACCACCTCCATGACCTGGTCCGACTCCCCTGCGGCGTGCCATTCTTCGTGCTGTGCGCCTGCTGCTCGTAGAGGACGACAGGGAGCTGGTGGAGTTGCTCTCCGCCGTGTTCCGAGGGGACGGACATGTCGTGGACATCGCGTTGGACGGGCAACGCGGACTGCATCTCGCACTGACTCGGCCATATGACGTGGTCGTGATAGATCGCGGACTGCCCGTTGTCGACGGGCTCGATCTCCTTTCCCGGTTGCGTTCCCGGTCCATACGAACGCAGGCATTGGTTTTGACGGCAATGGGCACTGTTCGCGATCGAATCGACGGCCTCGACGCCGGTGCGGACGACTATCTGATGAAACCGTTCGACCTGGGCGAGCTGCGTGCACGACTGAGAGCGCTGTACCGGCGGGCCGCGGAGCTGGCGGTGGTGTTGCGGATCGGCGCCGGCCGCCTCGAGCTGGAGCAACACCAGGTGGTGCTGCCCGACGGCGAACGGGTACCGCTGACCGCCAGGGAGTTCGCCCTGCTGCGGGTGCTCGCCACCCACCCCGACACCGTGCACACGCGGGCCTCGCTGCGGCGGACCGTCTTCCACGACGCCCCCTCGCCGTCCATTGTGGACACCTACGTGCACTACCTGCGGTCCAAGGTGGGGCGCACGGTGGTCCGGACGGTGCAGGGCGTCGGCTACCGGTTGGGGGCGCTGTGACGACGTGGGCCGAGGCCGAACGCGCGGAGGTCCGGCGGGCGCGGCTGCGGGTCAGCGTGCTGGTGGGTCTCGCGATCACCGTGATGATCGCGTTCGTCGGCGCTATCGCGTACGTGGTCATGGTGCAGGCGCAGGAAACGCAGGTGGCGCGCGAACTCCGGTACAACGCCCGGTTCGGCGTACCCGATGTCGCGCCGCGATGTGCGTGGGTGTTCGTACTGGAAAACGGTGTGCTCGACGAGGGCGTGCTGACGGTGCCGGACGGGTTCCCGTTGCGCGGTGACCTCGACGCGGTGCGGTCCTCGGGCGCCGCGGTGGAGCGTGACGTCTCCGCGAACGGCACGGAGTACATGGTGTTCACGACACCGGGCGCGGATTCCACGACGGTGCAGGCGGTGTTCGACATGCGGTACCTGCTGGCCGACCGCCACCACCTGCTGCTGGCCCTGGGGATAGCGCAGGTGGGCGGACTGCTCGCGGCGGCGTTGATCGGCCTCGGGGTCAGCCGCCGCACGGTCGGTCCGCTGGCAGAAGCGCTGGCCAGGCAACGGCAGTTCGTCACGGACGCGAGCCACGAACTGCGCACCCCGATCGCACGGGCGTATCTGCGCGCCCAGTTGCTGTCGTCGGCCGCGAACCTGCCCGACGACCAGCGGGACGGCCTCGACGCGCTCGCCAGGTCGATTCGCGGGCTGTCGGACGTGGTGGACGACCTGTTGCTGTCGGCGCAGCTCAACCGGGAGTTCGACGGGCAGCCCGTGGACCTCGCCGCGGTGGCCGAGTCCGCGGTGACCGGGGAGAGCGAACGGGCGGCGGAACGCCGGATCACTCTGTCCATGGAGCTTCCGGGTGGTCCGCTGGTGGTGTTCGGCGTGGAGACCGCGCTGCGGCGGGCGGTGGACGAACTGCTGGCCAACGCGGTCCGGCACACGCCAGAAGGAGGCCGGATCTCGGTGCGGGTGGCGCAGCGGGACGGGCACGCGGAGGTGACGGTCGCGGACACCGGGGACGGGTTCGAGGCGGTGGAGGCCGAGCGGCTCTTCGACCGGTTCCGCCACGGGCACGGCGAGAAGCGCTTCGGACTGGGGCTGGCCCTGGTCCAGGAGATCGTGACCGGGCACGGCGGCACGGTGAAGGCGTTCGGACATCCGGGCAGGGGCGCTCGCTTCACACTGAGATTGCCGATGACGGGACCGGATTCGGCGCCACAGCGGGAGAGGATCACGTCCGCCTGCCCGTGATCACCCCTGCCATGGTCACCACTGCCTGCTGGTGACCACGTCCGCGGCGACCCGGACGTCCACGTCGAGCGGCCGGTCCGGGTCGACCGGCTCGATCGCGTCGGCGAGTGCGTCCAGCAACGCGGCACAACGCGGCGCGGTCGGCCGCCTGCCGCCCACGTGCACGGCCTGCCGCAACCCCAAGGCGAGCGAGCCGCACAGCAACCGCAGCAGTTCGGCGAGGTCGTAGGCGCGCAACGCGGACTGGGTGCCGAACGGCACGACGTCCTGGTTGTGCAGGTTCGTCGGCAGACTCTGCGTGCTGGCAGGAAGAACGTTGCGCCGGATCTCGGCGATGAACGCGGTCGTGGCCAGCTGCACGCCCTGCAACCCGTGCTGCTGGCCGGGTCCGGCGGCCAGCATCGGTGGCAGGCCGGTGTTGCGGGCCGGGTCGACCAGCAGGTCCAGCTGCCGTTCCGCCAGGTTGCCCAGTGACGCCGTGACCATCGCCAGCACGTCGGCGGCGAACGCGGCGGGCTGGCCGAAGAAGTTGCCGCCGTGCGCCACCAGGTCGTCGCCGGGGAAGAACAACGGGTTGTCGCTGACCCCGCCGAGGTCCGCCGCGACCACACCGTCCACGTAGCGCAACGCGTCCTCGGCCGCTCCGAGCAGCTGCGGCGCGCACCGGATGCTGTACGGCTCCTGCAACGCCCGCGATCCGCTGGGACTCGTTCCTTCCAGCAACCCTCGCATGTCCGCGGCGACCGACACCGCGCCGGTGTGCCCGAACGCGGCGATCAGCCGTGCGTCCAGGAATCCCGGGTCGGCACCGAGCACGTCCACCAGCAGGCAGGTCAGGTCCGCAACCGCCCGATGCGAAGCACGCACTGAGGACAGCGCGAGAGCCGTGGCCGCAGTGGTGACGGACGTGCCGTTGACCAACGCCAAGGCGTCACGGCCGTCCAACTCCAAAGCCGACAGTCCCGCAGAAGTCAGAGCCTCCGCGGCGGGCAATCGGACGCCGTCGAGGTAGGCGTGCCCGCGGCCGCGCAGTGCTTGAGCCGCATAGGCGAGCGGGATCAGGTCACCGCTGGCACCGACGGATCCGTAGCGCGGGATCGCCGGCACGAAGGTGGTCCCGAACATCGCAGCGAGGCCGTCCACGACGTGTGCCGACACGCCGGACAATCCCTGGGCCAGCGACCAGGTTCGCACCAGCATCGCGGCGCGGGCGATGTCCAGTGGCAGGTCGGGGCCTTGGCCCGCACCCAGGTGTGCCAGGGTGTTGTCGCACTGGTCAGCCTCGGAGGCACGGCCCGCGAAGCCCACCAGGGCGCCGAACCCGGTTTTGGCGCCGTACACCGGTCGTTCGTCGTCGGCGAGCACCGTGCGCAGGTACGCGCGGCCCTCCGCGACGCGGTCCGCGACGAGTGCGCCGACCTGCACGTGCAGCGGCTCGGAAGCCCGCAGCAGGTCGGTGATGGCGAGCGGCGAACCGAGGTCCACGGACGTGTCTGCAGCGGTCGTGGTCACGGCACGGACGGTAGGCAGCCGATCTCAGAAAGTTCTGAGATCGCGTGGGTAGCTTCCCCGTCCATGGCGCACGACTACCTGATCATCGGCGCGGGACCGGCCGGTTTGCAGCTCGCCGCACTGCTGGAGCGGGACGGTCGCGACTACGCCGTCCTCGAACGCGGCAGCGGGGCCGGCACGTTCTTCACCCGCTATCCGAGGCACCGCAAACTCATCTCGATCAACAAGGTCCACACCGGGGCCAAAGATCCCGAACGACGCATGCGGATGGACTGGAACTCGCTGCTGCTCGACGATCCGGACCTGCTGTTCACCCGCTACAGCCCGAAGTACTTCCCGGACGCCGACGACATCGTCCGGTACTTCCAGGACTGCGCGGCCACTCTGAAGATCCAGTACGACATCGATGTCACCACGGTCGAACGCGACGGCGACGAGTTCGCCGTCACCGCCCGCGGTGGACAGACCTGGCGGGCGAGGAACCTGGTGATGGCCACCGGGGTCTCGCAGCTGTACGTGCCGGAGATCCCCGGCATCGAGCACGTCGAACGCTACGACACCTTCGACACCGACCCCGAGTCGTTCACCGACCAGCGGGTGCTGGTGATCGGCAAGGGCAACTCGGGTTTCGAAACCGCCGACGCACTGGTCGAGCACGCGGCCGTGATCCACGTGGCTGGGCCGCACTCGGTGAAGCTGGCCTGGCAGACCCACTACGTCGGGCACCTGCGCGCGGTGAACAACAACTTCCTCGACACCTACCAGCTCAAGAGCGAGAACGCGGTCATCGACGGCTCGATCGAACGCATCGAGCAGCGGCCGGAGGGCGGGTTCCGCATCCAGTTCCGCTACGCCCGCACGGTCGAGAAGCTGCGCGAGCTGGAGTACGACCGGATCATCGCGTGCACCGGGTTCCGGTTCGACGCCACGATCTTCGCGGAGAACTGCCGGCCGTCGCTGATCATCAAGGACCGGTTCCCGCAGCTGACCTCGGCGTTCGAGTCGACGAACATCCCCGGCCTGTACTTCGCGGGCACGATCACGCAGTCCCGTGACTTCAAGAAGTCGACCAGCGGGTTCATCCACGGCTTCCGCTACGGCGCCCGCGCGCTGCACCGCGTTCTCAGTGCCCGCAACCACGCCGTTCCGTGGCCCGGCAGGGATCTGGAGCTGTCCCCGGAGGCGATCAGCGACGCGCTCATCGCCAGGGTGAACACGTCCTCGTGTCTGTGGCAGCAGTTCGCGGTCGTCGGCGACGTCGTGACGGTCGACGCGGACTCCGCGCGGTACGAGGAGGAAGTGCCGGTCGCCTACGTGGCCGACGGCGGCCTCGGCCCGGCAGAGCACCGGTTCGTCGCGACGCTCGAGTACGGACCGGACCACGACACCGTCGACCCGTTCGACATCACCATCCCGCGCGTCGCCGAGAACGACCCTGTCAACGCGGCCGACGCGAGCTACCTGCACCCGGTGGTCCGCCACTACCGCCACGGCGTGCTCGCCGCGACCCACCACCTCGCGGAGAACCTCGAGAACCACTGGGACGTGCCGGAGGTGCACCAGCAGCCGCTGGCCGTGTTCGTGAAGGAATGCCTTGCCGGCGCGTGACGCCGAGCCGTTCCCGCGCGCGGTGCTCGACGTGCTCGGCGCCGCCGCGGACCGGCCGGTGTTCGAGCACGGCACCCGCGTGGTGACCGGTACCGAGATGCTCGACCTCATCGCGCGGATCGCGACCGGGTTGCGCGCCAACGGACTCGGCCCTGGTGACGGGGTCGCGCTGCTGCAGGGCGTGCACCCGGAGGCGTTCGCCACGATCCTCGCCGCGCACGCGGTGGGCGCGCGGGTCGTGGGTGTGCGGCCAGGACTGACCGAGGCCCAGGTCGAACACCTGCTCAGCCTCGACATCAAACTCGTGGTCCGCGACACCGACGATCTCGCCAGAAATCCAGCCGAACCACTGCGCTGCGACGGCAGGCCGGACGACATCGCCCGGCTCATCCACACCAGCGGCAGCACCGGTGCACCCAAGGCGTGCGCCCAGACCTATGCATCCATGACGAACGCGTGGACCGCCCGGCCCGACGCGTGGCCACCCGCGATCCGGGAACTCGCGACCAGGCTCGACCGGTACCTGGTGTTCGGATCGCTGTCGAGCCAGGTGATGTTCGAGTACGCGATCCTCACCCTGACCGCCGGTGGCACGGTCGTCGTCGCGGACAACCCCAGCGCCATCGCTCAGCACCGAGCGACCGCGCGCGTGATCACCGTTCCTGGTCTGGCAAAGCTCGTCGCCGGCCAGCGCCACTCCCCCGCGGACCTGTCGACCTTGCGTGCGTTGCTGGTCTCGGGCTCGCCGCTGACGACCGAACGCCACCGCGAAGCCCTGGAAGTGCTGGGGCCGGTGCTGTTCCACGGTTACGGCCAGACCGAGACCGGGATGATCTCGATGGCCACGCCCGCGGATCCGCCCGGCACGGTCGGGAAGCCACCGGTCGACGTGGAGATCCGCGACGGCGAGCTGTTCGTCCGCACTCCTGGCCAGGCGAGCGGGTACTGGGCGAACCCAGAGGAATCGGCCGAGGTGTTCGTGGACGGCTGGATCCGCACCCGCGACCTGGGCAGGTTCGACGCCGACGGCTACCTGCACCTGACCGGCCGCGCCAGGGACGTCGTGATCGTCAACGCGAACCTGCACTACATCGGCCCGATCGAGCACGTGATCGCCGAGCACCCGGACGTCGCAGAGGCCTACGTCGTCGCGGTACCGGACGACGACACCGGCGAAGCGGTGCACGCATTCGTCGTGCCCAGAGGTGATCGCGTTCCCGAGCTGGCCGAGCTGCGGCAGCTGGTGACCGAACGGCTGGGCGCGGCCTGCGCACCTGTTCAGGTCACCGCGATCACCGAACCTCCTGTCGCCCCGAGCGGCAAACCCGACAAGCGCAAGTTGGCCGAAGTGGTGAACACCGCGTGAGGAGAGAAGTCGTGTCCAGCGAGGTTTCGACCGAGTGTCTCGTGATCGGCGCCGGTCCGGCGGGGCTGCAGGCGTCCTACCTGCTCAAAAAGGATGGCCGTGACCACCTGGTGCTGGAGGCGGGACCGGCGGCGGGAACGTTCTTCACCCGCTTCCCCCGGCACCGGCAGCTGATCTCCATCAACAAGATCTACACCGGCTGGGACGACCCCGAGTTGAACCTGCGCGTCGACTGGAACTCGTTGCTCAGCGACGATCCCGACCTGCTGTTCACCGGCTACACGCCGCGCTACTTTCCCCACGCCGACGACATGGTCCGCTACCTGGGCGACTTCGCCGTCAAGAACGACCTGCCGATCCGCTACGACACGCGCGTCGTGTCGGTGAACAGGCCGGACGACTTCGTGGTGCGCGACCAGCACGGCGTCACCTACCGGGCCAAGCGGATCATCGTGGCCACGGGCGTCTCCCAGAAGTACGTGCCGGACATCGAGGGTGTCGAACACGCCGAGCACTACTACGACGTGTCGGTCGACCCGGCCGAGTTCACCAACAAGAAGGTGCTGATCATCGGGCGCGGCAACTCGGCGTTCGAAACCGCGGACGCCCTGATGGAGACCACGTCGGTCATCCACCTCGCGGGCCCCGGTTCGCTGAAACTGGCATGGCAGACCCACTTCGTCGGCCACCTGCGCGCGGTGAACAACAACTTCCTCGACACCTACCAGCTCAAGTCGCAGAACGCGTTGCTGGACGGGCACATCGCGGGCATCCGGCGCGACGGCGACGACTACCTGGTCAAGGTCAGCTTCCAGCGGGTCGACGAGGTGATCAAGGAGATCCGCTACGACCGGGTGATCCTCGCGACCGGGTTCCGGTTCGACGCCTCGATCTTCGCGCCGGAGTGCCGGCCGCAGCTCACGATCAACTCGCGTTTCCCCGACCAGACCGCGGCGTGGGAGTCGGTGAACGTCCCGGACCTCTTCTTCGCGGGCACGATCACGCAGATGCGCGACTTCAAGAAGTCGACCAGCGGGTTCATCCACGGCTTCCGCTACGGCGTCCGCGCGCTGCACCGGATCGCGGAACAGCGGTATCACGGCGTGGACTGGCCGAGCCGTGCCGTGGCCGCCGAGGACGTCACCGAGGCGATCATCGAGCGGGTCAACCGGACTTCCGCGCTGTGGCAGCTGTTCGCGTTCATGTCGGACGCGGTGCTCATCGGTCCCGACGGCGCCGTGCGGTACGTCGAGGAGGTTCCGGTCGCGCACCTGCACGAGGCGGTGGCGCGGGGCGAGTTCGGTGACGTCGAGACGTACCTGACGGTGACGCTGGAGTACGGCGCGGACCACGACAAGGTCAACCCGTTCGACATCACCGCCGGCCGGAACTCGCAGCAGGACACCAGCGGGCTCGACGGCCGCTACCTGCACCCGGTGGTCCGCCGGTTCCGTGCCGGTGACCTGGTCGACGAGCACCACGTCACCGAGAACCTCGAGAACGAGTGGGACAGCGAGAAGGTGCACAAGGCGCCGCTGCGGGCGTACCTCCGGTGAACCCGGTGCTCGCGGAGCTGCACGACAAGGCACGCGCGGTGCTCGACCCCGTCCACTACGACTTCTTCGCGGGCGGGGTCGGGGACGAGGTCGTGCTCGCCGAGAACGAGGCCGCGTTCCGGCGCCTGGCCCTGCTGCCACGGGTGTTGCGGGGCAAGGAGATCAGGGACGACTTCCCGGTGCTGATCTCGCCGACCGCGTTCCACAAGCTCGCGCACCCCGACGGTGAGCTGGCGACGGCACGGGGTGCGGCGGGCACGATCCTGGTGTCCAGCATGGCTTCGACCGCGCCGATCGCGGACGTCGTGGCCGCCGCGACCGGGCCTGTGTGGTTCCAGCTGTACCTCCAACCAGATCCGCGCGTCACGGAAGCCCTGGTGCGGCGGGCGGAACGAGCCGGATGCGAGGCGTTGGTCGTCACGGTCGACTCCCCCGTGTTCGGCAGGCACCGCAGGGACATCGCGAACGGGTTCCACGACCTGCCTTCCGGGTTGGCGGCGGAGAACATGCGCGATCTCGCCGGTGTCGCCGGTCCGCGCGATATCGAGATGGCGGCGTTCTCGTGGGAGGACGTCGACCGGTTGTGCGCGTCGACATCGCTCCCGGTGTGGTTGAAGGGAGTTCTCCACCCCGCCGACGCGGTGCTCGCGGTCGGGCACGGGGTGGCGGGGATCTTCGTGTCCAACCACGGCGGCCGCCAGCTCGACGTCGTACCGGCGGCACTGGACGCGTTGCCCGCGGTGGTGAAGGCGGTGGGCGGGCGGGTTCCGCTCGTGCTCGACGGCGGTGTCCGAAGTGGAGGTGACATCGCGTTGGCGCTGGCGATGGGAGCTTCGTCGGTCGGCATCGGCAGGCCGGTGTTGTGGGGGCTTGCGGCCGATGGTGAGGCGGGCGTGCACCGGGTCCTCGGCGTGCTGCGGGACGAGTTCGAGCACGTCCTCGCGCTGTGCGGCGGGGAGTTGAGCCACGACATGGTGGTGGTCCGGTGCTGAACTGGTTGCCGGCGCGCGTGGTGGCGTTGCGCGCCAAGGTGTTCGAGAAGGTCAACGGCGACAACGCGATCACGTTCCCCAACGACCAGGTCGGCCCGGACCGTTTCCTGGAGCTCTACAGCCATCCCGCCGCGAACGGCCGCAGCAAGGGTGCCGGGTTGTCGGACCTGTTCTGGTACTGGCTCTCCCCCGGCCCCGAGGTGCACCAGGAACACCTGGAGGCAGGGCCGCGCTACGACGACGTGGCGCGCGCGACCCGCGCGTTCCTGGCGGGACCAGCGGAAACCCTGTCGACGCTGGCCAGGAACTGCACCGGCCGCGTGCTGGACGAGGCCCTGGCCGGATCGGTCACCCACGTCCGGTTGCGCGAGCTGATGATGCCGATCTGGGCCGAGTACTTCTACGAGCTGGTCTTCGGCGAACCTTGCCCGCGCGCGGCCCGCGATCTGATCGTCGGGCACGCCGACGACGTCGTGACCTCGTTGAAGTGCACGGGTTTGCGCCACCCAGCCCGCCGCGCCCGCCTGACGCGGTACCTGGAGGAACGGCTCGAGGACGTCCAGCACCCGCTGCCCACCACGTTGTCCGAGATCGAGCAGGTCCACTACTTGCAGGGCACCTACTTCAACACCGCCGTCGTGCAGATGTCGGAGGCGATGGCCCACCTGCTGCTCGCGCTGGCCCAGCACCCGGAGGTCGCGGCACGACTCGCGGAGAACCCCGACGACGACAGGTACTTCGCCCACGTGCTCGACGAGACCTTCCGCCTCTACCCGTTGTTCGGCATCGCACACCGCATCACGACCGCCGACATCGAACTGGACGAGCACACGACGTTCCCGGCCGGTTCGGTGCTGTGCTTCAACTATCCCGCCTACCACGCGACCGGATACGCGAACCCGGACGAGTTCGAGCCCGGCCGCTGGGAACGCACCGCGGCCCGCAACGAGCACCACATCCCGTTCGGCATCGCCGCCAACCGACCCTGCCCGGCGTGGCGGCTCTCCCCGATCGCGATGCGCGCGGCCACGAGAGTGGTGCTGCGCCGCGTGACGCTGCACTCCTCCGTGACGCACACCCGTTCGTTGCCGAGCCGCGGCCCGTGCCTGCTCGTCCGCGACGGCACGGTTCCCCGCTCCCGCTTGGCCTTCATGCGCGTGCGCGACCGCTGGGAGGACGTCTGGCGCAGCGTCGTCCAGCTCATGCTCGGCACCGCGATGGTGCTGCACGCCCACCGGCTGCGGCTGGCGGGCCGTTATTTCGACACGCACGACACGCAGGGTTGCCCGGTCCGGCACTAACCCCAGGAGATCCCGGTGAACCAGATCCACTTCGCCTTGCAAGTCTTCGCCGCGCTGGCGGTGGTGCTCGTCGCGACGACGGTGTGCGGGCGCCTCGCCATGCTGGTCCGGCAACCCAGGGTCGTCGGCGAGATGGTCGCCGGCGTCCTGCTGGGACCGGCGCTGCTCGGTGCCGTGGCGCCTGGCGTGCAGGCCCAGCTCTTTCCCGCCGACGTCAAGAGCACCCTCTACGTGCTCAGCACGATCGGGTTGACGTTCTACATGTTCCTCGTCGGGTCCTCTTTGGACCACGGCATGACCGCCGGGTCCAACGCCCGACGCGCCGGGGTGCTCGCCGTGTCCGGCATCGTGCCGACGTTCCTGCTCGGCGCGGGCGCCGCGGTGATCTTCTTCGACTCGCTCAGCCCCGAGGGGTCGAGCCTGTGGGTGTTCATGCTGTTCCTCGGTGGCGCCCTGTCGATCACCGCTTTCCCGATGCTGGCCCGGATCCTGCAGGAACGCGGCATCGCGAACACCCCGATCGGCGGCCTGACCCTGGTCGCCGCGGCGATCGACGACGCGGTGGCGTGGGGCTTCCTCGCGCTGATCATCGCGGTCGGCACCTCCGGCAGCCCCGCCGGCGCGTTGCGCACCATCGGCGGCGCCGCCCTGTTCGCGGTGCTGATGCTCACGATCGGCCGCAAATGGCTCGCCAAGCTCGGTGAACGCGCGGAACGCGACGGCAAGCTCAGCCGCGACATGATGGCGATCATCCTGCTCGTCGTGCTGCTCGCCGGCTGGTTCACCGACTTCATCGGCGTCTTCTCGGTGTTCGGCGGCTTCATCACCGGCCTCGCCATGCCCAAGATGAAGGTGATCCGGCACGAGCTCGAAACCAAGCTCACCGACCTCAACTCGATCCTGCTGCTGCCGGTGTTCTTCGCCTTCAGCGGCCTCAACACCCAGGTGTCCGGCTTCGGCGCGGGCGGCGCGCTGTGGTTCCCGCTCGCCGTGATCATGCTGGCCGCGTTCGCCGGCAAGTACCTCGGCTGCGGCCTGGTCGTGCGCGCCCAGGGCTTCTCGTGGCGCTACGCCTCCGCGGTCGGCGGCCTGATGAACGCGCGCGGCCTGATGATCCTGATCTTCATCAACATCGGCCTCGCCTACGACCTGGTGACACCGGAGATGTTCGCGATCCTCGTGCTGGTCGCGATCGTCACCACCGCCGCGGCCATGCCGATCTACCGCGCGTCCCTGCCCGACCACCTGGAAGCACAGGCGGACGTCAAACCCGCTCCGGCTCCGGTCAGGTGACGTCTCGGGCCGGCTGCCGCCGCAGCCGGCCCTTCTTCAGCGCTTGTGGTTGTCGCGGACCGAGTTTGTCCACTGTGGCGCGAAGGATTTACTTCAGTCAGCACTGAAGCTATAGAGAAGGAGGAACTGGCTCCCCGCCAACGAGACCGCGCTACGGTCGGTTTCAGGGGAGGCACTGGGGTGAAGCCGATTTCTGAGTTGCTCGAGGACAACGCTCGACTGCGTGGGAACCAGGAGGCGTACAGCGACAGCAGGCGGTCCGTCACGTGGGCGGAGCTCGCGGATCGCACCGGGCGGCTGGCGGCCGGGCTGGGGGTTGAGCGCGGGGCTCGGGTGGCGTTGCTGCTCGACGACAGCGTGGAGCTGGTCGAAGCGGTCCTGGCGGTGGCGCGGGCCGCGGCGGTGTGCGTGTTGTTGAGTCCGTACGCGACAGAGGCCGAGTTGCGGCAGCTGCTGGACGACTGCGAGCCGTCGCTGGTGATCACCGATCCGCGTCAGCTGCCGAAGCTCCCGGACTCGCTGCGCGTGGTGGTGACCGGGGAGGAGTTCGAGGGGCTCACCGCCTTCGCCGGCTCGCCGCGTGACGACCTCGGGCTCGACGAACCCGCCTGGTTGCTCTACACGTCCGGCACCACCGGGACGCCCAAGGGTGCGGTGTCCACGCAGCGCGCGGGGTTGTGGTCTCCGCTGACCTGCTACGGGCCGGTGCTCGGGATGTCCGCCGGCGACCGGCTGCTGTGGCCGTTGCCGATGTCGCACAGCTGGGCGCACTCGATGTGCATCCTCGGTGTCCTCACGCTCGGCGCCCGTGCTCACCTCTGCGGGCGGGTCGAACCTGGCCGGCTCAAGCAACTCATCAGCGAGTACGCGCCGACCGTGCTCGCGGGAGTGCCGACGACGTACCGGATGTTGCTGGAGACCTCGCCTGCTTCGGCGCCTTCGCTGCGCTTCGCGCTGACGGCGGGTGCGCCCAGTGACGCCGGGCTGCTGGCTGATGTCCGGGCGGCGCTCGGTGTGCCGTTGCTCGATCTCTACGGCACCACCGAGACCTGTGGGGCCATCAGCATCGGGCCGCCGGTCGACGGGGTGTCCGTGCGGATCGACGAGGGCGAGATCCTGGTCAGCAGTCCCGGCTTGTTCTCCGGCTATCACGGCAACCCCGAGGCGACGGCTCAGGCGTTGCGGGACGGGTGGTATCGCACTGGCGACCTCGGGCGGTTCGCGCAGGACGGTCGGCTGCTGGTCACCGGACGGGTCAGTGATCTGATCATCCGCGGCGGTCAGAACGTCGACCCGGTCGAGGTCGAGGCGGTGTTGCTCAGGCTGCCAGGGGTTCGGGACGCGGCGGTCGTCGCACGGCCGGACTCGGTGCTGGGCGAGGTTCCGGTGGCGTTCGTCGTGGGGCCGGCGGACGGCGACGCGGTGGTGCGGGCTTGCGCGGACGTCCTGTCGCCGCACAAGGTTCCGGTGGAGGTCCGGTTCACCTCGGCAATTCCCCGCACGGGTTCGGGCAAGGTGCGGCGGAACGTGCTGCGCGAGGAACTCGGCGAAACAATCCGGTCCGTCTCGTTCGAGAAGCTCGTGCTGGACGAGGTCGCGGCCATGCGCGGTGAACGTCCCAGCGCGACCACGGCCTTCGCGGATTTCGGGATGACGTCGCTGGACGGCACCACCCTGCGGCACCGGTTGAGCGTGCTGACCGGTTTGACGTTGCCCGCGACGTTGGTGTGGGACCACCCGACGCCGGCCGCCGTCGCTCGTCATCTCTCGTCGCTGCTCCACGACGAGGCGCCTGAACCTGTTGTCGCGCGGTCGCAGGAGACCGAGCCGATCGCCGTTGTCGCGGTGGGCTGCCGGTTCCCCGGCGGGGTCAGGTCGCCGGAGGAGCTGTGGCGGCTCGTCGTCGACGGGGTGGACGCCACGAGCGACTTCCCGGCGAACCGCGACTGGGACGTCGACTCGCTGTACGACCCGGAACCGGACCAGGCGGGCAGGACGTACGTGCGGCGCGGCGGGTTCCTGCACGACGCCGCGGACTTCGACGCCGGGTTCTTCGGCATCTCACCGCGCGAGGCGGCCACGATGGACCCGCAGCAGCGCTTGCTGCTCGAGGTCGCGTGGGAGACCGTCGAGCGCGCCGGGATCGCCCCGACCTCGTTGCACGGCAGCAACACCGCGGTGTTCGTCGGCCTGATGCACAACGACTACGCGACTCGGGTCGACGGGCACGGCATCGAGTCGCATCTCGCGCTCGGGTCGACCGGCAGTGTCGCGTCCGGGCGGATCTCGTACGTGCTCGGGCTGCGTGGTCCGTCCTTGACGATCGACACGGCCTGTTCGTCGTCGCTCGTCGCGATGCACCTGGCCGCTCGCTCGTTGCGGGACGGGGAGTGCTCGCTGGCCCTGGCCGGTGGTGTGACGGTCATGTCGACGCCGGGGCCGTTCGTCGCGTTCAGCCAGCAGCACGCGCTCTCGCCGGACGGACGGTGCCGGTCGTTCTCCGCTGATGCCGACGGCACTGGCTGGGCCGAGGGCGCCGGGCTGGTGCTGCTCGAACGGCTTTCCGACGCCCAGCGCAACGGTCATCCCGTGCTCGCGGTCCTGCGCGGATCGGCGGTGAACTCCGACGGCGCGTCGAACGGGCTCACCGCGCCGAACGGGCCGGCGCAGCAGGACGTGATCCGGCGGGCGTTGTCCGACGCGGGTCTGTCTCCGTCCGATGTGGACGTGGTGGAGGGGCACGGCACCGGGACGACGCTCGGTGATCCGATCGAGGCGTCGGCGCTGATGGCGACCTACGGGGTTGGCCGGGAACGTCCGCTGTGGCTCGGGTCGGTCAAGTCGAACATCGGGCACACGCAGGCGGCCGCCGGGGTGGCGTCGCTGATCAAGGTGATGTGGGCGATGCGGGACGGCGTGCTGCCCCGGTCGTTGTACGCGGACTCGCCGTCGCCGCACGCCGACTGGTCCGGGGTGCGGCTGCTGGCCGAGCCGGTGGCGTGGTCGGACGGTGTGCGGCGGGCGGGCATTTCGTCGTTCGGGATCAGCGGGACCAATGCGCACATCATCGTGGAGGAGCCGCCGGTTCTGGAGGTGGAGGCTGCCGGGGCGGCGATCGAGGTGCCGTGGCTGGTCAGCGGGGACGATGAGGAGGGGCTGCGGGCGCACGCTGCCGCGCTCGCTGACGCGGTGACCGATGAGTCCTCATTGGACGTTGGATGGTCGCTGGCGACGAGCAGGGCTCACCTGAGTCACCGGGCCGTGGTTCACGGCGTGGGTGCTCTGCGGGATCTGGCTCGTGGTGTCGGCAACCCTGCTGTCCTGCACGCCACCGCCCAACGCGATCCGCTGCTGGCGTTCCTGTTCACCGGGCAGGGTTCGCAGCGTCCGGGGATGGGCCGTGAGCTGGCCGAGGCGTTCCCCGTCTTCCGCGAGGCCTTCGACGCGGTGTGCGCGGAGTTCGATCTTCCGCTGGCGGAGGCGATCGCGGGACCGTTGATCGACCGCACCGACTACACCCAGCCCGCGCTGTTCGCGTACGAGGTGGCGCTGTGTGCGTTGCTCGGCTCGCACGGCGTGCGGCCCAGTCACGTCGCGGGCCACTCCATCGGCGAACTCGCTGCCGCGCACGTCGCCGGGGTGCTGTCGTTGCCCGACGCGGTCCGGCTGGTGACCGTACGAGGCCGGGCGATGGCCGCGATGCCCCGCGGCGCGATGGTCGCCGTTCGTGCCGATGCGGTGCGGGCCGTGCGGATCGCCGCCGAGTTCGGGGTTTCCGTTGCGGCGATCAACGGTCCTGAGTCCGCGGTGCTGTCAGGCCCTGAGGATGCCGTTGCCGCCATCCCCGGCCGTCGGCTCGGCTCGTACGCGTTCCACTCGGCGTTGCTCGACGGGGTGCTGGACGAGTTCCGCGAGGTGGCGGAGTCCATCACCTATCAGCGACCGACGATTCCGTTCTTCTCGACGCTGACCGGGCGTGAGGAGTCCGAGGCGCTCACCCGGCCCGAGTACTGGGTGCGGCAGGCCAGGGAGACCGTGTTGTTCGCCGACGCCGTCCGGGGTCTGGCCGACGCGGGCGTCTCGGTGTTCGCCGAGATCGGGCCGGCCGCGACGCTCACGGCGTTGGGGCAGGAGTGCGCGGACGGGGCGTTCGTCGCGATGTCCCGTGGCGTGCGGGACGGTCTGGCGACCCTGCACGTGCACGGCGTCGACGTTGACTGGCACGCCGTGTACGCGGGCACCGGCGCACGGCGGTGCGATCTGCCGGTGTACCCGTTCCAGCGCGAGCGTTACTGGTTGCCGCCGAGCACCGCCTCTTCCGGGCCTGTTCTCTCGGTGGCGACACAGCCGTGGCTCGCGGATCATCGCATCGGCGACGACGTCATCGTGCCCGCGACGGCGTTCGTCGAGATGGCCTGGCAGGCGACCGGTGATCGGCTCGACGACCTGGTCGTCCACGAACCGTTGGTGCTGAACGGCGACGCGCAGGTGCAGGTGCTCGTCGATCAGGACCGCAAGATCACGATCTGGGCGCGTCCGGTTGGGGATGGTGCGTGGACGCGGCATGTGAGCGCGTCGGCTGTCGCCAGTGGCGAACCCTCGGACAGTGGTTCGGAGTGGCCTCCGGAGGGAGCCTCGCCGCTTCCCGTTGACTACCAAGGACTTGCCGGGCTCGGGTACCACTACGGGCCGGCGTTTCAGGGTGTGACGGCGTTGTGGCAACGCGGGAACGAGCTGTTCGCCGACGTTTCCGGCGGCCCGCTCCCCTGCCTGCTCGACGCGGCACTGCACTCGGCTCTGCTGGCGGACCCTCGGGGTGCGGTGCGGGTTCCGTTCGCGTTCAACGGGGTTGAGCTGTTTCGAAGCGTTGACGCGGCGCGAGTGCATCTCACGCGTCTCGGCGAGGACGAGCTGCGGGTCGTGCTCACCGATGACGACGGACGTGTGGTGGCGCGCATCGAGTCGTTGGTGACGCGGCCGCTGAAGGTCGAGAACGTCCTGCAGCAGATCGACTGGGTTCCGGTCACTCCGTCGCTGGTGGAGGCCGAGGTCTTCGACACGGGCGTTGGCGGCACTCGAGAGTTGCTCGCGGCCACCCTTGCCCGGTTGCGGGAATGGCTGGCCGCGCCGGATGAACGGCTGGTCGTGGTGACGCATCGGGCCACCAGCGACGATCCGGACCTCGCGGCGGCCGCGGTGTGGGGACTCGTGAGCAGTGCCCAGGCCGAACATCCCGGCCTCGGGCTGGTCGATCTGCGCGGTTCGCAGGATTCGGTGATCTTGACCGACGAGCCGCGGATCGCCGTCTCGGACGGCGTGGCTCTCGTGCCGCGGTTGGCCCCGGCGCCGGAACCTGGCGTTGAGCGGCAGGTGTTCGACGGCACGGTTTTGATCACCGGTGGGACCAGTGCGCTTGCGGAGCCGCTCGCCCGGTATCTCGACGCCGAGCACCTGGTGCTGGCGAGCAGAACTGGTGCCATGCCTGAATGGGCCGCGTCACTCTCGTGTGAGGTCACGGCCGTGGCGTGCGATGTCAGCGACCTGGCCGCCGTCAAGGACCTGGTCTCGTCGTGCGATCGGCTGCGGGCCGTGTTCCACCTCGCCGGGGTGCTGGATGACGGGCTGCTCGCCACGATGACGCCATCGCGCATCGATGCCGTGCTGGCTCCCAAGGCTGACGGTGCGTGGAACCTGCACGAGGCTTCCGCGCATCTCGACCTGTCCGCGTTCGTGTTGTATTCCTCGGCCGCCGGGGTGCTCGGTCGGCCCGGGCAGTCGAACTACGCCGCCGCCAACTCGTACCTCGACGCGCTGGCCCGCCATCGTGTGGCGCGAGGGTTGCCGGCTTTGTCGCTGGCGTGGGGGCTGTGGGACACGAAGTCCGGGATGGGCGCGGACCTGCGGGACGACGGCGTGATCGCGATGAGTCAGGAGACCGGCATCGCGGCGCTCGACCGGGCGTTGCGCACTCCTTCGGCGGTCCTGGTGCCGATCCAGCTGGCGCCTGCTCGGGCTGCCGAGAGGGCTACTGGAAGGGCTAGCGCTGGGTGGGACGACGTCGGGCAGGGGATCCGGGCTGAGCTCGCGGCGGTGCTCGGGTATGCCGATCCGGGGGCGCTGCCGGAGGACAGGGACTTCACGTCGCTCGGGTTCGACTCGCTGACCGCGCTGCAGTTGCGGAACCGGATCAACGCGGCCACCGGGTTGAAGCTGGGCGCCACGGTCGTGTTCGACCATCCGACGCTGCCGCAGCTCACCGCACATGTGCAGGCCGCCCTCGCGACGCCCACCAAGCCCGGAATCGATACAGACTCGCAGGCCCCCTGGGGGGATCGGGTCCCCACTCCAATCATCTCAAGCGGGTCTGACAATTCCGGCGCGCTCAACTCCAGCACCCCACCCTCACGTCCCCAACCGTTCGCCGCCCTCTACCACCGCGTGCTCACCGAGAAGGGCCCGCGGGAAGCCATGGCCATGCGCTTCCTCGCCTCGTACGCCCTCCCCACCTCCACCACGCCAGAACCGGTCACCCCGCTCCAGCTCACCAACGGCGACCAAGACCCGGTCCTGGTGTACCTCCCCAGCTACCTCACCCCCGGCGAACAGGCGCCCCTCCAGCTGGCCCAGCAGTTCGACCACGACCTCTACCTCCTCCCCTACCCCGGCTTCGCCGAGAACGCGCCGATCCCCGCCGACGTCGAAACGTTCCTCGACTCCCACGCGGAATCAGTCCGGCAGCTGGCCGCAAACCGCCCCACCGTCCTCATCGGACACTGCCTGGGCGGAGCCGTGGCCCACGCCATCAGCCCCAGAATCAACGCCAAAGCCGTGATCCTGATCGAAACCGACGAAGGCGTCCTGACCCGAGACGACGACCGCGCACTAGCACTGGTGGCCGGAGAAGCCCGGATCCCACCAGACCACTACACCGTCAGCGACGCAGCAGTCCTCGCCGGCGGCGGCTACGTGCGGATCTTCGACGGCTGGCGACCGCAACCAGGAACAATCCCGACCCTGCTGCTCCAGGCCGGACCCACCCGCGAGATGCTCGCCAGGCACCCGGACCGCGACTGGCGCCCGAGGTGGCCGCTCCCCCACGACGCCGCCGAGATCCCCGGCGACCACGACACCGTGCTGACCGAGCACGCCGGCACGACAGCGGCCGCTATCCGCGAGTGGCTCAGAGGACGTCGATGGTGATCGCGGCCTTGTGCACCTTGCCGCCGTGGGCGAACTCCAGGAACAGCCGGTACTCGCCGCGGTCGGCGAACACGGCCTGGAAGCTCAGTTCCCCGTTGGTCAGCGGGATGCCCGCGAGTTCGATCGGGTGCAGGTGGGTGGCGGACAGCAGCATCGTGTGGAAGCCGGTCATGTGGCCGTTGGCGCCGAGATGGGGTTCCAGGGCGCTCACCGGAACGCCGTCCGGGCCGCGGATCGAGAACTTCAGCTCCTGCGCACGCAACGCGGTCGGCTGGGAAGGCGTGTCCACGCGCGTGACGCGGTAACCGTCACTGACAGTCGCCTCAACAGAAGGAGCAGGCACGGGAACGAAAGTCGTGTCGCCGGGAATGCTGAACGGCACGCCGAGCACGACCGGGTGCCGCGCGTCCTTCGTGTCGAGCGGCACGAACTCGGCGAACATCCGGTACGCACCGCCGTCGGGCAGCGTGAGGGCGGTGTGCCAGGTGTCGCCGTCCAGCACGGGGTGAACGTGCTCGTGCACGTTCATGTCCTCGCGGACGGCGAAGAAGTGCATCTGCTTGGTCTGGTTGTCCAGGAACCTGGTCACAGGCCGGCCTGCGCCGTCGCGGATCCGGAACGCCACGGGCACCGCGGCACCGCGAGCGGCGGGCGTCGTCACCGGCTCGAACCGGTAGCCGCTCTCCACATCGGACAGACCGTCGCTGTGCGCAGCGGGTGCCATCGGTGCCATGTTCTGGTGCTGCATGGGCGCGGCGGTCCTGGCGAACACCATGACCCCGCCGCCGGCCACGACGAGGACGGCGACCAGGGCGAAGATCCAGTCCACGAAACGCAACTTGCGCATGATCACTCCCAGGAGCGGGGGGGGGGGGGGGGCGCCCCCCCCCCCGCAGGGTGAGATAAGCCAGGGGCACCCCGCG
Source organism: Lentzea sp. NPDC054927 (assembly GCF_053610285.1). Classification (NCBI taxonomy): domain Bacteria; kingdom Bacillati; phylum Actinomycetota; class Actinomycetes; order Pseudonocardiales; family Pseudonocardiaceae; genus Lentzea; species Lentzea sp. NPDC054927. The sequence continues at coordinate 333,089 of NZ_JBSGXZ010000001.1, forward strand.
GTGGTGTGC
>NZ_JBSGXZ010000001.1:333107-746275 GCF_053610285.1 Lentzea sp. NPDC054927
AACATCCCCTCCACTAAACGCACCTTGCGCATTACCCCTCCCCGGCGCGGGTGGGCGGACGAGGCCGCCCACCCGCGTCAGGTTCAGAACTGCAGGCTCCACGCGTCGATGTAGCCGGTGTCGGCGCGGGCGGTGTCTTGGACCTTGAGCTGCCAGGTGCCGTCGGCCGCCTCCGCCGAGGCGTTCACCGTGTAGGTGGTGATCACGTTGTCGCCCGAGTCGGAACTGGTGCCCTTCAGGCGGAACGCCGTGCCGTCCGGTGCGACCAGGTCGATCGTCAGGTCACCGCGGTAGGGGTGCTTGATGTCGACGTTCACGCTCAGCGTCGCCGGCGCGTTGCCGGACCGGCCGGTCACGTTCACCGCGGAGGTCACCGCGGCGCCCGCGTCCGGAATGGACACGTCGGTGGTGTTCTCGAACTTGCCACCGGCGGGCGGCGGTTCGACGGCGCCGAGGTTGGGCTTGACCACGACCAGACCCTGTTCGATGCCGTTGACCAGAACGATGCCGCTGGCGAAATACGGGTAGTTGCTCCACGCCCCGTTGAACTTCGCCTCGTTGGCCGCCGGGTAGATGTCGAAGTACCCGGCCTCGGTCAGCTGCGCCGAGGCGATGTCGCTGACGTCGAGGATGCGCAGGCCCGCCTGATAGTTGGCCTGGTAGGAGTACTTGCCCTTGATGTACTGGTTGTGGTCGATCGCCGTGGCGGGCGAGTTGTAGACACCGGTGTGCACGGGGTTCGCCAGCGACGCGAGGTCCCAGATGTAGGTCTTGGTGCGCTTGTCGGTGCCGCGCGACTCGTCCAGTTCGTCGTCGAGCAGGAAGTACCGCTGGTCCTCGGTCAGCCAGCCCTGGTGCGAGTACTGCGCGCCGGAGTAGGCCTTGCGGACGATCTGGACCGGGTTGGCCTTGTCGGTCACGTCGACGATCGTCAGCGTGTCCTCGTTGGAGTTGAAGCAGATCTCCCGGCCGCGGTAGGTGGCGTCCGGGCCGCGGTAGATCACGCACTGGTTGTCGTGCGTGTATCCGTCCTGTGCGACGCAGCCCGCGTTCTTGGGCGACTTCGGCGTGCGGATGTCGACCATGTGCGGGCCGCCGCTGCACGTGTTGGAGCCGATCGCGTAGGCGTACCCGGTCTCCTCGTTGATGGCGATGTTGTGCGCCGGGCCGAACTCCTTGTACAGCGCGTCGGCCGTGAGCGTCTGCGGCGTCGTGATCGTCCGCAGGCGGGTCAGGTCGAACACCTGCATGCCGTGGCCGGTGATGAAGTCGGCGACGATGAACGCGTGGTCCTTGTAGACCTTCATGTCACGCCACGAGCTGCTGCCGCCGTTGGACGGCAGGTTGCCCAGGAACTTCGGTGCCGTCGGCGTGCTGACGTCGACGAACGCGGTGCCGTTGGTGCGGCCGACGATCGCGTACTCCTTGCCGGAGGACGGGTCGGTCCAGCCCCAGATGTCGTTGCCGTTGCCACCGCCCATCGCGGACAGCGGCAGCACGCTGAGCAGGTCGACGTTCTTGCAGGGGTAGATGTCGGCCTTGCCGTTGACGCACGGCACGCCCGCGGCCTGCCCGGTCACGGCGTGCCGGTCGGCGGGAAGGTGGTCGGCCAGGAACGTTCTGGCCGCCGCCTGCCCTTCGGCTGTGGTCGGATCGTGGGCGGAGGCGCCCGTCATCGAGAGGGCGACCGCTGAGACCGTCAAGACGGCCAGCGCGCCCATGCGCAGGGATTTCATGAAGTTGTGCTCCTTCACCGGAAAGCAGGGGGGTTTCCGATCAAGTACTCACGGTAGGAGCTGCGGACACGCTTCGTGAACCTTCGTTCGTCGGGTCCCCGCTAATCTCGGATCATGGACAGCAGTCGGCAGACCCGTGTGCACCAGGCGTTCGACGACTTCTTCGCGGCCTCCGCGCCGCAGTCCGAGAGCTGGGTGCTGGACCTCTTCCTGCACACCGCCGAGACCGTGCCCGCCTACCGGAAGCTGTTGCGGGAGAACGACATCGACCCTGCGACGATCACGACGTTCGACGACTTCCAGCGGCTGCCGTTGCTCGACAAATCCAGCTATCACGAGCGATACCCGCTGCCGGAGCTGTGCCGCGACGGCACGCTCGCGAGCTGCGACATGATCGCCGTCTCGTCCGGGTCGAGCGGACGGCCGACGATCTGGCCGCGAGCCCTCGAGGACGAGCTGCACGTGGCCCGGCGGTTCGAGCAGGTGCTAGTTGACGGGTTCCACGCGGACTCGCGCACGACGCTGGCCGTGGTGTGCTTCCCGCTCGGCACCTGGGTCGGCGGGCTGTTCACGCAGGCGTGCGTGCGGCATCTCGCGGCCAAGGGCTGTCCGATCACCGTGGTGGCGCCGGGCAACAACAAGGCGGAGATCCTGCGGGTGCTGCCCGAACTGGCGCCGCACTTCGAGCAGGTCGTGCTGCTCGGCTATCCGCCGTTCGTCAAGGACGTCATCGACACGCCCGGCGTCGACTGGCCCGCGTACCGGATCAAGCTGGTGCTGGCCGGTGAGGTGTTCAGCGAGCAGTGGCGGGATCTGGTGTCGCAGCGGGCGGGCGTCGCCGATCCCCTCAGCGACGTCGCTTCCCTTTACGGGACAGCGGATTCCGGCGTGCTGGGCAACGAGACCGCGCTGTCGGTGGGCATTCGCCGGTTCTTCGCGCTCCGGCCGGATCTGGCGCGGGAGGTCTTCGGCGACGCGCGGCTGCCGACGCTCGTGCAGTACGACCCGGCCAGCCGGTTCTTCGAGGTGCACGACGGCACGCTGGTGTTCACCGCGGACGGCGGGATTCCGTTGATCCGCTACCGGATCGCGGACGAGGGCGGGATTCTCGGATACGACGAGCTGCTGGAGTTCTGCGCGGGGCACGGCTTCACTCCCCCGCCTGGACCGGAACTGCCGTTCGTCTTTCTGTTCGGACGATCTCTGTTCACGGTGTCGTTCTTCGGCGCGAACGTCTATCCGGAGAACGTGACGGTCGGCCTGGAGCAGCCGGGCATCAGCGACACGGTGACCGGCAAGTTCGTGATCGAGTCGGTCGAGGACGCCGACCGCGACCGGTCGCTGCGGATCACCGTGGAGACCGCGCCCGGCCAGACCGCCGACGCCGCCGTGATCGCGGTGTCGATCAGGGACGAGCTGCTGCGGCTCAACAGCGAGTTCGCGCACTACGTCCCGGCCGAGCGGCAGCTGCCCGAGGTCGTGCTGCGGCCGTCCGGCGATCCGGAGTACTTCCCGGCCGGCGTGAAACACAGGTACACCCGACGGCCGTGAAATGAGCTTTTGCGCCACGGAGCAATAGCTTTTCCAGGATTCCTCTCTCTGCTTAAGGTGACGTCGGCGGAATTCAAGCCATGGGGTGAGGGAGGAAATCCTTGAGGTTCGTTCGGCGTATTTTGCTGGCGTTGATGCCGCTCGCGATGCTCATGGTCGTCGGGCTTGCTGCCCCGAGCGCGCAGGCGGAGGTTCCGGTCGCTCAGGCGGCCGCCGTGGGTGCTGCGTACGACACCGAGACCGGCCAGGCGCTCGCCGCCTGGGACTGCAACACCGGCCACGTCTGCTTCTGGAACGGCTTCGGCGGAACCGGTGGGCGCTGCATGTGGGAGGTGGCCGACCCGGACTGGACGGCCGGCTCCATCAAGTGCTCGTGGGCCACGACCAAGGAGGTCAAGTCCGTCTACAACCGGGGCACGTCCTCGGCGACGGGCGTCGTCTTCTACCGCAACACCGGGTACAACAACCGCATCGGTTGCACCAGGCAGGGGCAGAAGGGCGACCTGGCCGGCACCTACCAGGTGCGTTCGCACCAGTGGACCAGCGGTAGCTGCGGCTGATCCGTCTCAATCACAGAACCGGGCGTGAGGCAATGACCTCTCGCCCGGTTTTCGTTGCGTAATTCGGCGGAGTGACACGCCGGGTAATGTGTTCCACGGTGACCTGGGCCTGGGGAGGTTGCTGTGTTGCGCATCCATTTTTCGCCTGGCGATCTGGAGCGTACGCAGATAGCAGAAAGGGTCGATCCGCTCTGGGAGATGGTGTTCAGCCGGAACAGGCTGACCGAAGGCGACAGCGGCATGCTGTTGCAACCGTGGCTGCGCGACATCCGGCGCAACGGCAACGCGCAGGTGATCCGTTCCGGCGTGCGACTGTTGTCCGTGCTCGCGCCGTTGGGTCCGTACTTCCCGGACTTCCTCACACCACCGGAGGGCGCAAACGGCCTGACATCAGCACTGGACGCGATCCGGTCGACACCACGTGCCCGGTTGCGCGAGGAGTTCAAGCTGCTCGCGGACGTCACCCCGACGCCCACGTGGACACGTCCGCTGGCGGAGGGCTGCGACGGCGCTCTGGCCGAACTCACCGAGGCGCTCGCCCGGTACCACGGTGCGGTGATCGAGCCGTACCGCGACCTGATCGACGAGGCGGTCGAGACGGACCGCCTGCATCGAGCCGCGTCGGGAACCGAGGGGCTGCTGCGGGGCATGTGGCCGTTGATGAACTGGCGATCGCCGATCTTGGAGGTTCAGTACGCGTACGACCGTGATCTGCATCTGAACGGGCGGGGGTTGCGGCTGGTGCCGTCGTACTTCTGCCGGCGAGCACCGGTGGCGCTGGCCGATCCCGGGTTGCCGCCGACCGTTGTCTATCCGGTGCACCACGACTGGACGTGGCAACGGCAGCTCGCGAGTGGACGCCGCCAGGCAGGGGCGTTGGCGGCGTTGCTGGGCAACACCCGGTCCGCGGTGCTCGCCGCGGTCGGGGCCGGGGCCACGACCAACGAGCTGGCTGAACGGCTGGGCGCCTCGGCGTCCGCGGTCAGCCGGCACACCACGGTGCTGCGGGAGGCGGGACTGCTGACCACGGAACGACAGGGGATCTCGGTACTGCACCAGCGAACGCTGCTCGGGTCAGCTCTGCTCGGCAGCGGCTTCGGCGCCAACTGAGGCGCGGCGGCGCATCCACAACCCTGCCACGCACGCGGCGAAAGCCGCGCCCGTGAGCAGCACGTGGATCGCGCCGCCGAACCTCGTCGCGAACGTCAGATCGGTCCGCAGCGGCACGGAGTCCACCATCAGGTCGTCGGTGAACATCCCGGTGGTCCGCACGACGCTCCCGTCTGGACGGACGACCGCGCTCACACCGCTGATCGCCGCCACCACGACCGCACGGCCGTGTTCGATGGCGCGCAGGCGGGCCATTCCGAGCTGCTGGTAGGTCATCTCGCCACGGCCGTACCAGGCGTTGTTCGTCGGAACGACGAGCACTTGTGCGCCCGCCGCCGCGCTTTCGCGCAGGACGTAGTCGTAGGCGACCTCGTAGCAGATGCCGAGGCCCACGCGTGTGCCCGCGATGTCCAGCACTCCGGGTTCAGTGCCCGCTTCGAGGTCGGGTTGATCGGCGAACGGCGTGACGAGCCGGGCCAGCGGGCGCAGCGGGATGTGCTCGGCGAACGGGACGAGTTCCTGCTTCGCGTACGACTCCCCCGCGCCGCGTCCGGGTTCCCAGGCGATGACCGAGTTCTTGCCGTTGCGCAGCGCGCTGACCAGCACGGGCACGCCGAGGTCGTCGACGGCGCGGTCGAGCACCGGGTCGCGGTCGCCGGTCCTGGTCGCGCTCTCCGGCCACACGACGAGGTCCGGTTTGGGGATCGAGCCGCCCTGCACCAACGCGGTCAGCTCGGCGGTCTTGCGCAGGTGGTTGGCGCGCAACGTCTTCTGCTCGGTCAGCAGGCCTAGGCCGATGTCCGGCGCGTTGCCCTGTACGACGGCAACGGTCCGTTGCCCGTTCTGTGCGTCCACGGCGACCAACGGGCCCACGGCGAGTGCCGCCGCGACCGGCAGCAGTGCCCAGGAGACCTTCAGCCGGGGCAGCCAGGCCGCGAGCCCGAACCCGGTCACGACCACCGCGAAGGTCACCAACGGCGCGCCGCCGATCACCGCGAGCTGCGCGAACGGGCCGTCGACCTGGCCGAACGCCACCCGGCCCCACGGGAAGCCGTTGAACGGGATCAGACCGCGCGCGGTCTCCTGCAGCACGAACAGCGAAGCGGCCCACACCGGGGCCGCGGGCAGCCGCGCGACCAACGGGAAGAGCGCGCACACCCCGGAGATGAACAACGCCATCAACGCCGACAGCACGAGCCACGGCGCGGGACCGAACTCGTTGCCGAGGAAGTGCTGGATCCAGCGCAGGTGCGGCAGGAAGAACGCCAGGCCGAACGCGAACCCGAGACCGGCCGCACGACGGGGCCGCGCGCCGTTCAACGTCAGCCACAGCACGACGAACGCCGGTACCGCGAGCCACCAGAACGTGCGGGGCGGGAAGCTCAGGGCAAGCCCGGCACCGGCGAGCGCGGCCGCGCCGTACCGAACGAGGCCGTGGCGGAGGAGATCAGTTCTGGACGGCAACGGGCACCCGGCGCAGGACGAAGTAGGCGCCGCCGACCACGGCGATCCCGAGCACGTAGGCGAGGACCAGCTCGGGCACGCGACCGGCGAAGTTGCCCGCGAGCGGCGGCACGAGCAGCGCGAACACGCCGACGAGAACCGCGACCCTGGTCCGCCACTTCCCCGCCGGCAGGCAGGCGGCCAGCGGCAGCACCGCCCACAGCAGGTACCACGGCTGGATCACCGGCCCCAGCACCACGATCACGCTCATCATCATCCCCAGCGCCGTCACCCGAGAGACCCGTCCGCGCAGCTGGAGGTTCAACACCACCGCGATGCCACAGAGGATCAGCACGAGCCCCGCGATCCGTGCCGAGGAAATCATCGCCTGACCGGTTTCCTGGCCGAACACCGCACCCGCCAGAAAGCCCGGCCAGTTGGTCGGCGCCATCCAGCTGTTGACCTTCGACGGTGTCCCGAGCGCCTGCACCCAGCCGAAACCGGCCCCTCCGGCCAGTGACGTCACGACCGACACCCCGACGGCGGCCGCGACCATCCCCAGGCCCGCTCCCACGAACCGGACCACGCCGCCGCCCAGCCGGCGCGCCAACGCCGTGCCGACCACCGCGAGCGCGACCAGCGCGGGCAGCTTCACCTGCGCACCGAGTCCGATGAGGACCACACCGGCCGTGAACTGCCACCACCTGAGGTCCTCGAGTGCGTGCAACGCGACGACGGTGCCGGACAGCATGAGGCCGAGCATCAACGCGTCGTTGTGCACGCCGCCGATGAGGTGCCACAGGACCAACGGGTTCAGCACGCCCAGCCACAACGCCGTGCGTTCGAAGGTCCCGGCCATCTCCGCCAGCCTCGGCACGGCCCACACAACGAGCAGCAGACCCAGCACCGCGACCAGCCGGTACAGCACGATGCCGAACACCGGATCCCCGCCGGTGACCTGGGCGATCGCCCGTTCGACCGTGCTGAACAACGGCCCGTACGGCGACGGCGTCTCACGCCAGTAGACGCCGACCCGCGCCACCGCCTCGGCGCTCGCTCCGACGGCCGGGCTCACGACGTTCGGATCGAGCCCGCGCGCCGCCACCTCGCCCTGGGCCAGGTAGCTGAACACGTCGGCGCTGAACAGCGGCGGGGCCACCAGCAGCGGCCCGCACCACAACGCCAACGTCCGACGCAACCACGTCGCGTCCGGCCTGGCGCGGCCGAGCAGTGCCCAGGTCAGCACGACGAGCCCGGCACCCGCGATCGCGGCGCCCAGGGCGACCGGTACCGCTCTTGTGGCCCACGCTCCTGCGGTGAGCAGGACCGCACCGCCGAAACCCGTCCATCGCAGGACGTCCGGGGTTTCGGTGGTGACGGTCGCGGGCGTGCGCTGAGCAACGGTCGACGGCATCTGCACGGTGAAGACAGTGCTTTCCGGACAGATCGTCACGCGTCCGACTGCGGTCGCGTTCCCACGTACGACCAGAGGATGATCTTTTCTAGCCCGAAGTCGGTCAACGTCCGGCGAAGTCGTGAGTCATCCACACGGTTCCCTTGGCGTCGCGGATCACCACGATGCCGATGCGGGTGGACGAGTCGCTGAGGATGTTCTTGCGGTGGCCGTCGTTCGGCGGCTTCTCGTCGATCATGCCCTGGGTCAGGCCGAGCGCCATCTTGGAGATCGCCTCGACCGTGTCCTTCACCGGACCGCCCATGCCGACGTTCTCCGCCACCGAGCTCCACTTCACGCCCGCCGCGGTGCTGCGCTCACCCAGGCCGCTCTCGCCGGGGCACTGATGCGACAACCCACAGCCGTTGCTCATCATCGCCTTCGTGTGCCGTTCAGCCGCAACGACCAGCGCCGGGTCCACGGACAACGGCGGCAGGCCCGACTTGGCCCTGGTCTCGTTGATCAACGCGAGGACGCGTTCTTCCGGCGTGGCCGCCCGCACCGGTTCCGGCGTCTGAGTGGTGGTCGTCGTCGTGGTTGTGGTGGTGGTCGTGGACGACGAGGTGCTCGAAGCAGCGGACGAGGTGGTTTCCGCGACGGACGACGAGGTGGTGACGGCCGCCGGCGCCGGAGTGTTCGGGTTCGCCACGGCGGCCGGCGGGTCGGACGGGAACAGCACCATCGTTCCGGCCACGCCGACGAGCGCGCACACCGCGACGGCACCCGCCACCGCGAGAACGGGCTTGCTGGTCAGCCCGGCCACCTTGCCCAGGAAACCCGCGGGTTCGGAGAGATGTGTGGCGTCGCCTTTGGCCGCGGACTCGCCCAGGTGATAGGCGTGCGCGACCTGGTCGAGGGCGGGGCTGGCGAGGTTCTCGAGCAGGTGGGGCAGGTAGCTCGCCGGGACCGTGAGCAGCGTGGCGCCGGTCAGGATCCGTTCGACCGGCATCGCGTCGGCGACCCCGCGCCGGCACCGCCCGCACTCGTCGACGTGCCGCAGGAGCCGCTTGCGCCACAACGGGTTCGGCTCGCCGTTCCAGCCCTGCGCCGCCTGCGCGAGCCCCGCGCAGCGCGGGTCGGCCGACAGGGCGCGGACCAGGTGCCGGATCGTCTCCAGGCGGCCCTTGAGCCGGCTGACCCGCACCGTCACGGCGTGGGCGTTGAGGTCGAGCGCGTCGGCCACCTCCGCGCGGGTCAGCTGCCCGACGCGTTCGAGCGTCCACAACGCGAGCAGCTCGCGGTCGGCCGGGTCCAGCCAGCGGGCGGCCTCGTCGACCTCACGCCGTTGCTGGGCCATGTGCAGTCGCGACAACGCGACCTCGACGAACTCGGCGCTCGGATCGGCCCTGTCGTACTCCTCCAGCGGCGCCGGTGCGGCGTCGCGGCGGCGGTAGTGCTCGCGGACCTGGTTGATCGTGACGGCGACCAGCCACGACCGGAACCGATCGGGTTCCCGCAGCGCGTCGATGCCGCGGATCACGCGGAACATCGTCTCCTGGACCACGTCGTCGACGTCGGCATCGGCGTTCAGCGCCCGACCGGCGACGTTGTAGACCAGTGGCAGGCAGGCCGCGACGACGGTGTCGAGCGCCGCCCGATCACCGGCCCGCGCGGCCTCCACCTGCTCCGCGTCCACCTGCCCCAGCCACTCCCGACCCGTCACTTCCACACCCTTCGCCGACGACTTCCGTACGCCATGGGAGACCGGGCAGTGTCACCTCAGGTCACAGAAACCGGGCGAATTGGTGACCCAGGTCACACGGCGACCACCGCCACACCCGTTCGGCCGCCGTCGACGTCGATCACGGTGCCGTGCACGAAGGCCGATTCGTCCGACGCGAGGTAGACGGCGGCGGAGGCGATCGCGTCGGGATGCCCGGAACGTCCGGCCGGGGTGCCGTGCATCATCACCTCGCCGGGGTGATCGGTCGCGGGGTCCCAGTCCGGCGAGACGACGACGCCGGGTGAGATCGCGTTGACCCGGACGCCCTGCGCGCCGAACTCCGCTGCCCACGCACGGGTCAGCGTCTCCATCGCGCCCTTGGTGGAGCTGTAGAGGGAGCCGACCGGGACGGCGAGCCGGGCGATCCACGAGCCGAGGTTGATGATCACGCCACCGCCGGCGTCGATCATCGCGGGGACGAGGGCCTGCGTGAGGAAGAACGGTGCTTTCACGTTGACGCCGTAGACGCGATCGAACATCTCCTCGTCGGTCGTCGGGGTGGTCGACGCCGGATAGATGCCCGCGTTGTTCACGAGGATGTCGACGCGGCCCTGCAGCACGTCCGTGGCCGCCGAGGCGAGCGCACGGCTGGCGGCGGCGGTGCCGTCGAGGTCGGCGCGGACGAAATCGGCCCGGCCGCCTTCCGCGCGGATCTGGTCGACGACCGCCACTCCCCTGGCGTCGTCCCGGCCGGAGACGACGACGTGCGCGCCCTCCTTGGCGAGGGCGACCGCGATCGAGCGGCCGATGTTGCTGGTGGAACCGGTGATGAGGGCTGTCCTGCCCTGCAGACGTTGTGCCATGCCGTCGAAGTTAGGCACGAAATTTTGGACCAGCAAGTCCAGAATTTCAGGTTTTGAGGTAGTCGACGAGGGTGTCCAGGGCCGCTTCCAGATGTGCGACGCTGCCGGTCGACCTGAGCACCTGGACACCGCCCTGGATGCCCGCGATGAACGCCGCGGCGACCCGGTCGGGGTCGACGCTCGCCCGCACCAGCCCGGCCTCCTGCATCTCGGCGATGCCTTCCTGGACGTGGAACTGCCACCGGTTGAGCAGCGCGCTGACCACCTCGTTGGCGCCCGGTGTGCTGCCGACCTGGCCCATCAACGCTCCGAGCGGGCAGTTCCGCCCCTGCGCGCGGTACCGGGCGACCACCGCGTCCCGCCAGCGGTCCCAGGCCGCCCACGAGGTCAGCGCGCCGAGGTGCGGCTGCTGGTCGTCGAGCACGCGGTCTGCCTCGTAGCGCGCGACGGCGAGGAAGAGCTCCTCCTTGCCGTCCGGGAAGTAGTGGAAGATCTGCCCCTTGCTGGTGCCGGTGATGGCCCGGATGTCGTCCAGCGTCACGCCCGCCGGGTCGTCGCTGCGCAGGTAGGCCGCCGCGCCCTCGATGATGCGCTGCCTGGTCGCGCGCCCCTTGACCGTGAGTGCCATGCCTCGATCCTAGCTTTCTGGACCGCCGGGTCCACCGTGGTTGACTGGTTCCATGCTTCCTTGGGAGGGCTCACTCGCCGGCCGGCTGGACCGGCACACCGTCGTTTCCGACCTGCTGCGCGGCAATCCGCTCGGCGATCCGCACGAGCGTCCGCTGTGGGTGTACGTCCCGCCGGGCTATGACGAGTCGGCCGAGCGCTACCCCGCCGTGTACGTCATCCAGGGCTACACCGGGCACGTGTCCATGTGGGCCAACCGGATGCCGTTCCGCCAGCCGTTCATGGAGACCGCCGACGCCGTGTTCGCCGACGGTGCGCCGGGCTGCGTCGTCGTGTTCGTGGATGCGTGGACCTCCTATGGCGGTTCGCAGTTCGTCGACTCACCTGGCACCGGCCGCTACCACTCGTACTTATGCGATGAGATCGTGCCGTGGGTCGACGCGCACTACCGGACGATCCCGGACCGCGAATCCCGGGCCATCGCAGGGAAGTCGTCGGGCGGGTTCGGGGCGATGATCACGCCGATGCTGCGTCCCGACCTGTTCGGCGCGCTGGCCACGCACGCGGGCGACTCGCTCTACGAACTCTGCTACCTCGCGGACTTCGGCAAGGCGGTGCGCGGCCTGCGCGAGCACGACCACGACATCCGGACGTGGTGGGCGGACTTCTGCTCGCGTCCGTCGTTCACCAAACCCGAGGACATGAAGCTGCTCGGTGTTCTCGGTGTCGCGGCGTGCTTCTCGGCGGCCGAGGACGGTACGCCGCAGCTGCCGTTCGACCCGGTGACCGGTGTGCTGCTTCCCGAGGTGTGGCAGCGCTGGCTCGATTGGGACCCGGTGCGGATGGTGCCCGGTCACGCCGAGGCGATCCGCTCGCTGCGGGCGGTGTGGATCGACGCGGGCCGCAGCGACGAGTACTACCTCGACCTCGGCGCGGAGGCTTTCCGGGCCCAGCTAAGGGAAACCGGGCTACCCGACGACCGAGTCCACTTCGAACTCTTCGACGCGGGGCACGGTGGGATCGACTACCGTTACCCGCTCTCACTCGCCTGGCTTGCGGAGAGGTTGGCACGTTGATAAAGGAAGTGACGTTGAGGGGTCTCGAAGACGCGGACCTCGACACGTTGTTCGAGTTCATGCGCGATCCGGAGTCGGTGCGGATGGCCGCCTTCACCGCGAAGGACCCCGACGACCGCGAGGCGTTCGACGCGCACATGCGCCGCATCCGGGCCAACCCCGAGACCATGAACCACGTCATCCTCGGCGACGGCCGGGTCGTGGGCAGCATCGCGAGCTTCGTGATGGAGGGCGACACCGAGATCACGTACTGGATCGACCGCGCGGTCTGGGGTCAGGGCGTGGCCGGGCGCGCGGTGGCGTTGCTGCTCGAACTCGTGACCACCCGGCCGTTGCACGCCCGCGTGGCGACCGACAACGTGGCCTCGCTGAGGGTGCTGACCAGAGCCGGGTTCGAGATCGTCGGCACCGACGTCGGCTATGCGGAGGCCCGGAAAACCGAGATAGAGGAGACGATCCTGGTCCTCAACTGACGAATCTGCCGGTGGCACGGCGACACACGAACACCAGCAAGCCTGCGATAGCGGAGACGATCCTGGCCCTCAACTGACGAACTTCTCCGTCCCCAGCACGCCGAGCAGCTGGAGCTTGTCGAACGCCTCGGTGCGCGGTGGCGCGGTGAGCACCAGCAACGCCTGCGACTGGTCCTCGGTGAACAACGCCTGGCAGTCCACCTCGATCTCGCCGAGCTGCGGGTGGACGAGCACCTTGTGGTCCTCGAACCGGTTCGAGACCTCGTGGCGTTCCCAGATCTCGGCGAACTCGGCGCTTTCCTTCTGCAGCACGCGAACGAGCTCGCCGGCACGGGACTTCGGGCCCATCGTGGCGTAGGCGGCGCGCAGGTTCGCGACCTGCGCGCGGCTCTGCCGGTCGCGGTCGTGCTCGGGGTAGACCAGGCGTTCGTCCGGGTTGGTGAACCAGCGGTAGATCCCGCTGCGGGCCAGCCCGGTGAAGTGGGAGCTGTCGCCGTACAGGGCCTCGGCGAACCTGTTCTGCATCAGCACCTCGCCGAGGTTGGACAGGATCAGCGCGGGCGTGTCGTTGAGTCGGTCCAGCACCCGTTGCAACGCGGGCGCGACGTGCGTGCCGCCGGCCTGGTGCGACGGGGCGTTGCGACCGGCGACGCGGAAGAGGTAGTCGCGTTCGTCGTCGCTCAGCCGCAGCGCGCGGGCCAGCGAGCCCAGCATCTGCTCGCTGGGCTGCGGACCACGTTGCTGCTCCAGCCGCGTGTAGTAGTCGGTGGACATCGCCGCCAGCGACGCCACCTCCTCACGCCGCAGCCCCGGCGCCCGCCTGCGCGCACCCATCGGCAAGCCGACGTCCTGCGGCCTCAGCTCTTCCCGGCGGCGGCGCAGGAAGGCCGCGAGTTCGACACGATCCACAACCCCAGTATGGAGGCGATGCGAACGACAACCAGGGATCGCCGATCCCCCGATGAGTGGTCTCTGCCGTGATCTTCCTCGGTGCCCGAAGCTCGGTGCATGGACATCACCGGAAACACCGTCTTCATCCCCGGCGCCACCAGCGGCATCGGCCTGGCGCTCGCCCTCGCCCTGCGGGAGCGCGGCAACACCGTGATCGTCGGCGGCCGGCGCACCGAGCTGCTGGAGAAGATCGCCGCCGAGCACCCCGGCGTCGAGACCGTCCGGATCGACACCGCCGACGCCGACAGCGTCCAGACCGCGGCCAAGGACGTCCTGTCCCGTTTCCCGTCGCTGAACGTCCTGGTCACCATGGCAGGCGTCATGCGGGTGGAGGACTGGCACAGCCCGGCGTTCCTCGAGTCCGCCGAGAACATCATCACGACCAACGTCCTGGGCCCGATGCGCCTGATCGCCGCGTTCGTCGAGCACTTCCAGACCCGCCCGGCCGCCACGATCATGACCGTCTCCTCCGGCCTCGCCTTCGCGCCGCTGAAGGTGACGCCGAGCTACAACGCGTCCAAGGCCGCCATCCACATGCTCAGCGAAACCCTGCGCCTGCAACTGGCCGACACGTCCGTGCGCGTCGTCGAACTGGAGCCGCCGTCGGTCCAGACGGACCTGATGCCCGGCCAGGCCGACAACGACCACGCCATGCCGCTCGACGAGTTCATCGCCGAGGTCATGGGCCTCATCGAGACCCAGCCCGATGCCCACGAGATCCAGGTGGAGCGCGTGAAGTTCCTGCGCCACGCCGAGGCTCGCGGCGACTACGACCAGGTCGTGGCCACGCTCAACGGCACCGACCCGCACGGCAAGTGACACCCGGCCCTGGTCAGCAGCCGAGTGGCCACACCCACTACGGCCTGGCCGGGACGCTCAACGCCAACAGAGCGGTGTCGTCCTCCACACCCTCACCGAACTCAGTCAGCAGCCGGGTCGCCGCCGTGATCACCGTCGAGGCGGTCGCCGGGGCCAGCCCGCCCAGGTCGTCGAGCAGCGCTTCCTCGCTGTAGCGGGTGTTGCCCTCGATCCGGGCCTCGGTCAGCCCGTCGGTGTAGAGCAGCAGAACATCGCCCGGCCCGAGGCGCACCTCCGCCGTGGTGAAGCGGGGATTGGGCAGCACGCCGACCAGCTGTCCGCCGGGCATGCGCACCAGTTCCGAGGTGCCGTTGGAGCGGATCAGCAACGGCGGGGTGTGCCCGCCGTTGGCCAGCGTGACCACGGCGCCGTCCTCGGTGGGCTGGATGCGGCCGTAGATGACGGTGCACAGGCGTGGGTTCGTGTAGTTGAGCACGGAGTTGAGGTGCTTCAGCACGCTCACCGGATCCACCTCGTGCACCGCCGCCGCGCGCAGGGTGTAGCGCACCAGGGACGTGACGACTGCCGCGTCCACGCCCTTGCCGGAGACGTCGCCGAGGAAGAAGCCCCAGGTGTCGCCGGTGAGCGGGAACAGGTCGTAGAAGTCGCCGCCGACCTGGTCGAGCGACGCCGGGTAGTAGCCGGCGTCGACCTGCACACCGGTCACCACCGGCAGGGCGGGCGGCAGCAGAGTCTGTTGCAACGTCCTGGCCAGCTGCTGGGCGCGGTCGCGTTCCCGTTCGGCCTGCTGCCGGGCTCGGAGCAGCTCCTCTTCGTAGGCGCGCCGGTCACGGGCGTCGAACACGGTGGTGCGGATCAGCTGCGCCTCGCCGCCGGGGCCGGTCTTGACGGTCGAGGTCAGCAGCACCGGGAGCCGGGTGCCGCCGGCGGTCTTCATCTCCAGCGCGACGCCGCCGAGCTCGCCCTGCATGTGCAGCAACGGCGCGAAGTGGGTCTCGTAGTACATCCGGCCGCCGACCGTGAGCAGGTCGGGGAACCTCCGGCGGCCCACCACGTCGTCGCTGTCGTAGCCGAGCCAGGCGAGCAGCGTCGCGTTGATCTTCGCGATCGTGCCGTCCAGCAAGGTCGAGACGTAGCCGCAGGGGGCGTTGTCGTAGAGGTCCTCGGCGCTGTCTTCGAGCAGTCCGGCGAAAGCCGCGCCATCGGGACATGTCATCGGCTGTCCACGAACTCCAGTATCGCCTCTGCCGTGGCCTCCGGCGCGCTGAGCTGTGGGCAGTGGCCGATCGCGTCCAGCGTCACCAGTCGGCTACCGGGGATCTGCTCGTGGGTGAACCGGCCGACCTCCGGCGGTGCGATGGCGTCCACCGCGCACTGGACGACCAGCGCCGGCACGGTCACCTTCCGCAGGTCCTCGCGGTTGTCGGCCAGGAACGTGGCCCTGGCGAAGACCCGCGCGATGTCCGGATCGGTGCGGCAGAAGCTGTTCTTCAGCTCCTCCCCCAGCTCCGGCCGATCGGGGTTGTCCATGATCACCGGCGCCATCGCCGCGGACCAGCCCAGGTAGTTCGACTCGAGCGCGTCGAGCAGCTCGTCGATGTCCTCCCTGCTGAACCCGCCGCGGTAGTCGCCGTCGTCGACGTAGCGCGGTGACGGCGTGAGCAGCACCAGCTGCGCGAACCGATCGGGCTCGGCGTTGGCGGCCAGGACCGCGATCATGGCGCTGACCGAGTGCCCGACCAGCACCACGTCGTGCAGGTCGAGCGCCCGGCAGATCTCGAGGATGTCGTCGGCGTACCCGTGGAGGTCGCTGTAGCGGCCGGCGGACCAGGCCGACAGGTCCGAGCGCCCGCACCCGGTGTGGTCGAACAGCACGATCCGGCACCGTTCGGCGAGCTGCGGAACGACGCTGCGCCACAGGTTCTGGTCGCAGCCGAAGCCGTGCGCGAGCATCACCGTCGGTCCGGTCTCGTTGCCGGTCACGACGACGTTGTTCCTGCGCAGCACGTCCACGACCAGATCCTAGGTGCAGCCGTGTGATCACCCGCCGAAGCGGGTACCTGAGCCCCAGCTTCTCCGGGGAAGGAACATCATGCCGCGCCGTCTCGTCGTCCTGCCGCTCGCACTTCTCGCCACCGCTGCCGGGCTCGACCTGCTGCACCTGCTCACCGGCAGTGCGACGCTCGCCGCCGCCTCGTGGCACCTGATCGCGGCGGGTCTGCTGCTCGGCGTCGCGGTGGCGGCGACCGAGTGGCTCGACCGGATTTTCGCTGAGCCCTCCGATCGCTCGCCCGGTCGCGATCTCGGCATCGCGCTCGTCCTCTTGTTCTTCGGCGTCAGCTGGGCATTGCGGCTCGGTCAGACGGGATGGGAACCGACGTGGGCCGCAGTGCTCGCCGGGTGGGCCGGCGCGGCAGGCTGGCTCGCGACCTCGATGGCCGGACGCCGCGCTCAGCTCAGTTCGGCCTGACGCCGTTTGAGCTCGTCGATGGTCGCGTCCACCTCGTCGCGGTGCTTTTGGAGCCGTTCCAAGGCCTTTGCCGCCTCGGTGCGGATCTCTTCTGCCTTCTCCCGGTCGACCTCGGCGTAGTCGTCGTGGAGTTTCGTGCGGTCACTCAGAACCAGCCGCACGTCCCGCCGGGGGAAGTGCCCCAGCCGGTTGTTGATGAAGTCGTGCAGCCCGTCCATGCTGTCGTTGAGGCGCTCCACCCAGGACCGGCGCCGCTTCGCCTCTTCCTCCGGATCCTTCTCGTTCCACGACGCGTCACGCATCGTGCGGGTCAGCGCCTCGTCGGTCGCGCGGAAGTTCGACAGCAGCCGGGTGATCGCGTATCGGACCGACTCGACGTCCGCCGGTTCGGCGTCCGTGCGCTTCGACCAGCTCCGTTCGCCGCCGCGGCGCTTGTAGTGCTGTTGCATGGCCTGCTTGGAACGTTCGCCGTATTCCGCGCCCAGCTGTTCCCAGGTCCAGCCACTGTCCATGACGGACTCGATCAGCACCCGTTCGGCCCGGTCCACCGACTCCCTGGCCCACGGCATCATCCGCAACGCGCTCAACGACTCGTTTTCTCGCACCTCGTCAACGTATCGGTTGACGTTCAAGTTCGTCAACCGATACGTTGACGTTGCTCATCAGGATGCCCAGGCGTGGTCGCGGAACGTCAGGGGTGGCAGGCCGATCAGGCGCGCCAGCCCCTCGAGGTCAGCCGCTCGGGTCGGTCCGTTCTCGGCGACCTGCTTCGCCACGGCCGTGATGTGGCCGGCCATGTCCGGGTTGACGACCTGGTCCGTCGCGAACAGCTCGACGAGCTCGCGGCGCCATTCGTGCGCGCTGACCGGCTCGAACCGGACCCGCCCGCCCAACTCCTCGGTGAGGACAGCCGCGATGTCGTGGTGGCTCAACTCCTCCGCGCCGGCCGGGTAGCAGATCGGGCCTTCGAACCGTTCGGGGTGCAGCAATGCCGCGACGGCGAGTTCGGCTGCGTCACCGAAGCAGTTGCGGATCACACCGTCCTCGATGGACCTCCCGTGCAGCGCCTGGAGGTTCTCGTGGAACGCGGCCGTGAGCCACGAGCACGTCCAGGCCCGCCCACTGCAGGATCTCCTCTGCGAGCCACTGGCCCCTGCCGCGGCCGCTCGGATGCCGAGGGTGGGCCAGACCCATTGACATCACGACCGTGCGCGGGTTCGTGCCCGCTTCCCGCACCGCGGCCGCGTAGTTCGCCGCGGCCCGCACGACCCCGGCGTCGATCAGCTAGGTGAAGTAGGCCAGGCGAGCACGGGCACGTTCCCGCCCTCCTCCCGCAGGCGGTTCACCAGGTGGACGCCCGCGCCTCCGTGTCGTCCGCTGGCACCGGTGACGAGAATGGTGCTCAACGCTGTCCTTCCGTGTGGATCAGGCAGGTGCTGGTGGCGGTGGCCAGCAGGCGGCCGGCGCTGTCGTTGAGGCGCGCTTCGGCCAGTGCGGTCCGCTGGCCCTGGTGGGCGACGGTTCCGGTGCAGGTAACCGTGCCGGTGTCGGTCCTGATTGGACGGAGGAACCGCACGGCCAAGTCGAGGCTCACGTAGCCGGTGCCGGCCGGGAGCGTCGAGTGGACCGCGCAGCCCGCCGCCGAATCCAGCAGTGTGGCGTAGACGCCGCCATGCACGGAGCCGATCGGATTGTAGTGGAACTCCGCCGGGTCCAGAGCGAAGACGACCCCGCCTTTGCTGACGGCGATCAGGCGTGCGCCGAGCAGTGTGGCGATCGGCGGCGGCGGGACCTCGCCTGCCGCGATTGCTTGGAGGAAGTCCAAGCCGTCGAGTTCCATCGCGACCGCGGCGATCGACTTCGGGTCGGCCCAGCTGACTGTTCGCGTGCGCTTCGGCTCGTTCATGATCGAGCCTTTGCGACGAAGTTGGGGCCGTTGACGGAGAAGTCGTTGGCCAGGACGAACTCCTCGACGGACATCGGCGCTCGGCCGGTGATCCGTTCGACGTTGTCGTTGGTGCCGGCGAAGATGCCGTTGCGGTAGTCGATGGCCACGTTGCTCATGTGCTGGACGAGGTGTGCGGGGAAGCCGTGCTCCGTCATGGACGCGGCGAACTCCTCGACGCTGATCGGCTCGTAGTGCACCGGGACCTCCAGCGCCGCCGACATCGCACTGGCGATCTCGTGGTGGTTCAGCTCGGCCGGACCGTGCAACGAGTAGACCGCGCCGTCGTGCGGTTCGGGGTCCAGCAGGAGTTCCGCGATCACGCGCGACTGGTCGGCACCGGCGATCGGGGCGTGCCTGCCCTCGCCGAACGGCAACCGCAGGTAGCCCTCGCCGTCGCGCCGCTCCCACCAGTTCGGCAGCCACTCGGCGAAGAACGTCGGCCGGAGATGCGTGGTGAGCAACGGAGTCCGGTCCAGCAGCCGCTCGCACAACCAGTGCTGACGGGCGGCATTGCTCGCCGCGTCCCTGCGGGCCGAGATCTGCGACATGGTCACCACGGACCCGACGCCCGCCTCCGTCGCCGCCTGTGCGAAGTGGACGGTCGCGTCGAGCAGGCCGTCGCGGATCGGGTAGCACAGGTAGGCACCGGACACGTCCTGCACGGCCTTGGTCACGTCGTCGAGATCGAGGATGTCGGCCACGACGATCTCCGCGCCGGCCTCGGCCAGTCTGCGGGAGCGCTCGTCCTCGCGGTGCACCATCGCGCGAACGCGTTGCCCGCGCTCCAACAACAACTCGACGGCACCGGTCCCCGTCTTGCCCGTGGCCCCGGTGACCAGGAACAACCTGTCTGTCATGTCAGCTCCATTAGTACTGGCGGGTCAGACGGTGGCGGGGTCGCCCTGCACAGTGCCCTTCATGAGCCACGTCGGCCCCTCCGCGTAGCCGGTGGCCTCCGCGAAGAACGCGCCGAAGTACGGGCCGGACGCGTGGGTGTTGAACGCGTCCAGGTCCGCGTAGACCTCGTTGAGGTAGAAGAGATCCGGGTTCTCCGCGTCCGCGATGACCTCGAACCGCAGCGAGCCGGGCTCGTTCGCGAGGGAGTCCTGCGCGGTCTTGCGGGCCACACGCACGAAGTCGTCGCGGCGCTCGGGCTGGACGGTGAACGACACGAGGAACTGGAACATGGCGGCAACCTCTCATCGGGAGTTCATTCACTGAACTAGACGAACCGTAGCACGTCAGTTCAGTGAATGAACTACAGTAGGTCCATGGCACTGCCCAGCACCTACGCGGACCGCAACTGCTCGCTGGCACGAGCGCTGGAGATCGTCGGCGAGCGGTGGACGTTGCTGATCGTCCGCGACGCCTTCTTCGGCATCCGCCGGTTCGGCGACTTCGCGACGCAGCTCGGCATCCCGCGCGCCGTCCTGACGAACCGGCTGAAGTTCCTGGTGAGCGAGGGCGTGCTGGAGCACACCGACGCCGGCGACTACCAGCTGTCCGCCAAGGGCCTGCAGCTTTGGCCGATCCTGCGCGCCATGATGGCCTGGGGCGACCAGCACTACTCCCCCAACGGTGCCAAGCGCACGTTCCGCCACGACCTCGACGGCGGCCTGCTCGACACCGACAACCGCTGCCCGACGTGCGGCGGCATCGTCGAGATCCCGGACATCCTCGTCGAACCAGGCCCCGGCTACGAACGAGGCAACGCCAACCCCGACGCGGTCTCCGCGCTGCTCAACACGCCGCGCCGCCTGCTGGAGCCCCTCGCATGACGCACCCGCTGGACAACGCGATCCGCTCGGCGCTGACCGGCCCACACGCCCCCTTCGCCGAGCGCCAGGGCAACGTCCTGCGTTATCCGCCCGACATGTCCCCTTTCACGGCGTTGCCCCCAGATCCGGACTCGCGCGACTGGACGGACCTCGCGACTCTGACTCCTCGGGCCACGGTGAAAGGTGCGGTCGAACCGCCGTCCACCTGGCACGTCGACGTGACCATGGGCTTGCTGCAGTACGTCGACGACGGCATCCCCGCCGCGCCCGACGACGAGACAATCTGTCTTGGCCCGGCGGATGTCCCGGACATGCTGGAGCTGACCGCGCTGACCGAACCGGGACCGTTCCTGCCGCGCACCATCGAAATGGGCACCTACCTGGGCATTCGACGTGCCGGACGGTTGGTCGCGATGGCTGGCGAACGGCTGCGCGTCCCGGGGTGGACCGAGATCAGCGCCGTCTGCACGCACCCGGACGCACGAGGCAACGGGCTGGGAACACGGCTGCTGCTGGCCGTCGCGCACGGCATCCGGGAGCGCGGCGAGGTTCCGTTCCTGCACGTGCTCGCGTCGAACACCGGCGCGGTCCGGCTGTACGAGAAGCTCGGCTTCCGGCTGCGGCTGAGCACCGAGATCCACTTCCTGTCCCACAACGGTTCGGCGGCCTTGTTGTAGCCTGAGGAGGCTCGACCGCCGAGTGGCGGTCCGATTCGAAAAGAAGTCGCCTGGATGTCCCAGGACCTCGCGCCCGCGGTCGACACCGTCCCGTGGGATCAACTGCAGCACCACTACGGCACCGCCGAGGACGTTCCTGAACTGCTTCTCGCCGCTCCCACCGATCTCGACGCCTTCGGGGAGCTGCAGAACAAGATCTACCACCAGGGTGGGACCGTGCTGTCCGCGGCACCACCCGTGCTGCGCTTCCTCGTGCACTGGGCCGAGGATCAGCCGTTCGGGCCGCGGGGGCCGGCGATCGACCTCATCGGCAAACTCGCCAGAACCGCTCGAGAGGCTCAGCCCGAGTTCGTCACGCCGGAGTGGCCCGCCGCGTGGAGCACAGCGCTGCCACGCCTGCTGAGCCTGCTCGCCGACCCGGATCCGTTGGTGCGCAGGCAGATCGCGTTCCCACTGGCGCAGGCTCACGAACACGCCCAGCTCGTGACCGCGGCCCTGCTCGCCAGGTGGCAGGAGGAACCCGACGACGCGACCCGCCTCGGTTTCGTGCTGGCCGTCGCTCAACTGCTGCACGACACGTCCGGCGACTGGCCGCCGCAGGTCGTCGACTGGCTGTCCGCGCTGTCCGGGCATCAAGATCCAGCACACCGGTTCGCCGCGTCCATGGCATCGCGCCTGTCAGGCCTCGGTGGCCGCGATCCGCGGCACGTCGACGAGGTCGCGTCCTACCTCCCCACCGCGGATCTGGCTGTGTGGCAAAACGTCTGGTGCACGCGGCGGACCACAGCGCGGCTGATCTGGTGGACGAACGACGTGCTCGGCGCCGACCGGGACGGCAGGAACCGCACGGCCGCGGCCCTGCTCGGCAGCCGTGATCCCGAACGACGTGCCAGCGCGTTGAGCTCCGCCGCCACCTTGATGAACCGCTGGCGGTCCTCAGTCGGAACGTTGTTGCCGCACGTCGCCGGCCATCTGACCGACCCCGATCCCCAGCAGCGCGAGACGGCGGCCTCGATCCTCGCGGCCACTGGTCGCGCAGCCGAACCGTGGCGCGAAGAACTACTCGCTGCGTGTGAGGACGACTCGCCGACCGTGACGCAAGCCGCCCTGCACGCCTTGGTGAGGGCCGAAGCCCCTGAAGCAGTTCCGCTGGTCGTGGATCTGCTGGACTCGCCCCATCACGGACTCGCGCTCGGCTGTCAGTGCGGAGGTCTGCGGTTCAGGCGGTCGGTCCCCAACATCCTCACCCCCCTGCGCTCATCCGCTGCCGACTTGCTGCCCGGCATCATCCGCAGGCTGCGGTCCGCGACGACAACGGACGAACAGCGCGCGTTCCTCCAAGTCCTGGAGGCGTGGGGTCCTGAGGCCCGCGCAGCTCTCCCGGACATCGCGGCGTTTCTCGGCACCGAATCGGAGGAATGGGCGCTGGACGCCCTCATCGCGTTGGACTCCGCGGAAGCCAGGGCCGTCGCACTTCCCGCGGTCATCTCCGCCAATGAACTCGGCGGCACCAAGGCCGCTCACCGTTGCTGGCGGGTCACCGGCGACGCCGAGGTGCTCCTGCACCACGTCCGAACGAGCGGTTCGGCGTTGTCCCAGAACGTTCTCGTGCTCACCGAGCTCGGCCCAGCGGCGGCGGAGTTTGAAGACGAGTTGCGCGGCCTGACCACTTCCGGGCAGCGCGGGTGGGCGCAGGTCGGTCTCCGGCACGCGCTGTGGCGGATCACCGCTGATCGGGAGGACGGGCTCGCGGTAGCGGACGCCGCGCGGTGGACGATCACCTCGGGCATGGTGTCCGGCTCTCGCGCCATCCGGTACATCGGGACCCTGGCGTCATTGGGCCCGTTGGCCGCGCCGGTCGTCCCGGCTCTGCGGCCGTTGCTGGACACCGATGTTCGTCCTGGCTCGACAGACCAGTGGAGCAGCATCACCAACGACGAGCTGCTCTGTGACGCAGTCCGCGCGATCCTGGCCGCCGCCGGGTCAGCGGCGTCGGTAGCGTGAGCTCATGCCACAGATCACCGTCGAGTACTCCGCCGAAGTGAGCGAGGCGTTCGACCGCCGCGCCTTCGCCCTCGCGTTGCACCAGACCCTGTCGCCGCTGGTCAGCTCGGACGTCGCCGCGTTCAAGACGCGGTTGCGGCAGATCGAGGAGAGCGTGATCGGTGACGGGTCGCCGGCGGCGATGATCCACATCCGGATCGGGCTGCTGGCCGGGCGGTCAGTGGAGCTGAAGCAGGAGGTCGGCAAGGCGGCCATCGGGCTCGCGCGGGAGCACCTCAAGCCGGTCGAGGGGCTGACGGTCCAGGTCACGCTGGAGGTGTACGACCTCGATCGCGAGCAGTACCAGAAGGTCGTGGTCTGAAGAACTCGGCCAGTGCGGCCGCTACCTCGTCGGGGCGTTCTTCCGGCAGGTAGTGGTCGCACGGCAGAGCTTGGCCGCGCACGTCGCTCGCGTACGAGCGCCAGACGTCGAGGACGTCGTAGTGGCGGCCGACGAAGCTGTGTTCTCCCCACAACGCCAGCAGGGGCGCGTCGATCAGGCCGCCCTCGCTGTCGTGCACCAGGTCGATGCCGGCCGCGGCGCGGTAGTCCGAACAGGACGCGGCGATGGACGCCTGGTCGAAGCAGCGCACGTACTCCTCGATCGCGGCCGGGTCGAAGGGCGTGCCGCCGTGGTGGCGGGCGTTCATCCGCGAGGTGATCCAGAACCTCGGGTCGCAGCCGATGAGGTGCTCGGGGATGCCGTTGCCCGTGGCCAGGAAGAACCAGTGGTAGTAGCCGAGGGCGAAGTCCTTGTCCGCGTTCTCGAACGCGTGGCGGGTGGGCACGATGTCCAGCACCGCCAGCGCGGACACGGCTTCCGGGGCGTCCAGGGCGAGGCGATGTCCGACCCGGCCGCCGCGGTCGTGGCCCGCCACCCCGAACCGGTCGAAGCCGAGCGCGTTCATGACCAGCAGCTGGTCGCGGGCCATCGCGCGCTTGGAGTATTCGAGATCGCCCGGGCCGGGCTGGGGCTTGGCGCTGTCGCCATAACCACGCAGGTCCGTGACGACGACGGTGTAGCTCGACGCGAGCTGCGGGGCGACGTGATGCCAGATCAGGTGGGTCTGCGGGTAGCCGTGCAGGAGCAGGATCGGCGGGCCGTCACCGGCTGTGGCACAACCGATGCGCACGCCGTCGGCGTCGATCGTGCGGTAGGTGAAGGGCAGCGGGACGCTCATGACGCCTCCAGCACTGCCCGCGTGAACGCCTCGGTGCCGGCAGTGCCACCGAGGTCAGGTGTGCGGATCGGGGTCTTCGCCAGCACGTCGGCGATCGCGCGCTCGACCTCCGCCGCGGCTTCCGGATGGCCGAGGTGGTCGAGCATCAGCGCGGCGGTCCAGATCGCGCCGAGCGGGTTCGCGATGCCCTGACCGGCGATGTCGGGCGCGGAGCCGTGCACGGGTTCGAACATCGACGGGAAGTCGCGTTCCGGGTTGATGTTCGCGGACGGGGCGATGCCGATGCTGCCCGCGACGGCGGCGGTGAGGTCGCTGAGGATGTCGCCGAAGAGGTTCGAGCCGACGATGACGTCGAAGCGTGCCGGATCGAGAACCACCTTGGCGCACAACGCGTCGATGTGCTCGGCGCGCCACGAGACGTCCGGAAAGGACTGTGCGGTCTCGGCGACGACCTCGTCCCAGAACGGCATGGTGTGCACGATGCCGTTCGACTTGGTCGCCGACGTCACGTGCCCGCGCCGCTCCCCCGCCAGCCGGAACGCGTACTCGGCGATGCGCGACACCCCGGCCCGCGTGAACACCGATTCCTGCACGGCCATCTCTTCCGGGAAACCACGTCCGAACCGGCCGCCGACCTCGCTGTACTCGCCCTCGACGTTCTCCCGCACCACCACCAGGTCCATCTCGCGCGCGCCGCGCACCGGGCTCTCGACGCCCTCGAACACCTTGACCGGCCGCAGGTTCACGTACTGCCGGAAGCCGCGCCGGATCGGGATCAGCAGGCCCCACAACGAGACGTGGTCCGGTACCGAGGGAGCACCGACCGCGCCGAGCAGGATCGCGTCGTGGTGGCGGATCTGGTCGAGCCCGTCGGCAGGCATCATCGCGCCCAGCTCGGCGTAGCGGGCGCACGACCAGTCGAACTCGTCGTAGGTGAACGTGATGCCGTGCCGCTTGCCGGCGGCCTCCAGCACCCGGCAGGCGGCGGGCGTGACCTCCTGGCCGATACCGTCCCCCGGGATGAGCGCGATGCGGTGAGTGACCATGGACCTGATGACACCACCACTTCACGCACGGCGTCCAAGACGTGTGTTCACGCAGGGTTAGAGGCTCAGGCTATTAGCGACGTCCAGGAACGCCGTCGCGGCCGGAGTCAGCTCGCCCAGGCCCGATACCAGCGCCAGGTGCAGGTAGCGGGCGGGTTCGAGGGCCAGCACGAGCGCTCCTGACTGCCGCGCCAGCGGTGCCCACGACTCGGCGAGCACGGCCATTCCGACGTCACCCAGCACGAGCGGCAGGATGGCCTCCCGGTGTTCCGTCTCCACGACCTCGGTCAGGTCGACGCCGCCGGCGCGGATCTCGTCGACCACGCGCCGCATGCCGGTACCGGGCTGGCCGACGATCATCCGTTGCCCGGCGAGGTCCTCGTGGCGCACGACGGTGTCCGGTCCGAACGACCCGTCCGCCGGGCAGACCAGCACGAACCGCTGCCGCCCGATCCGGCTGATGGCCACCCGCGCGTCGGCCAGGGGTTCGCTGGTGCCGAGCAGACCCAGCTCCGTTCGTCCACTTCGGACTTCCTCGATGACCTCCTCGGCGGTGAAGGCGGCCCGCACCGAGATCGACAGGCCAGGGTGTTTCTCGGTGACGGCCTTGATCATGCGGGCGAGCGGCTCGACGGACTGCGACGGCATGGCCGCGATCTCGACTCGGCCGACCTGCAGGCCCGCCACCTCGTTGACGCTCGCCCGTGCGGTGGCGAGCACGCGCACGACCTGCCGCGCCGGGCTGATCAGCGCTTCTCCGGCGTCGGTGAGCACCAGACGACGACCGGCGCGGCGGAACAGGTCGAGCCCGAGGTCACGTTCGAGCGCGCGGATGGACTGGGACAGCGACGGCTGGGCCACGTACAGGGCAGCGGCGGCCTTGTTCACGCTGCCGTGGTCCACGACGGCGAGGAAGTACCGCAGCTGCCGGATGTCCATTCCGGCAAGTTAATCGGCAAACGCGTCCGCCTGCGACCGGTAGAGCCTGGCGTAGCGGCCGTCGCGTTCGAGCAGCTCGCGGTGGGTGCCAAGCTCCGCGACGCCGCCGTCGGCGAGCACCGCGATGCGGTCGGCCGATCTGACGGTGGAGAAGCGGTGCGTGACCAGGATGGTGATCATGCCGTTCGCGCCGTCGGTGGCCCTGGCCATGCTGTCGAACAGGGCGTCCTCGGTGAACGCGTCCAGGCTCGCAGTCGGCTCATCGAAGAACCGCACCAACGGGTTCGTGCGCATGAGTCCACGGGCCAGGGCGAGGCGTTGCCATTGGCCGGTGGAGAGGTCGGTGCCGCCCCACGACGTGCCGAGCTGGGCGTCCTGCTCCAGCACATCGGCGCTGGAACGGGTGATGGCGGTCCGGACGCGACCGGTGTCGTCGAGGTGGGGCAGGTCGCCGACACCCACCGCGCGCTGCAGGGTGAACTCGAAGCGGGCGAAGTCCTGGAACGCCGCCGCGAGCCGCTCGCGCCAGGTTTCGAGGTCGAGGTCGGCGATGTCCACGCCGTCGACCGTGATCCGGCCTTCGGTGGGTTCGTACATCCTGGTCAGGAGCTTGACGAGGGTGGTCTTGCCGGCACCGTTCTCGCCGACCACGGCCAGCGCGCTGCCGGCCGGGATGGTCAGATCGACGTTGCGCAGCACCCACTTCTGCGTGCCGGGGTAGCGGAACGACACGTTCTCCAGCCGGATGCCGTCGACGATCTGCTCGGGCGCGGGCAGGCTGCCGCCGGCCACACGGGCGTTGTCGACGAGCCAGAGGAAACGGCTGACGGTGTGCAGGGTGCGACCGAAACCGGTGACGGCCTGGATCGGCCAGATGACCGCGGTCTGCACCTGCTGGCTGAGGTAGATCGCCAGCACGACGTCGCCGGGGGCCGACTGCCCCTGAATCGCCTGGTACAGCACGAAACCGACGGCGGCGATCACGCCGATCACGTACAGGACCTGCTGGGCGAGCGAGGCCAGCGCGACCTTGCGTTCGGTGTGCTCGACGGGCCGGCGTTGGTCGTTCCACAACGCGTCGATGCGCCGTTCGAGGTTGTCCGCCAGCCCGAACAGGCGGATCTCGACGGCGGCGTCCCGGTCCTGGGCCACCGCGCGCAGGTGGCGGGCGGTGCGACCGGGCAACGCGGAACTGTCTTCCGCCGTTGCGCGCCAACGCTGTTGGGCCTTGGTGATCAGCAGGGCGGGCAACGCTAGCAGCACCAGCGCGAGCATCGCGGGGTGCGCGATCACCAGCAGGATCATGACGGTCAGGCCCGCGCAGATCGCCTTGACCGTCACGGCCAGGGCGCTCATCGAGTTGCCCAGCTGGCCCTGGCGTTGCCTCAACAACTCCAGCTGGTCCTGGTACTCCGCGCGTTCGAAGTGCTCCAGGGTCGGCAGTTCGGCGGACAGGCGGGCGATCTCGGTGTCGAACGCGTGCGCGACCTTCTCGCCCAGCACCATCCGCCACTGGCTGGCGGACAGGTCGAGCTGCCAGCCGAGCCCGGCACCGAGCACGAGCGCCGCGACGCCGACGACCACCTGGCGGGTGTCCTGCCCGATCACGCCGTTGGTGAGCATCGCCAGCCACAGACCGGACATCAGCACGAGGGTGTTGCCGAACGGCTCCGCGATCATGGCCAGCGTCAGTCTGCGGTCGACCCGCCACGCCATCGCGATCAGGACGCGGATCTCACGCATGGCTCCACTCCTTACCTGTGATGTCTTCTGCGAATCGGCCTGCCTGCAACGAGTACATCGCCGCGTATCGACCGCCAACGGCCATCAGTTCGGCATGGGTGCCGTCCTCGGCGATCCGGCCGTCGGCGACGACCACGATCCGGTCGGCGTGCCGGACGGACGCGAGCCGGTGCGAGACCAGGATCGTCGTGATGTCACCGGCCAGTTCGCTGAAGCGGGCGAAGAGTTCTTCCTCGGCCAGCACGTCGAGGTTGGCACTGGGCTCGTCCATGATCAGGATGTCGGCCCCGCTCTCGACCGCCAGCAACGCCCTGGCCAGCGCGACCTTCTGCCACTGGCCGCCGGAGAGGTCGCGGCCGTTCGGATGCGACGACGACAGGACCGTGTCCCAGCCGTGCGGGAGGTCGTCGAGCAGGCCGAGTCCGCCCGCACGTTCCAACGCCCGGTGGACGTCTCCTTCGCCGAACCCGATGTTGTCCTTCAGGGAGAGCTCGAAGCGGGTGAACCGTTGCACGATGGCGCTGACCTTGCCCGGCATCGCGATCTCGCCCTTTTGCGGCTGGTAGATGCCGCACAGCAGGTTGACCAGCGTGCTCTTGCCCGCCCCGTTCTCGCCGACGATCGCCAGCGACTGTCCTTCGGGGACGATCAGGTCGACACCGGCGAGCACCGGCTCGTCGCGTCCGGGGTAGGTGAAGTGGACGTCCTTGAGCTGGATCGTGTTCGCGGCGTGTTCGGGTGTCGAAGCGCTGGTCAGACGGTGTGCGAGGGAGAGCGCGAGGGAGGTGACCTTGCGTGCCCTGGCCAGTGGGATCTCGGCGCCGAACACATAACCGAGAGCGCTCGTCGACAGCACTGCCTGGGCGTACACGACGATTTCCGCCGGCGTGGTGGTGTTTTGGGCGATCGCGGTGAGGACCAGCAGGTGGGCGAGCAGGACTCCGCCGGTCGCGGCGAAGACGGTGCGCATGCCGAGCTTGCGGCCCGCCCACACGACTTCCAGCGCCGCCAGGTAGGAGTCGCGGTACAGCGGGACGAGCCAGCCGGCCAGCCCGAACACCCGGATCTCCTTGGCCGCGGGGCTGTCCACGGCGAGTCCGCGCAGGTAGCGGGCGCGGCGCAGCGCGGTCTCGCCCTGCTGCGCGCCGAGGTTCATGCCGTGGTCGAGCCACTTGCGCACGCCGAAGCTCAGGCCGCGCCAGCCGAGGAACATGACGATCGGCGCCCACCACGCGAACGTCGCCAGCACCACGGCCGCGCCGATGCCGGTTGCCCGTTGGCGCAACAGTTCCCTGAGCGCGGTCACCGTTCCCACGAAGCCGTCGACGCGTTCGAACTCCGCCAGCGCGCCGAGTTCGCCGCTGGTGTCCGGATCCGCGAGGTGGGCGACATCGGTGCGCAGGGTCGCCCTGGCCACCGTTTCGTGGATGGTGCGGGCGAATCGGCCGTCGAGCACGGCTGCTTGGTGGTCGAGGACCGCGGAGAGCACGGTGCCGGTGAGGAGTGAGGCGCCGAACAGGGCGAGTCCGAGTGCGGCTTGCGACGGGTTGTTCGGCACGCCGGACACGAGGACGCCGGATGCGGCGATGGCGACGGCTGGGGCGAGGCCCTGGAGCACGGCCAGCACGCAGAACAGGGCGAACCGCCATCGGCCGGCCTGCCACAGCAACGACGAGAACTTCACGCCAGCACCTCCCCGAAATGCTCCACCACTGCCGTCGTCCAGGAATCGAAGTCGGCTGGTTCGTGGCCGTTGCCTGTCTGTTCCAGGTAGCGGTCGGCTCCCAGCCGTTCGACGAACCGCCGCGACTGCTCGACCGGAACCCTGTCGTCGCCCTTGCTGTGCCCCATCAGCAGGCGTGGCGCGGTGATCGGCCGGTTGATCGGGCTGCGCTCCCGCAACTGGTCCGGATCGTCGGCGAGCGCGCCGAGTTCGGTGCGCAGCCATTGCTCGTGCAGGCCTGTCGCTGACTCCAGCAGCAGCGGCAGATCGGTGACCGGGGCCCACGCCGCCACCGCGTCGACAAGTTCCGCGGCCGCGGCGAGCAACGCCAGGTAGGCGCCGTAGCTCTGGCCGTACAGGCAGATCGGGCGGTCGCGGCGCAGCTCGCGGAGCCTGGCGGTCACCGCGGTCACGTCGGCGCCACCCCAGTCGCCGACCACGACGTCCCGGAACTCGGCGTCGTAGCCCGAGCTGCCGGGGTAGTTCATGCCGATCACGGTCCAGCCCGCGCGGACGAGAGCGGCGATCATCGGTTCGTGGATCTGCCGGAGCTGGCTGCGCGGGCCGCCGTGCAGGTGCAGCACGATGCCTTGGTGGCCGCCGGTTTCCGGTTCGTAGAGCCATTCCGGCGACTGGGCGGAGTTCTGGTGCTGCCAGCGGACGGCGATCTCCTCGCGCTGCTGGCCGGGCAGCGGCGACATCTGTCCACTGTGGATGTCCCAGCGGACGAGCGCGGGTGAGGCCGCCGGTGACTGGTGGCGGCCGAGGAGGTGGCGTTCGTCGGCGGTGAAGGTCAGGTCGGTGGCGATGCCGTGGTCGGGGACCGGCGTGCCGATGACCTCGCCCTCGCGGTCCAGCACCTGGTAGGAGTACTGGTGGTCGGCCCAGGCCGTGGTCAGCAGGAGACCGGACGGGGAGACCGCGATGCCCGCGCTGCCGGGTGCGAACCAGCGCACGTCGAGGCTCTGCAGATCGAGCACGCCCGGCACTTCGTCCGCACCCGTGAGCGCGATCAGCGGCCCCTCGCCCGCGGCCGACACGGCGTCGAACTCGACGATCTGCTCGCTGCCCGTGTCGTTGTAGTGCACCACCACGACCTTGCGGTTCCGCGTGAGCACCAAGGTCTGGCCGTCCCACGCGGCCACGGACGACACGCCTTCGGTGGCGTCGAGGACCTGGTAGGTGCCGGCCGACGGGCGATGCACGCACAGCACCGGGCGGCCGTTGCGCACGACCGCTACCAGGGCTTCGGTGCCGTTGTAGCGCAAGGTGCGTCCGACCACCGGATGCGTCGACGTCAGCATCCGGCGGTCGGTGTCGAGGAGTCCGAGCTCGCCGCGGCGGCGCAACGCGACCAGGTTCGGCGCGGCCCAGCCGACGAGGTGCCAGTCGCCGGCCGGGATCCAGTCGATCTCGGCCAGGTCGGTGTCGCCGTCCGGGCCGACCTGGGCCAGGCCGACTTCGCCGGGTCGCGTGACGACCAGGCGATTGCGGTTCAGGGAGAGCTCGGCGATGGTCATGCCGCGGCCAGCAGTTGGCGCAACACGTGGAGATCACCAGCGACGACGGCGTGCGCGGCGCGTTCCCTGGTCAGTGGTTCGACGAGCGCTGACGGTTGTTCGCCGAGGTTGCTCAGGATGGTGTCGACGACCTCGGGTGCCCCGCGCCGCATCCGGCTGACCGCCGCGAGGTACCAGCGCGCGGCCTCGTCCGTCGCGCCGGCCGCCAGCCGGTTGTCGGCGAGCCGGAAGCACACCGCGGACACGGCCTTCTCGCTCGCCTGGTTCGTGTCGCCCGCCTGGTCGAACAGGTCCAGCAACCGCGCGGCGACGGCCTCGGCCTCCGTCTCCTCCCCTGCTTCCAGCAGCACCCGCACCAGGTCGGAGGCGACGTAGGTGGCGTTCGCGACGTCGTTCGCGGCCGCCCACGCCTGGCGGTACAGGTCGACGGCCTCTGAGGTGCCGCGGCGGAGCTTGGCGAGGTTGGTGAGGAGCTGGACCTGTTGGTCGGCAACGGTGTCGTGGCCCTCCAACAGCGACAGCGCGGTGCGCATGCTCGTGACCGCGCCGTCCAGATCGCGGTCCCGGTAGAGGGCGAGAGCGGCGCCGTTGAACGACGCGGCGACCTGGGTGACGGGTACGTCCAGCTCGCGGGCGTGCTCGAAACACCGTGCGGCCGACGTGCGCACGGCCGGGTCGGGGTCTTTGGCGAGGAGCTGGCCGAGGCTGTAGGCGAGCATCGCCCGTGACGTCGGCTCGACCTCCTGCTTCGCCGCCTGCCTGAGCACCAGGTCGGCGAGCGGGCCGGAAACCCGTTTGCGGTCGGCGACCAGCGCGGCCAGGTAGGCGCTCGCCGTGGTGGAGTTCGGGGCCAGCCGGTAGAGATTGCCCGCGTACCGCGCCAGCACGCGTCCCTGACCTGCGGCCTCGGCGGCGGCACCGGCCGTGAACGCCTTGAGTGCCAACGCCGGATCGGTCAGCATGGCCGCGGCGGACAGTGGTGGCGCTGTGGAACCGGCCACGACCTCAGCTGCCAGTTCGGGAGTGATCCGCAGCTCGCGGTGCACCGGCGTGGTGTAGGTGCGCAGACCGTCCCTTGTGGACGTTACGGCGTGGACGAGCGAGTCGTCCCAGCCGTGCGCGGACTGCCAGCGCTGGAACTCGGCCTCCGGTACCGCGCCGCCGGCCAGGCGGAGCATCGCCAGGATCTCGTCACCCTCTGACGGCACGGCGGCACGGACGTGCCTGAGCACGGTGATCGACTGCGCTTCCCCGCGCACCAGCCGCATCCGGCACTCCTGCAGGAACCGCACATCGTCACGCGTCGGCGCGCCGAACAGTTCCACCACCACAGCCCGTGACCCGCCCTCAGCCAGCCACTTCCGCACGGTGCCGACTTCCGCACGCAGCCTCGCTTCACGTTCGTCGTGGCAGCGGAGCAACGCGGTGGTCATGTCGCCGTGTTCGGCGGGTCCGCGCAACCACAGCGGCCGACCGGCACCCAGGTAGTACCGCACCGCGCCGTGTCGCGCGCGCAAGTCGGCCAGCACACCGGGAATCCTCGCGGACTCCACTGACAGCACCGTCACGCTCATGACGTCACCCGGCTCGCCTTGAGCGTCGCGCGGTCCTGCACGAAGCCGATCGACCGGTACAGCCTGCGCGCGGCGAAGTTGTCCGCCATGACGTTGAGCCGGCAGTCCGCGTACCCCGCTTCCGCCAGCCCGAGCATGCTGCGCACCAGCAACGCCTTGCCCAGCCCCGCGCCTCGTTCGGCACCGTCGACCACGAGGTGCCCAATGAGCGGCACACCGCGGTCCTCCGTCACAGCGATCGCGCCGCGTGTGGTGCCGTCCGCGACGATCCGCAGACTGGCTTCCGGCACCAACGGCCCGTACTGCCCGTCTTGGAGCTCTTCGAACACGCTGAGGTCGTGCGGTTCCCCCGGCAGGTCGTCTCCGAACGGCTCGAACCCGTACCCGATGGGCAGCACGCGTTCGAACGACGCGATCATCTCGCGGTCCAGGCGCAGCCACATCGGCACGATCAGGCCGCAGTCAGTGCCGCCGACGTCCCAGAACTCCGGGTGCACCGCGATGACGTCGTGCATCCCCTGCTCTTTGAGGTACGCGAGCGCCCGCACCAGGTGCTCGACCACGACCGGGTCGTCGCGCTGCGGCAAGCACTCGGTGACGTACCAAAGGCCTTGGGCCGGTCGCACCACGCACGAGAACACGGTCTCGCCCTTGCGGGACGCCACCACCCGGCGGTTCGGGCCCCAGTCCACGACCATCTCGTGGACCAGGAGATCGGTGAGGTTCACGGTCGCTCCTCGAGTCGCAGGGTCAGTGGCGAACGGGCGACGTGGCCCGCGAGCCGAAGCCGGAACGCGTGCACGCCGGTGTAGCCGCGCATGTAGTCGGGCCGTGGCGCGCCGATCCCCTCCGGCGCCCACTTGACGGCGAACCCGTCCCGGAACCGCACCGCGTCGAGCTTGCGTCCGATGTGGACAGCGCCGTCGTGGAACTCCTCGCCGTGCGACGGATCTCCCGCGAGGTCGAGCAGGAAGTCACCGTCGCCGGCCAGCCCGTGACACCGGCACACACTCCCGAACGGCCGCGCGGTCGTGATCGCCCGGCCCGCTTTCCTCGCTGCGTTGCGGAACTCGTCGTCGTTCGTGTGCTGCGCCAGGGCGTGCAGCAGGATGCCGACACCCGCGGCGCCGTTGCACCAGTGCGACCAGACGGTGTCTTGGCCTGGTTTGTGCGGCCACGACAGGCCGTGCGCCGCCGGGACAGCGGCGTTGACGAGCGCGCGGCCGGTGGCGACGGCGAGGTCGATCGCGACCGGGTCGTCGACGGCCAGCCCGGCGTGCAGCAGGAAGTAGGCGACGCCCGCGCTGCCGTGCGCGAAGCCGTGGAAGGAGGAGCCGTTGTTGGGCCAGGCCGGGTAGCCGTCCTGGGTGGACACGCCGCCGAGGATCTTGCCGATGATCGCTTTGACCTCGTCCTCGCCTTCGCCGGTGGCGTTGAGGAGCGCGATCTTGGCCAGCCCGACGCCCGCCCAGCCGTGCGTGATGTCCCAGCCGTGGACGTCGATGGCGGTGAGTGCTTCGCTGAGTTTGAGGGCTTCGCGGCGCCACAGGCCGGGTTCGTGGCCGGCGGCCAGGTCGGTCATCAGCCACGGGAGCGAGCCGAGGCCGAAGTACAGGCCGGGAGGGGTCAGGCCAGGAACGACAGGGTGGTTCTCCAGGGTCCAGGTCAGGAGGGTGTCGGTGTGCTTGAGCCAGGCGCTGTCGCCGGTGGCTTCCGCGAGGTCGAGGTAGTAGCGGGCGATGCCGGCCGTGCCCGCCATGAAGGAGGCGGGGTGCATCGAGCCGGGTGCCCAGCGCTGGGGCCAGGGCCAGGGGTGGCGGTCCCACTCGACGAGCTTGACCAGCTCCTCCCCCGCGGCGACCGCTTCCTCCACGGTGCGATCTGCGGACAGCGACAGTTCACCGCCACCCAGTCGGGTGCGGGTGTCGTCCACCACGGCGGCATCAAGGCCGGCTGGCGCGAAGGCCTCCAGCACCGCGGCCACGTGCTCGGCGTAACGCACGTTCCGGCCCAGGTACGGGTCGATCCCCGTCAGCAGGTAGTGGTCGATCGCCGCGAGCGCGTACTCCGTGTCACCAGCCCAGGGCACAGACTCCGGCACATACCCCGGCGTGTGCGCGACGAACGGCGGCTCCGGCGAGTCCACCAGCCCGGCGTGCTCGAGATCGATCACCGCGAGCCGCGACCCGTCCACCATGATGTTGTTGGGCGTCAGGTCGAGCAGCCGGATCCCGCGCGCTTCGACATCCCGAACCAGCCGGTGCACCCCGTCCCGCAACGCCAGCAGGTCAGGCACCGACACCGTGGCGCGGTAGTTGAGCCGCTCCACCTCGGCACGCAAAGTCCGCCCAGGCAGGAACTCCTGCACGAGGTAGGCGTTGTCCTCCTGGTGGAAGAAGGCGAGCGCCTCCGGAGCGAGCCCGGTCCCGCTCAACGCCCGCAGCATCTGCCACTCGTTGCGCAGCGCTGTACGTGAGTCGCGGCCGAGCCGGTCAGGCGTGGTCCCGATCCGCGCTTCCTTCAGCACGGCCGGTGCACCGCGGTGCAGCACCCGGAACACACCACCCTTCACCGACTGGCGCAACACACCCTGGACGACGATTTCCCGCCAGAACAGCCCGGTCCCCGGCCGCGGCCGAAACGCCCGCGACTGCGACGGCACCGGGTCGTCGACCCAGTCGGGCGCGGCGACGCCGGGAGCGCGCTTGTCCTCGACACGACGGCCGGACGGATCGACCAGCACGTGCCGGAGGCTCTGCTCGACCGGGTCGAACACGCTCTGCGCGGAGAAGGCGCCGTATCGCAGGTAGACGTTGGAGTGCGGGCGGAAGCGGCGGTCGGACGGCACCACGGGCGCGTCGAACTCGCGCGTCACGGCGTCCAGCGAGGCCGCCAGTGACTCGACGTCGCCGTCCGGGTAGATCGTGATGAACTTGCCGGACTGCGTGAGCGGCGACGGCGGTGAGCTGAGGTCCATCAGCTTGTCGATGGACCGCGCGGCCTTCCAGCGCAAGGCGTGAGGGACCACGACGGCTGCGACGCGGCGCAGGACCTCCGCTGCGTGCAGAGGCGAAGCGCTGACGTGGATCTTCCAGCCCTGCCGGCGCAGCGGGCGGTCGGCCACCGGGTCGAAGTGCCACCAGAACGGCTCGCCGCGCACGGTGTAGGTGTCGGCGCACGCGGCGGCGATCTCTCCTGCCCCGCGCCGGATCGGGTCGGTTGCGACGCGTCGTCGCATGGAACTCACCTGCCTAAGAGGGACTGGCGGGGGGCCGCCTGGCGGCGGCCCGCGGCATCACCGGAGATCCGGTCAGTTCTGGCTCGAGGTCCAGGAGCAGAGCGTGCAGAGGGAGTTGTCCTCCATCAGCAGCGCGTCGTCCTCGAAGCCCATGGTCAGCAGGTCGTTCGCGTCCACGATCTTCTCCATGTGAATGCACCTCCGTGTTGTTGGTGTTTCGGACCTCGTTGCGGCCCGAGAGAAATGTCCCGTCCGGGGCCCCGAATCTCATCCGTGGCGGCCACCACCATTCCGTCGTCGCAGGTGCGGGGCGTTGCGGCGGCGGCAGCGGCGGGGTTGCGCTCGAGCGGTTCACGAGCGGGGTGCGGGAGGATGCGTAGTGACGAGTACGTAGGCCAGTCGCAATGGTGGTGTTCTCCACCCATGACCGGCCGGTGTTGCGCTGGCACGCTTCGTCTCATGGAGATCGCCTGCCGCGCCACACCCGCTCCCACGGACGTGTTCGCGCACGTCGTGGCCCCGTGGGTGAACGCGACGAGCGCCCGTCTGCACCACGAGCTCGCCGCGTTGCCCGGCACCGCGGTGGATCCGGAAGCACTGATCGCGTCGTGTGCCGAGCGCCTGACCACCCGCCTCACCCGGCTCGCGGCGCCGGTTCTCGTCCATGAACTGGCGCGGGCCACGCTCACGGGCGACGACGAGCGCGAGCGGTTCGCGGACTTCCTCACCCACGACCACTTCGAGCGCTACCCCGTGCTGGTCCGGGAAATGGACCGGGAACGCGACACCGCGGCGGAGACGATCGCCGAGATCGCCACCCGGTACGCCGCCGACCAGGACCGGTTGACCGGCACGCTGCTCGGCGCCAAGTCGGTGCTCGTCGCCCTCCAGCCAGGCGGTGACCGCCACCGGGGAGGGCGCGCCACCACGATCCTGGAGCTGGCCGACGGGCAGCGCGTGGTCTACAAACCGCGCGGCGTCGACGCCCATCTGGCGCTGGCGCACGTGGTCGAGCTGGTGAACGACCTGGTGGACCTCGGTCTAGCCACGGTCAAGGCGCTGGCGGCCGACGCGTACGGCTGGACCGAGCACGTCGAGCCGGCGCCATTGCCGGGTGACGACGCCGTCGCGTACTTCCACCGGCTCGGCGGGCTGCTCGCGGTGCTCCATCTGCTGCGGGCGACCGACATGCACCACCAGAACGTGATCACGCGTGCCGACCAGCCGTTGCTGATCGATGTGGAAACCCTTTTCCAGGCGCAGCTTCCCGGCGAACGGCCCGATCCCGCCACCGTCGCGCTCGGCCGTTCGGTCGCACGCACCGGCATCCTTCCCGCGGTCGCCGGACGGCACGGGCTCGTCGACATCTCCGCGGTCGGCGGTGACGCGGGCCAGGAAACTTCAGGCGCCACCACGGAATGGCTCGACGCCGGCACCGACCGGATGCGCGCGGTGCTCCGGCCGGAGGTCATGCCCGGCGCCGCGAACCGCCCGACGTGGCAAGGTCAGCCGGTCGAGGCCGCCGACCACGCGGACGCCGTGCTGGCCGGGTTCCGGCTGACCTACGACGCGATCACCTTCCACCGCGCGGAGTTCGCCAGCGTGCTCGCCGCGTGCGCCTCGGTGCCGGTCCGCGTGGTGCCCCGGCCGACGGCCCAGTACGCCGGACTGATCGCCGCGACTCGCGGTCCGGAGTTCATGCGGGACTCCGGCGTTCGGCTCAACGCGCTCGCCGCGGCCTGTGCCACGGACTTCCTGCCCGGCCTGGCCGAACTCGAGGCCGCCGAGCTCGACGCGGGCGACGTTCCGCTGTTCACCACCCGCGCGGACGGCCACGATCTGGAGTCCTCGAAGGGAAAGCTCGGCGGAGTGCTGGCCACGTCCGGCGTGGACGACGCGCTGGCGTGCCTCGCCGCGTTCGACGAGTTCGACCGCGAGGACCAGGAATGGGTGATCGCCGCGGCACTGGCCACCCGCCGGGTCGCGGTGACGGGCGCCGGTCCCGGCCAGGTCGGGCAGCACGCGGTCGGCACGGACGAGGTGCTGTCGGCCGCCTGCGCGATCGCCGACCGGATCGTCACGACCAGCTACGGCTCCGACCGGATGAACTGGATCGGCCTGGAACCGGTCGGCGACACCCGGTGGCTGGTGCTGCCGATGGGCGCCGGGCTCGCACACGGCTACACCGGCGTGGCGCTGTTCCTCGCACAGCTCGGCCGGATCAGCGACGTCTGCCGCTACACCGACGTGGCCCGCCGGGCGCTGGCGGCGGTGCCGGATCTGCTGGGAATGTTGCGCGGCAACGACGACCTGATCGCCGCGGTCGGCTCTGGCGGCCTGACCGGGTTCGCGGGAATCTCCTACGCCCTCGCCAGGATCGCGAAGCTGCTGGACGACGACGAGGTCGCCCGCTGGGCCCGCACGACCGTCAAGCTGGCCGCGACGGCCGCCGAGTTCGAACCCGAACACGGTCTGGCGGCGGCGATGCGCGCGGTGGACGCGGAGATCGGCTGCGCGGACGCACGTGAGCTGGCCGAACGGTATCCGGACGGACCCGCAGGTCCGGCCCGGTGGTGCCAGCACGACGCTTCCGAATGGACGGACGACGACTTGTCCTTGTGCCACGGGGAACTCGGCCATGCGGACGTGTCGATGAGCGGCTGGTCCGCCGCGACCCGGCACCGCCGAACGGGCGATGTGCTGGCCGTGCTGCGCCGAGAGGGTCCTCGCTGCGTCACCCCCGACCGCGTGCCCACACCAGGGCTCCTCACCGGACTCGCCGGGCTCGGGATCGGGTTGCTGCGCCTGGGATTCCCGGAGCAGACGCCGTCGGTCCTGCTTTTCGAAGCCGGCAACTGATCTTCCCGTGATTTGCGGGGAACACGAAGAAACCGTTACTCACCAACAGGAGAACTAATGAGACTCTCGGAGACCAACGACCAGTCCGCCTCGGTCCGCGCCACCACCAGGAAGATCGGCCTGCGGATCGCCGCGCTGACGGGCGTCGTCCTCTCCGCAGGAGCCATCGCCGCAGCTCCGGCCGTCGCCACCGCGCCCAACGCGGACGTCGTGCTCGACTCGGTCGTTTCCGTCAACGGCGGTGGGAACGGTTCCACTTGCTGTCGGCCGGAGAACTGAGCGCCCGTTATCTGATCATGTGTCACGTTCTAGGTGCATTTCGTGATCTCATGTGCGAGTGGCATTACGTGCACCAGTCGTCGTCGGCCGTGACCATGAGCTGGAACTGATCAGGACGACGTTGGCGAAAGTCGCTACGGGGCGGGGTCAGGTGGTGTTCCTGACCGGCGAGGCCGGGATTGGCAAGTCCCGGCTCGCTTCCGTCGCGACAGACCTCGCCTACCAGAGCGGGATGAGCATCATGCGCGGCCGCGGCAGCGCCATGAGCCGCACGATCCCGTTCCGGTGCCTGAGTGAGGCTTTGCTGTCGCTGCAACGCCTGGGCACCACCGTCGACATCGACGAGCTGGGCCCCTACCGGCCGGCACTGGCCCGCCTCAACCCGGACTGGGGATCCCCGGCCGACGACGCGTCGAGCAGTTCGCTCATCGTGCTCGCCGAGGGCGTGCTCCGGTTGATGGAACTCGTTGGCCGCAACGGCGGATGCGCCGTGGTCATCGACGATCTGCAGTACGCCGACCCGGACACGTTGGCAGTGCTCGAATACGTCATCGACAACATCGCGCACCAGCCGACCCTGCTGCTCGCGACCATGCGCGACGAGGACAGCGCGGCGCTGGAGTTCGCCCGCGACACCAGCAAACGCGACTCGGCCGTGTTGATCGAACTTCGCCGGCTGCGGCAGCAACAGGTGTCCGCGCTCGCGGGTGCCTGCCTGGAAGGCTCGTTGCCCACGCCGGCGCTCGACCTGTTGTGGGCGGGCAGCGGCGGACTTCCTTTGTTCGTCGAGGAACTGCTCGACGAGATCGTCTCGGACGGACAGCTCGTGCGCACGGGTGACGTGTGGAGCATGTCCGCCGCGGGCGTTCCCCCGTCCGCG
The DNA here is from genome assembly GCF_053610285.1 of Lentzea sp. NPDC054927. NCBI lineage: Bacteria > Bacillati > Actinomycetota > Actinomycetes > Pseudonocardiales > Pseudonocardiaceae > Lentzea > Lentzea sp. NPDC054927. The sequence continues at coordinate 373,331 of NZ_JBSGXZ010000001.1, forward strand.
TTGGTGCACAGCGTCGCCGGGCGGTTCGGCAGGCTGAGCGACCAGGCCCGCGAGTTCGTGTCGGTCGCGGCGGTGATCGGCCTTCGGTTCCCGCTGACCGTCGTGCGCGAAGTGACCGGCCTCGACTACCGAACCCTGTTGCGGTACCTGCAAAGCGAGCCGGTCGCGCACCTGATCGGGCCCGATGACCACACGCCCGACTGGTACCTCTTCACGCACGCACTGGTCGCCGACGCCGTGCTCACCCTGATTCCCGAAGACGTTCAGGCCGACCTCGCCCGGCGGGCGGCGGACGCCGTCGAGAAGCGCTACCCCGGCGTGCCCGGCGACTGGTGTCACCTGTGCGCGACCCTGAGGGAAGCGGCCGGGCAGACCTCGGAAGCCGGTTCCCTGTACGCGGAAGCGGGCCGGCGGGCACTGGCCCAGGGCGCGGCGCAGTCGGCGGTGACGCTGCTGGACCGTTCGTTGGAGCTGGTGCACGAGCCCGTGCAGCGGTTCGAGGCGCTGGAAGCCCAGCTGCTGGCGTTGACCGAAGCAGGTCAGGTGGATCGCGCGCTGGCGATGAGCTTCGACAGCTCCGGGCTCGACCGCGCACACCGCGCCCGCCTGCACACGCAGCTGGCGTGGGCGGCGAACCTGGCCGGCCGCACATCGGACGGCCTCGCCCAGGTGGAAGTCGCGCGGGCGTTGCTCGGTTCCGACGCGCCCGCCGAAGTGTCCGCACCGATCGACGTCGTGGCCGCACACCTGGAGCTGGACCGCGCCGAACCGGGCAGCCTCGACCGGGCGGAGTCCGTTGCGCTGCGGGCCGCGACGGTGGCCGAACGGGTGCCGTTGCCCGTTGTCGCGTGCCAGGCGTGGCAACTGCTCGGCGCGTTGACGCGGCGGCGTGATCCAGCGCAGGCGACGGCCTATCTGGAACGCAGCCGGGCCTTCGCCATCGCGCACGACCTGCCGATCTGGGAGATCCACGCGTTGGTGCGCCTGGGTTTGAACGACGCGCTGCGCGACGGTGAGATCGGCCGGCTGGAGCAGGCACGTGATCTGGCGTCCCGGATCGGCGCGGTGATCGCCCGCTACCAGTCGGAGGTCAACATCGGCCTGCAGCTGGTGCTGCGCGCCGACCACGCGGCCGCCTCCCTGTTGATCGACGACGTGTCCTCGGCCGCGAAGCGCCTGGGACTGCAGGAGATCGGCCAGTTCATGGCGGTGCTGCGGGCCGTGCTGGCCGGGCATCGCGGCGACAGGACAACGTTGACGGAAGCCTGGTCGGTGCTCAGCGATCCGGGCGGCGAACAGCACACCGCTCGGCTTTACGGCCTGGCCGCGACGTTCTGCTCCCTGCTGGAGGAGGACAGACCACGGGCGCGGGCGGATCTCGCCCAGGCGTTGGCCGCCGAACGCGCCACCCCGACGACGTATCACCTGACCGGCCGGCTCGGCCTGTCCCTGTTGCTGCGGGCCGTCGACGGCGACCTGTGCCGCGCCGAGTACGAGGAGACCGTCGCGGATCCGGCCGCGGGACTGCGCTGGGACCACCACTTCGCGTTGCTGGCCTCCGCGGTGCTGGCCGGTGCGGCGGGTGATGCGGAGACCGCGCGGACCCGGGTCGTGGAGAGCGCCGACGTGGGCATGCTCTACCCGATGGCCCGGCACCTCGGGCTGCGGCTCGTCGGCGAGGCGGCCGCGCGGGACGGCTGGGGTGACCCGGAAGCGTGGCTGCGGACCGCGGAGCACTACTTCCACGACGCCGGGAACGCCGCGGTGGCCGGGGCTTGCCGCGCTCAGCTGCGGCAGATGGGGGTGCGGGTGACGCAGCGCCGTTCCGGGACCGACGAGGTGCCGGACGAGCTGCGGCTGGCCGGCGTGACCGTGCGCGAGTACGAGGTGATGCGGTTGCTCGGAGCGCGGCTGGCGAACAACGAGATCGCCGCGCAGCTGCACGTTTCCCCGCGCACGGTGGAGAAGCACGTATCGAGCCTGCTGACCAAGACAGGGCTGACCAACAGGCTCGCGCTCGGCAAGCTCGCCACGGGCCAGGACTGAACGTCAGGCCCGATCCGTTGAAGTACCGTGCGCGCGTGGAGATCACTGACGACCGCGCGTTCCCCGCCGCACTGGCCGCGTTGAGCGGCATCGACTTTCCCTGGGACTACGACGAGAAGACCGAGGACCCGGCGCCGGCCAACATCGACTACGAGCCCTACGACGAGTTCGACTCCGCCGAGGAGACGACCGACTGGATCAGGTCGTGGACCGGCAACAAGGAGCTCGACGGCGACGCGTTCCGGGTGTTCGGGCAGGACGGCACCGGCGGGCTCGCGGCCTGCTGGCTGGTGCGACCTGGGCGTCCGCTGACGGAGCAGCCGGTGGCGTTCTTCGGTTCCGAGGGCGAGGTCGGGGTCGTCGCGTCGAGCCTGGGCGAGTTCCTGTGGTTGCTGGCGGGTGGGGTCGGGCCGCAGGAGGCCGTGGAGTTCGGGTCGGACAGCGGGGTGCCGCACGAGGAGCTGCGTGCTGTCGCCGAGAAGTACTCCGGTGTCGAGCCGCGCACGCCCGCCGAGGTGCTGGCCGTCGCGCGCGCCGAGTTCCCGGACTTCGCCGAGACCGTCCAGTCCTGGTGCCGCTGAAACCCCGTTGAGGGAACCGGTCCTCGTTCCGGTTCCCCGATGGTCTATACCACTTTGTTGCCGCAGGTTACGCTCGGCAAACCCTGTTGTGCCACAAGGTAAACAGGACCTCGCCCCCGGAGGTCTGCCCCCGTGAGAAAGCTCCTCGCGGCCGCACTTCTGCTCAGTGCCGCCGTCATCCCCACCGGTACCGCCGCCGCGGCCGATCCGATCTACAAGGATCCGGCGCAGCCGATTCCCGCGCGCGTCGCGGATCTGCTCGGCCGGATGTCGCTCGACGAGAAGGTCGGGCAGATGACGCAGGCCGAGCGGAACGCGGTCAGCAACGCCGATCTGACCAACTTCCGGATCGGTTCGCTGTTGTCCGGCGGTGGTTCCGCGCCCTCGCCGAACAATGCCACGTCGTGGGCGAACATGTACGACAACTTCCAGCGCGCGGCGATCGCCACGCCGCTGGGCATTCCCATGATCTACGGCGTGGACGCCGTGCACGGGCACAACAACGTCGTCGGCGCCACGATGTTCCCGCACAACATCGGCCTCGGCGCGACCCGCGACCCCGGCCTGGTGCAGCGGATCGGCCGGGCGACCGCGGAAGAGGTGTCGGGCACCGGTATCGACTGGGACTTCGCGCCGTGCCTGTGCGTCGCGCGCAACGACCGGTGGGGCCGCACCTACGAGTCGTTCGGTGAGACGCCGGAGAACGCGACGTCGATGACGACGATGATCACCGGTCTGCAGGGCGCCAAGCTCTCCGACTCCGGCTCGGTGCTCGCGACCGCCAAGCACTACATCGGTGACGGCGGCACGATCGACGGCGACGACCAGGGCAACACGCAGGTCAGCGAGGCCGAGCTGCGCGCGACCCACCTGCCGCCGTTCCGCGAGGCGATCGCCCGCGGGGCCGGTTCGGTGATGATCACCTACAGCAGCTGGAACGGCACGAAGCTGCACGGCCACAAGTACCTGATCACCGACGTGCTGAAGAACGAGCTGGGCTTCAGCGGCCTGGTCGTGTCCGACTGGAACGCGATCGACCAGATCGACGGTCAGCCGGGCTTCACCGCCGCCGAGGTACGCGCGTCGATCAACGCCGGCCTCGACATGATCATGGTGCCGACCGAGTGGCGCTCGTTCATCACGCTGCTCAAGGCCGAGGTGCAGGCGGGCCGGGTGCCGATGTCGCGCATCGACGACGCCAACCGCCGCATCCTGACCAAGAAGTTCGAGCTGGGGCTGTTCGAGAAGCCGCTGACCGACCGCTCGTACACGCCGACCGTCGGCAACGCGGCGCACCGGGCGCTGGCGCGTGAGGCCGTGCGCAAGTCGCAGGTGCTGCTGAAGAACCAGAACGGCGTGCTGCCGTTGTCGAAGACTTCTTCGAAGCTGTTCGTGGCGGGCAAGAGCGCGGACAACATCGGCTACCAGAGCGGTGGCTGGACCATCTCCTGGCAGGGCGGCAGCGGTCCGGTCACGCCGGGAACCACTGTGCTGCAAGGCATTCGCTCCGCCGTGTCGACCGGCACGACGGTGACCTACAACCGCAACGGCACCGGTGTCGACGGCACCTACCAGGCCGCGATCGCGGTGATCGGCGAGACCCCGTACACCGAGGGCGCCGGCGACAAGCCCGGCGGCATGGGGCTCGATGCCGAGGACCTCGCGACGTTGAACACCTTGCGCGCCACGGGTGTTCCGGTGGTCGTGGTGCTCGTGTCCGGACGCCCGCTGGACATCGCGGCCCAGCTCTCGGGCTGGCACGCGCTGGTCGCGGCCTGGCTGCCGGGCACCGAGGGCAACGGCGTCGCGGACGTCCTGTTCGGCGACTACAAGCCGACCGGCACGCTGCCGTTCACGTGGATGTCCAGCGCGAGCCAGCAACCGATCAACGTCGGTGATGGCAAAGCACCGCTGTTCGCCTACGGGTTCGGTGCCCAGTACCCCGCCTCGCAGAACGCCTACGCGCTGATCGGTGCGTCGTACTACGACGAGCAGCGCGGCACCCAGGTCGAGCGGTGCACGGACTCGGGTTGTGGCCAGAACGTCGGTTACCTGACGCCGGGCGACTACGTGGCCTACGCGGACGTCGACTTCGGTGCCACGCCGCCGACGTCGGTGACCACGCGTCTCGCGTCCGGGTCGACGGCGGGCGGGACGCTGCAGTACCGGCTGGACAGCCCGACCGGTCCCCTGGTCGCCACGGTGTCCGCGGCGAGCACCGGCGGATGGCAGACGTGGACCAGCCGCACCGCCACGGCGTCCGGCGCGACCGGCGTGCACCGGCTGTACCTGGTGGCGACCGGTGGCACGGGTGGTGACCTGGCGAACGTGAACTGGTTCCAGTTCGCTCGCTAGCCAGTTCTCCGCTCTGGGCACCGCTCCGCGACCTGGTCGATCATGGTCGCGGGCGGTGCCTCCTTCTGTTCGACGTCACCAGGCAACGCCGGGTTCTGGCGTGGAGGGATGAGATGGACGTCCGCCGGGTACTGAGTCAGAACCGTGCACGTGCGCGTGAGCACGGTAGGCCCACCTTCGGATGGACCGGCCGGTTCGGCTCGGGGGGTTGAACACTCCAGCTACCCGATGCCGTACCGGTTGGGCCGAGATCCCGCTCACGATTGAACCCCTGCGGATGAAGCCCTGAGCGATCAACAGTCGTACCATGCGCTGAACGACGTCAAGCAGCAGGCGCCGTCGACTCTGCTCTCATCGCGTGAATGAGGTGTCGCGGCATGGCCGACGAGACGCGCACGTCCCCTTCAGCAGGCGCCAGATCGCTCAACGGTGATCGCCCTGACCCGGTGATCCGCCTGGACGAGACCGCCGAAGCGCTCGAGTCCCTGCGCGACGCCTTCACCGGCGAGGAGTCGCTCGACAACGCCTTGCAGCGACTCGCGGAAACGGCGGCCAAGGCGATTCCCGACGCCGACGCCGTAACGGTCTCCGTCGTGACCCTGGAGCAGCCGCGCACCGCGGCCGCCACGAACGACCAGCTCATCGAGGTCGACGAGAAGCAGTACAGCGCCAGCCGCGGGCCGTGCTTCGAGTCCGCGCGCACCTTGCGCCCGGTGCGCGCCGTCGTCGGCGAACACCTCGACACGTGGCCGGAGTTCGAAACCGCGGCCGCCGAGCACGGCATCCGGGCCTACCTGTCGGTGCCGGTCGTGCTGCCCTCCACGGACGTCGTGCAGGAGGAGCACGTCGGCACGCTGAACATCTACAGCTACACGGCGGCGGCCTTCGACCCGTTCGACGAAGGGCTCATGCGGCTGTTCACCACCGCGGCGTCCGCCACGATCACCAGTGCTACCCGGTGGCAGTGCTCTCGCGAACGAATCAACCACCTGGAACACGCCCTGGCGTCGCGTGCCACCATCGAACAGGCGAAGGGTGTGTTGATGGCCGTGCACTCCTGCACCGCCGACGAGGCCTTCCAGATGCTCGTGGAACGGTCGCAGCACGAGAACGTCAAGCTGCGCGACGTCGCCAAGAACCTGCTCGACTCCGTCGCCAGGTCCTGAGATCTGCTGCACGTTCTGACCCCGGCGCCACCTGCCTCGATCTCGGACAGGATCGTGGCCACGCCCGCGCAGAAGCAGTGAGCCGATCAGGCAGGTTCACGGCGGGACGCGTGCCGCAGCACCGGTGTCACCCACGCCATCACCACGCCCACCAGCAGCCCTGCCACCCCGGCGGCGAGCCCGGCGCGCGGATCGCCGGCCGCGACCGACAGCACCCCCGAGAGCACCGCGCCAAGGGGCTGGCCGAGGCCCCAGGCGATCATCCGGCCGGTCGTGTTCACCCGCGACTGGAGTTCCGGCGGGCACACCTGCTGGCGGTAGGTGATGCCGTTGATGACCACGGTGGCACTGGTGGCGCCCCAGTACGCCACTGCCGCGCACGCCACCAGCCAATGGCCGCTGATCAGCACGAACAGGCCACCGAGCAGCGATAGCGGCAACGCCGTCAGCGCCAGCCGTGCCCCGCCCCAGCGCGCGGTCAGCCTCGGCAGCAGCCGGGACGCGATGATCGCGCCCACGCCCCAGGAGCTGAACAGGGCCGCCAGCCGCACGTCACCGCTCGGCGCGACACCCAGCACGCGGTCGGCGAACGGCACGAGCACGGCCATCCAGGCGCCGATCGCGACCGAGTGCGTGGCGCCGACGAGCGTGAGGGTGCGGATGATCGGTTCGTGCCACAGAAAACGGAGGCCCTCCCGCACGTCCGCGACGATCTCGCCGGCGCCGCGCACGGGCCGTGGGTTCGCCATGCTGCTTGCGATACCGCGCAACAACAACGCCGAGCCCACGGCCGTCAGCGCGTTCACCGCCAGCAACGCCGCTGGAGCAATGGCCACCACCAGCAGACCTGTCAGACCCGGCACCACGAGCTCCACCACGGTCGTGCGCCCGTAGAGCGTCGAGTAGGCGTTGGTAAGCCGTTCCTTGCCGACCAGCGCGGGCAGAGCGCCGAAGTTGGCGGCGTCGAAGAACACGAACGCCGTCTGGGTCGCGAACGCCACCACCACGACGTGCGGTGCGGTCAGCCCTCCCGCCAGCCACGCCAGCGGAACGCTCAACAGCACCGCGGCGACGGTGAAGTCCAGCGCCACCATCATCTTCCGGCGGTCCAGCCGATCCGCGAGCGCGCCCGCCAGCAGGCCGAACACCAGATACGGCAACGCTTCCGCGGCCGTGACAGCCGACGTCCACCCCGCCGAACCGGTGAGCCGGTAGACGAGGACCGGCAGCGCCACCGCGGACACGACGGCACCCGTCACCGACAGCACCCGTGCGGAGAGATAGCGGCGGAAATCGCGGTCGGCCGCGTTCAGATCACCCACCACTCCGGGAGCATATTCGCGTGATCAGGCCTAACATGGAGGCATGGGTACCATCGCCCTCGAACTGAGCGCCGAGGAGCTCGTGCTCCTCCGCCATGCACTGCGCCACTACCTCTCGGAGTTCGGTCACGACGAGGCCGACATCCTGCGGAAGGCCCGCGCGCTGCTCGGCAAGCTGCCCGTGCCGGTCAAGTAACCGGCGGGGTCACCGGCATCGCCGCGGGCCGGCGAGCGATCCCGGCTGGCCTGGACCGCACACCAGACGAGGAACGCCAACGCCAGCCACACGTAGGCGTTGCCGATCAGGTGCTGCCACCAGGTCCACGCGAGTTCCTTGTCGCCCGCGGTGGGCAGCAGCCAGTGCGGGCCGATCGCGAACACCGCCGCGACCGCGATCCTCACCCAGCCGTGCAGCAGCAACAGGGCCGGCGCGATCCACACCCAGTGGTGCGACCAGGACACCGGCGAGATCAGCAGTCCCGCGGCGGCGACGGCGAGGAGTGCGGTCAGGTCGTCACGCAGCCGTGGCAGCAGGAAAACGGTCCCCGCCAGCACGATCAGGCAGAGCAGCAGCCACACGAACTCGGGCGCGCCGAGCCGGAACAGCAAGCCGCGCAACGACTGGTTGGCGGAGTAGGCGAGGCCGCCGACGCGTTGCGGGTCGAGCATCGCGTCGAACCAGAACTGCCGGGACTGGCCGGGCGCGAGCACCCAGCCGATCAGACCGGCACCGGCGAACGTGCCGACGGCGGTCAGCGCGGGCCTCCACCGCTTGCGGGACAGGACGAACAGCACGAAGATCGCCGGGGTCAGCTTGATCGCGGCGGCGAGCCCGACGAGCATTCCCCGCGGCCACGGGGTGCGCGGGAGCAGGCAGTCGGCGGCGACGAGGCCGATCAGGATCATGTTGACCTGGCCGAGGTCGAGGCCACCGCGGAGGGGTTCGAGCAGCAGGCACAGTGCGGCCAGACCGAAACCCACCTGGAGGTGTTGGGCGGCCGCGTGGCAGACCGCCGTGAACAGCGCGATGCCGGCCGCGGTGAAGAGGACGGCGATGATCGGCAACGGCAACGGGGTGAGGCCGCTGAACAGCATCGCCGCCAGCGGCGGGTAGGTGAACGGCAATCCGTTGGGGCCCTGGAAGTCCGCGGTGTAGAGGTCGGTGCCGGCGCGCCACGCGTCGCCGCCCGCGAGGTAGACGCGCAGGTCGAGGACGCCGGAACCGAAGCTCCGCGCGAAAACCCAGACGAGCAGTCCGGCCGCGACGACTGCCCAGATCTTGCGGAGGTCGACGCGGGTCAGGACGGCGTTCATCGGGCCGCCGCCGAACGTTGGAGCGCCAGCACGCCCGCCGCGGCGAGAGCGGCCGCCACGGCTCCCGCGCTGTTGTTGAAGAAGTCCTGGGTCTCGCACAGCCCACGGCGGGTGAGCGGCTGCACGATCTCGATCACCGCGCTCAACGCGACCGCCGAACCCAGCACCGCGAGCGGCCTGCGCGTGGCCAGCACCGCGAAGAACACCAGCGGCACGAACAGCAAGGCGTTCAACAGTTCCGCCGAGCCGTGCAACGAGAAACCGTTGAGGTGGCAGAACTCCTGGCCCGCCCAGTCCGGCAGCGTGCGGGAGAACGTCACGCCCAGCACGATCCCCAGCGAGATGCCCGCCAGCACTGACGGAACAGGCCGCCACCAGAACCTCCGTGCGGCGAACCACCCGCCCAGCCCGAGCGCGCCTCCTCCGACCACCACACCGCCCGCGATGAGCGGGTTCGTCAGCGCGTTCAGGATCGCGCCGAACGCCCACCCCACCTGTTCCAGCACAGGTCATCCCCTCGTCCACCCGGAAATCCGATGTGGACGAGCCTGCTGTTCTGAGGGGTGCGGCCGGATCGGCTCACGAGCCGGAGAATTCTGGCCGTCCGGCCGCCAACCTCGGCCCGGGTCGGTCGTTCGGCCGAGGTCAGCCGGCCACCACGTGCGAGCGGAACGCCCACGCCACGATCTCGACGCGGTTGCGCGCACCCACCTTGGCCTGCACCGACGCCAGGTAGGCCTTCACCGACGACACCGAGACCTGCAGCGCGGCGGCGATCTCGTTGTTGCTCAGGCCTTGTGCGACGTGCCGCACGACGTCGAGTTCGCGCGGGCTCAGCACGTCGGCGTCGGCGTTCGCGACCGGCGGGACCGAACGCCGCAGCACCCGCAGCACGACCTGCGGTGACACCAGCACGTCACCGCGAGCGGCCGACCTGACTGCCTCGACCAGCAGGCCGGGGCTGGCGTCCTTGGTGAGGAACCCGCACGCGCCGAGATCCAGCGCCTTGTTCAGCACCTCGTCGGTGTCGAACGTCGTGACGACCACGACACGGGTGTGCGGGGCGAGCTGCCGGGTGACCTCCAGGCCGTCCAGGCCCGGCATCCGCACGTCGACTAGACACACCTGCGGCATCAGCTCTTTCGCGCGCTGCACGGCGGTGAGCCCGTCCGCCACGTCCGCGACCACGCTGACGTCCGGTTGCGCTTCCAGGATCAGCCGGAACCCGGCCCGCACCATGTCCTGGTCCTCGGCGATCAGCACGGAGATCACGTGCGCACCTCCAGCGGCAACTCGGCGGTGACCAGCCAGCCCTCACCGGTGGCGCCCGCGAAGAACCGCCCGCCCAGCTCGTGCACCCGCTCCCGCATGCCGATCAGCCCGAACCCGCCGGAGTGCGCGGGCCTCGTGGTTCCGTTGTCCACAACGGACAGCAGGACCGCGGCCGACGTGAGGCGCACGTCCACTTCGACGTTCGTCGCGTCGTGAGCGTGCTTGCGGGTGTTCGTCAACGCTTCCTGCACCAGCCGGAGCACCGACCGTCCCAGCTCCGGCCGCACGTCCTCGGTCAGCTCGATGCTCGTGCGCACCGGCAGACCGGACTTCTCCGCGAGCTGCTGCAGATCAGCCGTGAGATCCCCGGTCGCGGCCGCGGCACCGTTGTCCCGCAACGTCCTGACCATCGCGCGCATGGCCCCCAACGCGTCCGTGCCACCGTCCACGATGCCCGGCAACAGCTCGCACGCCCTGTCCTTGTCCTGCTCGGCCACCACGAGCGCGGCCTGCGCCTGCACCAGCATGCCCGTGACGTGGTGCGCCACCACGTCGTGCAGTTCCCGCGCCATGTCGAGCCGCTCGTCGCGCCGCGCCCGGTCCTCCGCCGCGGCCGCCAGTGCCGCCCGCGACCGTTCCCGCATCCGCAGCAGCACCCCACCGCCGACCGCGATGAAGCCGAGCATCAGGACGAGCTGCGCGGTCTCGGTCCGGGTGAGGTCGAAGTGGTCGTCCCTGAAGGCCACGGCGTGCAGGCTGACCAGCGTCAACGCCCCCACAGCCGCGGTGGCCGGCAGCGGTGGCGCTTTCCGGGCGAGCAGGAAGGCCAGCGACAGCACCGCCAGGGCCTCGGCGATCCGCACCGGTGGCGAGAGGAGTATGTCCGGAGTGTCGACGCCGGGGCCGTCCAGCCGCAGGGCGCGGCTGAACCCGCTGATCAGGCCGGTGATCGTGAAGACGGTCGCGCACACCGCCACCGTGACGAGCATCAGTCCTGCCTGCGACCTACCGCGAAGATCCCCCACGGCGGCGATCGTACGAGGTGGGCTGACCACGCGGCCTCGACCTTCCGACCGAGCCGGATGGCCATCTGGCCACGACCGACACCCTCAGCCCGCGGCGCCGATCGCCTCGTCGAGGATGCTCAGCCCCAACTCCAGCTCCTCCTCCGACGCGGTCAACGGCGGCGCGATCCGGAACACCCCACCCATCCCGGGGATCTGCACGATGTTCATGTGCAGCCCCAGGTCCAGGCACTTCTGCGTGATCGGCGCACTCAGCGATTCATCCGCGATCTCCAGCCCGACCAGCAACCCGCGCCCTCGCACGTCCGACACGAGATCATGGCGGGCGGCGATGTCGTCGAGCCCGTTGCGCAGGAACGCACCCAGCTTGGCCGCGCGCTCGTCCAGCCGTTCCTCGACCAGCACGTCCAGCACCGTGTTGCCCACCGCGGCGACCAGCGGATCGGACACGTGCGTGGTGAAGAACAGGTAGTTGCGGGCGTGCGCCTCCTCCTCGATCTCCGCCGACGTGATCACGGCGGCCAGCGGCAGACCGGCGCCCAGCGTCTTCGACAGCGTCAGGATGTCCGGCACCACGCCGTCGCGTTCGAACGCGTACCAGGTTCCGGTGCGGCACAGGCCGGTCTGGGCCTCGTCCAGGATCAGCAACATCCCGCGCTCACGACACTTCTGGTGCAACGCGGCGAAGTAGCCCAGCGGCGGTTCCAGGACCCCGCCGGAGCTCAGGATCGGCTCGACGATGCACGCGGCCAGCGAACCGACGGACTGCGCGTCGATCAGGTCGAACGCCAGGTCCAGCTGCGCCTGCCAGTCACCGGTCGGCGCGGGGATCGCGAAGTTGCCGGGCGTGGCGGGGCCGTATCCCTTGCGGCCGGCGCTGTAGGTCGCGGCCGCGGCGGCCGCGGTCATTCCGTGCCACGAGCGGGCGAACGCGACGACCTCGTGCTTGCCGGTGACGAGCTTCGCCATGCGCAGCGCGGCCTCGTTCGACTCGGCGCCGGTCGTCAGCAGCTGCACCTTCGACAGCGACGGGGGCAGCGTCCCGGCGAGGCGGCGGGCGAGGTCCACGACCGGGCGGCTGAGCATGCCGCTGAACAGGTGGTCGAGGTTCGCGATCTGGCGCTGGACGGTCTCGACGATCCGCGGGTGCGAGTGGCCGAGGATCGCGCTCATCTGCCCGGACGTGAAGTCCAGGACGCGGCGGCCGTCCTCGGTGAACAGGAAACTCCCCGACGCGCTGTCGATGATCTCGCGCGTGAACGTTCCGCCGTAGCGGACGAGGTGGCGATCAACGTCGTCCCAGAAGGTGTCCATGCAATCGACGCTAGGACCCGCCGAGCATCAGGTCCATCTCACAATTCCACGTTCGCTGTTCGGTAATCCTGTACAAGACTGCACAGCATGACGCTGAACCCGTGGCGGCTGCGGCTGCTCAGCCAGCTCGACGCGCTGGGCACCGTGCGGGCCGTGGCGCAGGCCGCGAACCTGAGTGCTTCGAGCGTGTCGCAGCAGCTCGCGGTGCTTGAGAACGAGACGCGCACCCAGCTCCTCGAACGGACCGGGCGGCGGGTGCGGCTCACGTCGGCCGGGCTGATCCTGGCGCGGCGGGCCCGGTCCATCCTCGATCAGATGGACGCCGTCGAGGCCGAGTTGCGCGAGCTCAGCCAGGAACCGTCCGGGCGCGTGCGGCTGGGCGCGTTCCAGAGCTCGATCCACACCCTGGCCGTGCCCGCGATCGGACATCTCGACCACCCCCACCTGGAGGTCGAGCTGGTCGAGCTCGAACCGCACGCGAGCATGCCCGCGCTGCTCGCCGGAGAGGTCGACGTGATCATCACGACCACCGACTTCGTCGAGCTGCCGGTACCGCGGGACATCGACGTCGTGCCGCTGGGCGCGGACCCGATCGTGCTGGTCACGCCACCAGGCCAGCCGAAGAACGACATCGCGGCGTGCAAGGACGAGCCGTGGGCGTTCGACATCCCCGGCTCGTACATGGCGAACCTGGCCACGCGCCTGTGCCGGCAGGCGGGGTTCGAACCGCGGGTGGTCGGCCGGTTCAGCAACTACATGCTGACGCTCAAGCACGTCGAGGCCGGGCTGGGGGTCGCGGTGCTGCCCGCGCTGGCCGTCGACCGGCGGTTCGACGTCGCCACCAAAGAGCTGCCGGTGACGCGCAGGATCATCGCGGCGGTGCGGCGGGATTCGCGCGCCGCGATCACAGTGGTGCTCGACGCCCTGCATACTCGGTCACTGCCGGAGGGGAGGTGATCATGGGCCAACGGGTCACGATCAACGACGTCGCGCGCGTCGCGGGGGTGTCGCGGCAGACGGTGTCGCGTGCTCTCAACGACAAGGGCGAGATCGACGGCAGCACCAAGCAACGCGTCCTGGACGCCGCGCGCGAGCTGGGTTACCGGCCGAGCCGGTTCGCGAGAGGGCTGGTGCGGCAGGACAGCACGACCATCGGGCTCGTCATCCCCGACCTGCTCAACCCGTTCTTCACCGAGGTCGCGCACGGTGCGTTGGAGGCTGCGCGCGCACGCGGCTGGCACGTGATCGTCTACGACACCGCCGACAGCATCGACCAGGAACGCGGCACGCTCGAGGTCGTCGTGTCCCAAGTGGACGCCGTGGTCGGCTACTTCAGCCTGGAAGAGGCCGAGCTCGACGCGCACCTGAGCGGCATCCCCGCCGTGCTGATCGGGCGCGAGCACCACACGGAGAGGTTCAGCTCGATCCGGATCGAGGGCGCGGCGGGCGTGCGGGAGGCCGTCGACCACCTCGTCGCCCGCGGTCATCGGCGCATCGGCATGCTCGACCACGCGGGCCGCTCCGAACCGAGCATCCGGCGTCAGTGGTTCGCCGACGCGATGAACGCGCACGAGCTCGCCGCCGGCGCGGTCGGCAACGCGGTGCAGTCGGTCGAGGGCGGGGCCGAGGCGCTGAAGAAGCTGCTCGACGCGCACCCCGACCTGACGGCCGTGTTCACGTTCAACGACATCATCGCCATCGGCGCACTGCGGACCGCCCGGCAGCTCGGCCGGGCCGTGCCCGCCGATCTCGCCGTGATCGGGTTCGACGGGCTTCAGCTCGGCACCGTCGTCGACCCGGCGCTCACCAGCGTCGCGCTGGACACCGCGCGAGTGGGCGCTCTCGCGATCGAGCAGGCGGGCAGACTGCTGGCGGGCGAACCGCACCTGCCCTCAGAAGAACTGCTGGTCAACGCCGTTCTGTTAGTCCGCGAATCTGCCTGACCCTTGACAGCGTCACCCGTTCGGCTCATGCTTCGCGCACGCCGTGAACGTTCACGGGAGCGTTCACGGGCTCCTCGGAGGGTCCCCGATGACGTTGACTCGACGCAGGTTCCTCGCCGGAACCGCGGCCGTGGCCGCGACCGCGTTCGGCGCAGGAGCATGTTCCAGCCCGACCACTGCCAACCCCGGCCGCCTCACGCTCTGGTACTCCACCAACGGCGTGTCGGAGAAGGTGCTCGGCGAGGCCGTGCAGCGCTTCCCCGCCCAGAAGCTGACGCCGTCCAAGATCAGCGGCGAGCTGAACCAGCGGTTGCTCGCCGCGTTGTCCGGCGAGGCCTACCTGCCGGACATCACGATGCTCGGCGACGGCATCTCCACGTACTTCTCCGCCACCGACCGGTTCGCCGACCTCAACGCGCTCGGCGCCGCCCAGGACGAGAAGAACTACCTGCCGTGGAAGTGGCAGGCAGGGCGCAGTCCCGACGGCTTCCAGCTCGGTTTCCCCATCGACATCGGGCCGGCCGCGCTCTACTACCGGCACGACCTGTTCGCCGAGGCCGGGCTGCCCAGCGAACCCGAGGCGGTCGCCGCTGCACTGTCCACCTGGGACGACTACTTCGAGTTCGGCATGCGGGTCAAGGAGAAGCTGCCCGGCCGGTACCTGATCACCGACACGAAGATGGTCTTCACGTACTCGCTGGCGCAGGAGAGGCAGAAGTACCTCGACCGGCAGAACCGGTATCTCGCGGACCAGTCGCAGGTGCGGCGGGCGTGGGATCGCGCGGTCAAGGCGTTCCAGATGGGGCTCACGGCGGGCTACGCGGGTTCGGCGAGCGGTGAGGGCGTGGACCGGCTCGCGGCCTGGAACAACGGCAAGGAGGTCGCGTTCGTCAACGCCTCCTGGATCACTGGCAACCTCAAGCAGTCCGCGCCGGGCACGTCCGGCAAGTGGCACGTGTGCCGGGCACCCGGCGGTCCCGGCAACCAGGGCGGGTCGTTCCTCGCCATCACGAAGTACTGCCCGGATCCGCAGGGTGCGTACGAGATCGTGAAGTGGTTGCTGTCGCCGGAGAACCTCGCGGCGGCCTACCTGGAGCTCGGGCTGTTCCCGTCGAGCTCCGCCGCGTTCGACGACCCGCGGGTGCAGGCGCCCGAGGAGTTCTTCGGGGGCCAGACGACCATCGAGGTGTTCGGCAAGATCGCCGAAGAGGTCCAGCCCGTCTACTTCTCGCCGTACGACATCTCGATCAGCGACACCTACACCGACGAGCTCACGAACGTCGAGAGCGCGGGCAAGGACCCGGAACGTGCCTGGAATGACGCGAACACGGCCGTAGAACGGCTGCTGCGCCGTCAGGGGGTGCTCGCGTGACCGTCAACAAGAAATGGCGATACGCGCCGCAGTACCTCGCGATCGCGCCGTTCTTCGTGCTGTTCGCCGTGTTCGGGGTCTACCCGATCCTGTACTCGCTGTGGCTGTCGCTCCAGCGGTGGAACGGTGTCAGCCCGATGAAGTTCGTGGGACTGGAGAACTTCCGGTTCCTGCTCACCGACACCGCGTTCTGGGAGTCGATCGGCAACACCCTGATCATCTGGGTGATGTCGACGATCCCGATGCTGGTCCTGTCGATGCTCGTCGCACTCGGCCTGAACTCGTCGGTGCGCCACAAGGGCTTCCTGCGGGTGGCTTACTTCCTGCCGAACGTCACGTCGATCGTCGCTATGTCGCTGGTGTTCGGGTCGTTCTTCTCCAACGAGTTCGGTGTCCTCAACTGGTTCCTCGGCCTCATCGGCGTCGATCCGGTGCAGTGGCTGAACGATCCGTGGGCGATCAGGGTCGCGATCTCGTTGATGATCATCTGGCGCTGGACCGGGTACAACGCGATCATCCTCCTGGCCGGTCTGCAGGCACTCCCCCAGGACGTCTTCGAGGCCGCGAAGCTCGACGGCGCCGGCCCGGTGCAGACGTTCTTCCGGGTCACGCTTCCGTTGCTGCGCCCGGTGTTGCTGTTCTCGGTCGTGATGTCGGCGATCGGCGGCCTGCAGATCTTCACCGAGTCGCAGATCCTGCTCGGCAACCGCGGCGGCCCCGAGGGCGCCGGGATGACGATGGTCCTCTACTTCTACAACACCGCCTTCGCGGACAACGACTTCGGCTACGGCGCCGCCATCGCGTGGGGCATCTTCGTGGTCGTCGTCCTCTTCTCGATCCTCAACTGGCGGCTCGTGCAGCGCCCGCCGCGCCTGAAGGGAGACGTGCGGTGAAGCCGGGCCGTCTGCTCACCTACCTGGCGCTGGCGATCGGCGCGCTGATCACGCTGTTCCCCTACTACCAGCTCGTGGTGATGGCCTCCAACACCACCGCGGACATCTACTCGACGCCGCCGAGGTTTTGGTTCGGCGGGCACCTGCTCGAGAACATCGGCGAGGTGTTCGCGAAGGTCGACTTCTTCGGCTCGGTGCTGAACACGCTGGTCGTGGCGATCGCGACCACGTTGCTGGTGCTGTTCTTCGACTCGCTCGCGGCCTTCACGTTCGCCAAGTACGACTTCCCCGGCAGCAACGTGTTGTTCGGCATCCTGCTGGCGACGTTCGTGGTGCCGACGCAGCTCGCGGCGATCCCCCAGTTCAACCTGATGGCGGCGTTCGGCTGGGTCGGTGACCTGAAGGCGCTGATCATCCCGGCGGCGGCCAACGCGTTCGGGATCTTCTGGATGCGCCAGTACGCCCGCGGCGCGATCGCGGACGAACTGCTGGAGGCCGCACGGGTCGACGGCGCGGGCTTCTTCCGCACCTACCTCTCGGTCGGTCTGCCGGTGCTGCGGCCAGCGCTCGCGTTCCTCGGCATCTTCACCTTCGTCAACACGTGGAACGACTACCTGTGGCCGCTGGTCGTGCTGATCGACTCGAACCACGTGACGCTGCAGGTGGCGTTGTCGCAGCTCAACGGCCTCTATCTGAAGAACTACGCCGTCGTGATGGCCGGGACGCTGGTGGCGATCGTGCCGCTGGTGATCGTGTTCCTGATCGGCGCTCGCCACTTCATCCGCAACATCGCCGCCGGCGCAGTAAAGGGTTGAAACTTGTCGTACATCGAAGAAATCGATCCAGGCACCGGCGCACTGCCGCCGCGTGCGTTCTTCACCTCGGACGCGGCTTCGTTGTCGCTCAACGGGACCTGGGGCTTCCGCCTGGACGACGGCGAGTGGGGCACCATCACCGTGCCCGGCCACTGGCAGCTCCAAGGCCATGGCGAGCCCGCGTACACCAACGTGCGGTACCCGTTCCCGGTCGAGCCGCCGTTCGTGCCTTCGGAGAACCCGACGGGTGACTACCGGCTCACGTTCGACCTGCCAGCCGACTGGCCCGATGAACCTGCCGTGCTGCGTTTCGACGGCATCGACTCGTGCGGACGGATCTGGCTCAACGACGTCGAACTGGGCATCACCCGCGGCAGCAGGCTGCCGACGGAGTTCGAGGTGGGACACCTGCTTCGCTCTGCCGGGAACGTGCTGGTGGTGCGGGTGCACCAGTGGTCGTCCGGCAGCTACCTGGAAGACCAGGACATGTGGTGGATGTCCGGGATTTTCCGCTCGGTGACGCTGTTGTCCCGGCCGCGCGGTGGCGTCGCCGACTACCAGATCCACGCTTCCTACGATCACGTCACCGGGCTCGGCACGCTGGAGGTCGCCGGCGCGATGGTCACCGTGCCCGAGCTGGACGTGCACGATCTGCTGCCCGGGCAGTCGATTTCGGTGCCTGTCGAGCCGTGGAGTGCGGAAAGTCCACGGCTGTACGACGGTTTCGTACACACAGCCGTCGAACGGGTGCCGGTGCGGATCGGCTTCCGGACCGTCGCGATCGAGAGCGGCGTGCTCACGATCAACGGCGCCCGCGTGGTGTTCCGCGGTGTGAACCGGCACGAGCACCATCCGGAGTTCGGCCGCGCGGTGCCCCGCGAGTTCGCCCTCGCCGACGTTCTGCTGATGAAGCAGCACAACGTCAACGCCGTGCGCACCAGCCACTACCCGCCGGACCCGTACTTCCTCCAGCTGTGCGACGAGTACGGCCTGTGGGTGATCGACGAGTGCGATCTGGAGACCCACGGGTTCGAGAAACTCGACTGGGCCGGCAACCCGAGCGACGACCCGCGCTGGGCCGAGTCCTATGTGGACCGCATGCGCCGGATGGTCGAGCGGGACAAGAACCACCCGTCGATCGTGCTGTGGTCGCTCGGCAACGAGTCCCACACCGGCCGCAACCTCTCCGCGATGGCCCAGTGGACCCGTGACCGCGACCCGTCCCGCCCGGTGCACTACGAGGGCGATTTCGACTGCGAGTACGTCGACGTCTACAGCCGCATGTACGCCTCGCACGAGGAAGTCGACCAGATCGGGCAGGACAGGACGCACGGCATGCCGTTCGTGCTGTGCGAGTTCGCGCACGCGATGGGCAACGGGCCGGGCGGCATGCTCGAGTACCGCGAGCTGTTCGAGCGCTATCCGACCGTGCAGGGCGGGTTCATCTGGGAGTGGATCGACCACGGGCTGCAGCGGGACGGGCACTTCGCCTACGGCGGTGACTTCGGCGAACCGCTGCACGACGGCAACTTCGTGATCGACGGACTGGTGTTCCCGGACCGCACGCCGTCGCCGGGCCTGCTGGAGTTCGCGAAGGTCTTCGAACCGGTCCGGATCACCGGGACCGGCTCGGGCATCCGGATCGCGAGCCTCTACGACCACGGATCGCTGGACCACCTGCGGTTCGACTGGGTGTACGAGGCCGACGGAATCGAAATCGCGTCGGGCGCCCTCGACGTGCCCGTGGTCGCCGCCGGCGAGCACGCCGACGTCCCACTGCCCGACCTGGCTTCCGCTCCGGGTGAAGGCTGGCTGACCGTCCTCGCGTCCCTGGCCGAGGCCACGAGCTGGGCCGATGCCGGCCACGTCGTCGCCTGGGGCCAGATCTCCGTCGCGCAGGCGAACCCGGTCACCCCGATCAGCGGTGTGGAACTGGTCGGCGTCGGCGACGTCCTGTGGCTCGGCCCCGGCGAGTTCGACCCGGCGACCGGCCTGCTGACCCGGCTCGGCGAGTACCCGGTCGAAGGTCCCCGCCTCGACCTGTGGCGTGCCACGACCGACAACGATCGCGGCTCGGACAACCCGGAGGACCGGGCGTGGCGTGAAGCGGGCCTGCACCGGTTGCAGCACCGCGTGATCGAGGTCGACGTCCAGGAGACCGCGCTGGTCGTGCGGACGCGGGTGGCGCCGCCGAGCTGGGCGTTCGGCATGTTCGCCGACTACCACTGGACCGCCGACGGCAACCGGCTGCGCCTGCACGTCGACGTGACGCCGGACGGCGACTGGCCGTGCACACTCCCCCGGCTCGGCCTGCGGATGGCGTTGCCCGCGGCCCTCGACACCGTCGAGTGGTTCGGCGCGGGCCCCGGCGAGGCGTACGCGGACAGCCGTCAAGCGGCCAGGACCGGCCGCTTCTCGTCCACTGTGGACGCACTGCAGACGCCGTACGTCTTCCCGCAGGAGAACGGCAACCGCGCGGACGCCCGCTGGCTGCGAATCGGTGACCTGAGGATCGAGGGCGAGCCGGTGTTCGACTTCACCGCCCGTCGCTGGACCAGCGAGGACCTCGACGCCGCCCAGCACACGGACGACCTCAAGCCGCGCGAGCACGTGTATCTGAACCTCGACCTGGCTCAGCACGGCCTGGGCACCGCGTCGTGCGGACCGGGTGTGCTGCCGCAGCACCGGCTCCACGCGCAGAAGGCGAGCTTCTCGGTCACGTTCACGCCGCCGGCCTGACCCGTTCCACGATGTGGACCTAGTTGAGACGTCACCTATCCTCGGAAGGAGACTTGAGGGAGGTTCCGTGCCGCAGAAGTCAGACCCGTTGCGAAAGCTGGGTTTTCTCACCATCGGGCTGTTCGACGAGCACAACCCGGGCGCTGGTCACCGGACCACGCTGGACATCATCGCGCTGGGCGAGGAGCTCGGGTTCGACAGCGCCTGGGTGCGGCACCGGCACCTGCAGTTCGGGATCTCGTCGCCGGTCGCGATCCTGGCCGCCGCCAGCCAGCGGACCAGCAGGATCAGCCTCGGCACCGCGGTGATCCCGCTGGGCTGGGAGAACCCGCTGCGGCTCGCCGAGGACCTGGCGACCGTCGACGTGCTGTCCGGCGGCCGGCTGAACCCCGGGGTCAGCGTCGGGCCGCCGATGCACTACGACGACGTCAAGCACGCGCTGTACCCGCAGACCGCGGACGTCGAGGACTTCAGCTACGACCGGCTGCAACGGCTGCTGGACTTCGTGGGCGGCGAGAAGGTCACGGACTTCAGCGGCACCGAGGGCATCGAGGTGTTCTCGGACCGCGTGCAGCCTCACGCGGCCGGTCTGCGCGAGCGGATGTGGTATGGCGGCGGAAGTCTGCGGTCGGCGAAGTGGGCGGGCTCGCACGGGCTGAACCTGTTGTGCAGCAACGTGGTCCAGGCCGAGGAGTCGGAGGACTTCGCGGAGATCCAGCTGTCGCACATCAAGACGTTCCGCGAGCAAGGTGGCGGGCGGGTGTCGCAGGGGCTGGTGGTGATCCCGACCGACTCGGCCACGCCGGAGCAGCGCGCGAAGTACCAGGACTACGTGGAGAAGCGCACCGCCCGCACCGGCACGCCGTTCGGGCCGCGCCGGTACATGTTCGAACGCGACATCATCGGCACGTCCGCGGAGATCGCCGACGAGTTGTACGCGCACCTCGCGTTCCAGCAGGTCGACGAGGTGGCGTTCGCGCTTCCGTTCAGCTTCGACCACGAGGACTACGTGCAGATCCTCACGGACCTCGCCACGAAGCTGGGTCCGGAACTGGGCTGGCAGCCTTCTTAAAGCGCCCACCAGGTGTCCATGCGTGGCACGGCGGTCGCGTCGCCCTGAGCGGCGCGACCGGCGTGGAACAGGAATCCGGCGATGCCCGCCGCGCCCTGCATCCAGCCGAGGCCCGCGGGCAGCAGCGGGTCGTCCTCGCGGTGCTCGATGAACCGCCAGCACACGCCGTTGCCGTCCGGAATCGCCCGTTCGACCACCGCGTCAGCGAGGTGCAACGCGAAGTCCCGGTCACCTGAGTCCAGCAGGACGTCACCCACGCCCGCGGTTCCGCAGCAGCGGCCGTCGTTGTCCCAGAAGCCCGGATAACGCCGTTCGGGCAGACCTGATGTACGAACGCTGTGCAGGCATCGGCTGTGCCAGTCCATCACCGGTGCGCCCGCCACCTCGGACACGCCCGCGTGACGCAAGGCCTGCCACAGCAACGAGGTTCCGGTCGGCCCGTGACACCAGCCGTAGCTGAACGGCCCGTACCCCTCCAGTGGGGGAAGGATGAGCGGGGCGCGGAAGCCTCCGTCGGCCGTGTCCGCCAAGGTCACGAGGTGCTCGGCACCCAGAGCGGCCGCCTCGACGAGGTCCGGGCGACCGAACTCGGCACCGGCCACGGCGAGCGCGGCCGCGATACCGGAGAGTCCGTGCGAGAAGTTCGGCATCTCCCGTTGCCACACGCACGACCGCACCGGCACTTGCCGCCAGTTCAGTCCGGCCGGCACCTCCTCGCGCTCGGCCAGCAGGATCTCGGCCGAGGTCTTCGCCAGCTCCTCCGCTCCGGCCACACCGTGCCGCTGGGCCCAGATCGCACCCAGCAGCACACCTGCCGTGCCGAGTGTCGCGTCGTGGCAGTGGGCGCCTTCGAGAAACCGGGGCGGGCGGTAGCGGTCGTTCGGCCAGCCGTCCGGTGTGGACAGCTCGAGAAGGCGCGCGACCGCCGCGTCGGATCCGGGCGCGTCCAGAGCCGTCAGCACGCCGATCGAACTGACCAGACCACCGAAGAAGTCGTAGTTCGTGGCCGTGGCGATCCCGGCCCGGACCTGGCCCGCGATGGCGTCCGCGAGCCGTTGTTCCGCTGCGGTCCACGCGCGGCTCAGCCGGATCTCGGCCAGCACGTGCGCCAGCCCGCCAACGCCCGCGTACATGCCGTCGCGACCGTCCGGATCCAGCTCCTCGCCAACGGACGGCGGAATCCAGACGGCGTCGTCGTAACGGACCTGATCCAGCACCCATCGCCAAGCAGCCTCGGCGGTTCCCCAGTACGTCCCCATCCCCCGATGATTACATTGGCGGAGGTGACTGTGGAGCCGATACTCGCCGCCGCCGGGCTGACCGAGTGCACGACGAGCCCTTTGGGTGGCGGCACGTACAACTCGGTGTTCCGGGTGTCGGCGCGTGAAGGCGAGTTCGTGCTGAAGGTGTCGCCCGGTGATCAGCCCGGGTTGACCTACGAGCGCGATCTCATGAAGACCGAGGCGATGTTCTGCACGCTGGGGTCCGCGGTCGCGCCGGTGCCGGAGGTCGTGTTCAGCAACGACCACGCTCTGCTGGCGACCTGTCTGCCAGGACAGCCCCTCTTCGGACGGTCCGATGTCGACCATCCGCTGATCCGCCGGCAGCTCGGCATGGCGGTGGCGGCGTTGCACGAGGTCACCGGGCCCGGTTTCGGCTATCCGCAACTCGGCCTGCACGACACGTGGACCGAGGCGTTCTTCGGGATGTTCGACGCGGTGCTGGCCGACGCCCGGAAATACGGCGTGCCACTCCCGATCGCTGACCTGACCAGGCACAGGACCGCGTTCGACGAGGTGACACGGCCCGCGCTGGTGCACTTCGACCTGTGGGACGGCAACATCCTCGCCGGCACCGGACTCACGGGGCTGGTCGACGGCGAGCGGGCGTTCTGGGGCGATCCGGTGGCCGAGTTCGTGTCGCTCGCCCTGTTCGGGTCGATCGAGGACGATCCGGATTTCCTGACGAGCTACGGGTTCGAGTTCACCGAGGCCTCGCGCGTCCGGCTCGCGGCCTACCAGGCCTAT
This sequence comes from Lentzea sp. NPDC054927, assembly GCF_053610285.1. NCBI lineage: Bacteria > Bacillati > Actinomycetota > Actinomycetes > Pseudonocardiales > Pseudonocardiaceae > Lentzea > Lentzea sp. NPDC054927. Next base: position 396,587 of record NZ_JBSGXZ010000001.1, read on the forward strand.
CTCTACTCGATCATGCTCACCGAACGGGTGCCGCGCGGCAGCACCGGCGACACGATGGAGATCATGATCACCGACGCGCTGACGCGCGCACTCGGCGTTCTCTCCTGATCGCCGGACGTGATCTGGGAAGCTGGACCTGTGCGAGTGGCATTGCTGGGCCCGACGACCGTGGTGGCCGAGGACGGCACACCGGTCGACATCGGTGGTGCCCGCGTCCGCATGCTGCTGGCACGCCTCGCGCTCGACCCCGGCCGTCCGGTGCCGACCACCACGCTGATCGACGACCTGTGGGGTGAGCAGCCGCCCGCGGACGCGTCGAACGCCCTGCAGTCGCTCGTGTCGCGGCTGCGCAAGGTCTGTCCCGTCTCGCTGGAACCGGGCGGTTACCGGCTCGGCATCGCGACCGGTGACGTGGACGTCTTCCGGTTCGAACAGCTGCGTGCCGCCGGACGTCTGGACGAGGCGCTCGCGCTGTGGCGCGGTGAGGCACTGGCCGACGTGCGGGAAGCTCCGTTCGCCCAGGTAGCGGCGACGAAGTTCGACGAAGCCCGCCTCGCGGCCGAGGAAGAGCGGTCCAGCACGGGCGAACTGGACGTCGCCGCCCTCACCGCGATGCACGAGCGGCACCCGCTGCGCGAACGCCTGGCGGGGCTGCTGATGCGCGCGCTGTGCGCACAGGGCCGTCAGTCCGACGCGTTGCAGATCTACTCTGCGGTGCGCGGCAGGCTGGCCGACGAACTGGGCGTCGATCCGTCCGCCGAGCTCCAGCAGGTCCACCTCGCGGCGTTGCGCGGCGAACTCGGGCCGCGCGCGGCGGTCGACCGGTTGCCGGTGCGGCTCACCAGCTTCGTCGGGCGTGACGACGAGCTCGCGGAGATCACCGGACTGCTCGGCCAGGCCCGGCTGGTGACGCTGGTCGGGCCCGGTGGTGCGGGCAAGACGCGGCTGGCCACCGAGGTCGCGGCCCGGCATCCGTTGCACGCCAAGGGACGTGTGTGGTTCGCGGCGCTGGCCGGCGTGCGGGCGGCGGAGGACCTCGCCGGTGTGGTGCTCGGCGCGTTCGAACTGAGCTTCGGCACCGGAGATCCGTTGCGGCGGGCCAGCGAGGGCATGAACCGGATCGCCGACGTGCTCGGCGCCGGCGAGTCGTTGCTGGTGCTGGACAACTGCGAGCACCTGATCAGCGCGGCGGCCGAGTTCACCAACGAACTGCTGCGCCGCGTGCCGAACCTGCGCGTGCTCGCGACCAGCAGGGAACCGCTCGCGATCGACGGTGAGTCGCTGTGCCCGGTCGGCCCGCTGAGCGTGCCCGACGGACAGGCCGACGTGTCCGAGTTCGGCGCGGTGCGGCTGTTCCTCGACCGGGCGAGCGCGGTGAAGCCTGGTTTCCAGCTCGACGAGTCCACTGTGGACGATGTGAGGCTGATCTGCCGCAGGCTCGACGGCATGCCGCTCGCGCTGGAGCTGGCGGCCGCGCGGCTGCGGTCGATGACGGTCCGGCAGATCACCCAGCGCCTCGACGACAGGTTCCGCCTGCTCACCTCGGGCAGCCGGACGGCACTGCCCCGCCAGCGCACGTTGCGCGCGGTCGTGGAGTGGAGCTGGGACCTGCTGACCGAGGAAGAGCTCCGGCTGGCCAGACGGATCGCGGTGTTCCCCGCCGGCGCCGACCTGACGGCGATCGAGCAGGTCTGCGCAGAAGACTCGTTGTACGTGCTGACGTCACTGGTCGAGAAGTCCATTGTGGACGTGATCGAGCTCGACGCCGAACCGCGGTACCGGATGCTGGAGACGATCCGGGTCTACGCTGCCGAGCAGCTCGAGGCGTCCGGCGAGAAGCAGGAGATCGTCGACCGCTTCCGGCGCTACTACCGGGATCTGACCGGCCGCTGGGAGCCGCTCACCCGCACGGCCCGTCAGGTCGAGGCGATCGGCGTGTACGAGGCCGAGCAGGACAACATCGTGGCCGCCCTGCGCGGGGCGATCGACGAGCACGAGGTCGGGCTGGCGGCGGACCTGCTCGCGGGCGTGTTCTGGTACTGGCTGGTCAAGGGCGACAACGAACGCGCCGAACTCTCGGTGCGCGACGTGCTCGCGCTCGGCGACGAGCTGCCCGCGGACGTCCACGCCACCTTCCGGGCGATGCAGCTGATCATGGCGGCACAGCCGGGCCTGCCCGCCACCGCCGAGGCCGCGCAGGTGATCGAGGACTGCGTGAACTCGGGAGCCGCCCAGAAACACGCGTCGCTCGCGATCGCGCTGCCGATGCTCGCGTTCCTCAGCAAGAACCAGGAATTGGCCCGCCGTGAGGTGAAACGGGCGGCGGCGAGCGAGGACGCCTGGGCGAGAGCCGGAGCGGACTGGGCACTCAGCTTCATCCTGGTCGACGAGGGCGATCTCGAAGGTGCCGAACTGGCCCGCGACCGCGCGTACGAGCAGTTCGTGGCCGTGGGCGACCGGTGGGGCTCGGCGATGACGCTCGGCATGAAAGCCACGTTCGTCTCGCACACCGGCGACAACCAGGCGGCGATCGAGCTGTACAAGCGGGGTCTCGACGTGGCGCTGGAGCTGCGGTCGCTCGACGACGCCGTGCAGCAGCGGTGGCGGCTCGCGGTCGAGTACGCCCGGCTCGGCGACCACGCCACGGCCGAGCGCGAGGTGATCGAGGCCGAGCAGTACGTCCGGAGCATCGGCAACGACCAGATGTCCATCATGATCGACTATGCGAAGGCGGAGGTCCTGCTGCGCGCGGGCCGGATCGCCGAGGCACGCGAGCTGAGCTCCCGTTTCAAGCGGCGTGCCACTCTCTCGGCCGTGCTCGGTTCGTTCGTCACGGAGTGGTCGGCCATCCTCGACAGCCGCATCGCCATCGCCGACGGCGATCTGGCCGAAGCCGAGAAGCGTGTCGCCGTGGCGATCGGCACCACGTCGGACCGCGGCGACATGCCGGACCTGGCGACGGTGACGGAGTTGCTCGCCCAGATCCGGTACGCGCAGGGCCGCCACGAGGCGACGTCCCGGTTGCTCGCGCTCGCGGCCGTGATTCGCGGGCGGATCGACATGGGTGACTCGGACATGCGGAGGCTGGTCGCCGAACTCGGCGAGCCGGAACCGTTGGGGATCGCCAAAGCCGAGGCACTGCGGGAAGTAGGCGAAGAGGCGGGCATCAGCGACAGCTGACACCCGCCTCCCGTCGGCTCACACCCGGCGGCGGTAAGCCCACATCGCCAGCGGGAAGAACACCGCGACCGCCGCCACCATCCAGATCAACGATCCGGTCAGCGGTCCGGCGATCGCGCCGCCGTTCAGCAACCCGCGCAGCGCGTCCGCCAGCAGCGAGACCGGGCTGATGTCCGCCCACGCCTTCAGCCAGCCCGGCATCGTCGAGGTGCCGACGAACACGTTGCTGCCGAACGTCAACGGCATGATCAGCACGAACATCAGGCCCTGCACCGCCTGCGGGGTCTTGAGCAGCATGCCCACGAACACCGAGGCCCAGCAGAAGCACAGCCCGAACGCCAGCGCGAGCCCGACCGCGATCAGCAGCTCCGCCGGACCGGTCTGCACCCGGAAGCCCATGACCGTCGCGACGATCAGCAACACCAGGATGCACACGACGTACCGCACGATGTCCGCCAGCACCGCCCCGATCAACGGCGCGGATCTCGCGATCGGCATGGCGCGGAACCTGTCGAACACGCCCTTGGAGACGTCCGTGTTCAGCTGCACGCCCGCGGTCATGCTGGCCTGCAGGATGTTCATCACCAGGATGCCCGGCACGAGCATCTGCAGGTACGCGTCCGTGTTCCCGGCGAGCGCACCGCCGAACAGGTAGGTGAACATCACCAGGAAGACGATCGGCGCGATCGTCACGTCCGCGAGCTGCTCCGGGTTCTTGCGGATCTTCAGGATGCCGCGCCAGGCCAGCGTGAGCCCGTGCCGCGCACCGCGGTCCAACGCGATGGTGCTCATACCAGGCTCCCTTCACTCTGCTTGCCGGTCAGCGCCAGGAAGACCTCGTCGAGCGACGGCAGGCGCAGTGCCAGTTCGTCCGCGGTGATCCCGGCTTCGTCGAGCTTGCGGACCAAAGTGGACAGCAGCACCGGGTCGTTGACCGGCGCGGTCAGCAGCCCGGAGTCGTCGTTGCGGGTCGGCCGGACCCCGGTGAGATCACCGAGAATCCGTTGCACGGCATCGAGATCGAGCAACGACGTCGGCCGCACCTGCAACGTCTGCCCGCCGACGCGCCGCTTCAGCTCGTCCGGCCGGCCCTCGGCCACCACGCGGCCGTGGTCGAACACCGTGATCGTGTCCGCGAGCTGGTCGGCCTCCTCCAGGTACTGCGTGGTAAGCAGGACCGTCACGCCGTTCGCGACGAGCTTGCGGACCACGGCCCACACCTCGTTGCGCGCGTGCGGGTCCAGCCCGGTGGTCGGTTCGTCCAGGTACAGCACGGACGGGCTGCCGACCAGGCTCGCCGCGAGGTCGAGCCTGCGCCGCATGCCTCCGGAGTACGTCTTGGCGGCTCGGCCTGCGGCGTCCGTAAGTTCGAACTGCTCCAACAGCTCGGCCGCCTTCGCACGCGCCCCCGCACGTGAGTAGTCGAGCAGCCGGGCCAGCAGCACGAGGTTCTCCGTGCCGGACAGGTCCTCGTCGACCGACGCGTACTGCCCGGTCAGCCCGATGAGGGACCGCACGGCCCTCGGATCCTTCACCACGTCATGCCCGTGCACCGTGGCGTGCCCCGCGTCCGGGCGCAGCAACGTCGCCAGCACCCGCACCGCCGTGGTCTTGCCCGCGCCGTTCGGCCCGAGCACCCCCACGACCTTCCCCTCCGGCACCTCCAGATCGACCCCGTCGAGCGCTTTGGTCTCCCCGTAGTGCTTGACCAGGCCTTCAGCCCTGATCGCGAGCGACATCGTTCGTTCCTCCCTGTGTCGGGAGAACAGTGCGCCGCGCCGCTGACAGGGCGCGCACAGCACGCTGTCAGCGGCTGGCAGCCATCCGCCGGACCGCCTCGGTGATCACCTCTGGCGACGTCGCGATGTTGAACCGCGCGAACCCCGCTCCGCCGGTGCCGAAGCCGTCTCCCAAGGTCAGCGCGACGCGGCCGCGTTCGAGGAACAGCCCTGCCGGGTCGTCGCCCAGCTTCCGGCAGTCCAGCCACGCCAGGAACGTCGCAGGGGACGGCCGATAGCCGATCTCGGGCAGGTGTTCGGCGAGCAGGTCGGTGAGCAGCTTCCGGTTGTCCTCGAGACCGTCCAGCATCGCGTCGAGCCAGTCGCCGCCGTCACGCAACGCCGCCGTGTGCGCGATCGAGCCGAGATGGCTGGGGCCGTGACTGACCTCCTCCGGCAACCGGGCGAGGTCGTCGGCGGCTGCCGGTCCGGCGATGGCGACAGCGGCTTTGAGGCCCGACAGGTTCCAGGCCTTCGAGGCGGACATCAGGGAGAACCCTCGGTCGTCGACGCTGAGGTACGGCACGAAGGTCGTTGTTTTGGAGACGATCGGCGCGTGGATCTCGTCGGCGATCACGCGAACGCCGTAGGTTTCGGCGAGTTGGGCTACAGCGGTGAGTTCGTCGGCGGTGTGCACGGTGCCGGTCGGGTTTTGCGGGCTGCACAGCAGGAACACCGGCTGCTTGGCTTTGATGTGCTTGAACGTCTGTTCCAGCACATCCAGGTCCAGGCGGTCGTTCGTCAGTGGTGCTTCGACGATCGGCAGGCCCATGCTGCGCACGAACAGGTAGAACGGCGGGTACACGGGTGGGGTGACGATGACCAGGTCCGCGTCGACCAGTTTGATCATCTCTACCAGGCCGAGCATGACGTCCGGGACGATCGCGGTGCGTTCGATCGCTATGCCGTCCCAGTTCCACCTGGTTTTGGCGAAGTCTTTGAGCGCCTCGGCGTAGGCGGTGCCGGCCGGGTAGCCGGTGTCGCCTTGCTGGACCGCGTCGATGATCGCGCGCTGCACCGGTTCTGGTTGGTCCACGTCCATCTCGGCCACCCACAGCGGCAGGACGTCTTCCGGGTATTGGCGCCACTTCACGCTTGTGCGGTGGCGTAACCGTTCCAGCGACACCTGGGTCAGCGGGTTCTCCATGACTGTCACGGTAGATGGTTTGACGGCTGGCGCCGACCCGGCACATGCCCTCCTTCGTCGGGCGTGTGCCGGACCGAATTTCTGTGGTCACCGTGCTTGGGTGGTTGCGGGGCGTGGACCGGTTGCGTGCGTCGGGTTCCGGGGGCGTGGGTGGTTGCTAGCTGCGGGTTGCGTTGTCGGGAAAGAATTTGTCACTCGATCGTGTGTTGCTTAGCCCCCTTTGACGTTTTTGATCACGAATAGAATGGGCGTATGGAAGCGGTCGAGGTTCTCGATGCTCTCGCCTATCATCAGAAACAAGTTGCTTATCATCAGGCTCAGGCCATTCGCGTGCTCGCGGATTACGCTGTCGCGTGCGCTGGTGATGAGTTCTTCGATGCCGAGATCGCGGCGGCGATGCACTGGACATCCCGGTGGACCACCGACCAGGTCCACATGGCGGTGGAGCTGGCCAGCAAGTTGCCGCAGACGTTGAACGCGTTGGAGAAGGGCGAGATCGACCTTTACAAGGCCCGTGTGCTGTACGAGCGGACGTTGCCGTTGACCGCAGACCTGGCCGCCGAGGTCGAGGAACGGGTGCTGGTCAAGGCGCCGGAGCAGACCGGTGCGCAGATGCGGCAGCTCACCAACCGGGTGGTGATGCGTGTCGATCCCGAGGGGCACAAGGCGCGGGCCGAGGAGCGCAAGAAGCAGCGCTGCACAGGCATCGACTCGTTGGAAGACGACATGGCCAGGATCTGGGCGTTCCTGCCCGCGCACCTGGCCGCCGCCTGCTCCGCCCGCGTCGACGCCATCGCCCAGCAGGTCAAGACGCCGCAGGACCCGCGCACGCTCGACCAGGTCCGCGCCGACGTGTTCGCCGACCTGCTGCTCGCCACCCCGGACAAGGCCAGCGCCGTCAAGGTCGAGCTGTACGTGACCGTCTCGGCCGCCACCCTGATGGGTCTGTCCGAACAGCCCGGCGAGCTCGCCGGCTACGGCCCCATCACGCCCGGCCTGGCCCGCGAACTCGCCGGTGACGCCACCTGGCGCCGCCTGCTCACCGACCCCACGACCGGCGAAGCCTTGGAGTTCGGCACCAGCACCTACCGCCCACCCGCCGCGCTGCGCAGGTTCGTGTGGGCCCGAGACCGCACCTGCCGCTTCCCCGGCTGCATGCGCCCCTCGCACAAGTCCGAACTCGACCACACAATCCCATTCCCGCTGGGCAGCACCTCAGCGGACAACCTCGGCGCGTTCTGCAAACGCCACCACCGCGTAAAACACCGCTCAGCCTGGCAAGTGAGCCAACCGAAACCAGGCCGATTCTGCTTCAAAAGCCCAGCCGGAAAAACCTATCAACGCCATCCAGAACCAGTACTAGGCGACCCGCCGCCCTTCTGATCAATCCTTAAATCGCAACTCGCACCTGGCGACCACTAACGCAATCCGCGCCATTCGCATGCAACTGGTCCACGCCCCGCAACCACCCAAGCACGGTGACCACAGAAATTCGGTCCGGCACACGCCCGACGAAGGAGGGCATGTGCCGGGTTAGGTCTTGCCCTCAAACGGACCAGCATGAGCAACAACGTTGTGCGCAGTGATCTCCCCACCACAACACCGGCAGGCGAGAAACGCCTCAGCCACCTGACCACACGCACTGTGCTCCAACACAACCGGCGGACCATCAGGATCCGGCACGTACGTGTCCCCCCACTTCATCAGCACGACGATGGCGGGAAACAACTCCAACCCAGACCGGGTGAGCCGGTACTCGTCCCGGTCCTCCGCATACGCCACCCGCTCCAGCAACCCGGCCTCCACCAGAGACTTCAGCCGAGCGGACAACGTTGGACGCGGGATGGTCAGGTTCCGCACGAACTGCCCGTACCGGCGCACCCCGAAGAACGCCTCACGCAGGATCAACAGCGTCCACCGCTCCCCCACGAGATCAAGCGCTCGCCCAACGGATTCCCCACGGAACCGGCGGTCGAGAGCGCCAGGGTCGATCATCGGCGTCCTTTCGTCAACAGCGGGGAGAGCGTGGTCAACAGCCGCCGACCAGCCGGATCCTCCGCCGTGGCAGGCACAAGCCCAACATGCGAAGCACCCGCTTCAAAATACGAGTCCACCCGGCGAACGACGTCGTCCGCCGACCCGACCGCACCGACAGCCGAGATCAACGAAACCGGAATGTCCTGCGCCAGCTCAGCACGCGACGCACCAGCCCGCGCACGCGCAACCAGCTCGCCGTGACCAAGGGCCGTGAACATCTCGCCGTACCCAGGCGGAGCGAGGTAGACAGCGAGCTGGGACCGCAACTGCCGAAGAGTGGCCTCGCCGGGATCGAGAGCAGCCGGAATCCACACCGCGACAGGCGGAGGCGGAACGTCGGCAGAACCAGAAAACCCCGCGCACACGCGGGCGACGTGATCGGCGCTGACCAGGTTCAGGACCACCTCGTCCCCCTCCTCCACCGCCACCCGCGTCATCGCCGGCCCGAACGCCGCCACCGAGATCGGCGTACCAGGAACCGGCTGCTGCAACCGGAACCCGGCGACCCGGTTGCCGTTCAAGATCGCCCGAGTGTCCCGGACGGTCTGCCGCATCCTCCGGACAGGCTCGAACGGTCGCCCATGCCACTCGGACACGATCCGCGGACTGGACGCGCCCAACGCCAAACCGGCCCGCCGCCCGGTTGTCGCGACCACAGTGGACAGTCCCAAAGCCAGCGCCACCGGACTCCGCACCCCGACCGCGAGCGGCCCGATCTTCAGCGAGATGTCCGACGTCCGCAGTCCGACGGCCGTGGCCAGTGCGAACGCGTCGAACGTCGCCATCTCCCCGATCCACAACGTGCCGAACCCGGCTTCGTCAGCCACCACGGCGATGTCGAGCGCCTCCGTCGGCGGCCGATCCAGCCAGAACGGCGTCACCACACCAACGGACGTCACAGCTGCTCCGTTTGCGCCGGCACACCGAGCAGCACCTTGCCCGGCAACTCGTACGAGGCCGCGTTGACCTGGAAGTGCGCGGTCGCGGTGTGCGCATCGCGGAACCGTCGCTGAAGTGGCGCACCGTCGTAGATCGCGCCACCACCGGCCAAGTCGTAAAGGTCAGCGACGACCACCCGCGCCGTACGGGTCGCGTGCGTTGCCGCCAGCCGCAACGCCGACCGCGCACCCACCGGCACCGGCTCATCACCCTGCGCCGCCTGCCATGCCTCGGCAATCGCCGAGTAGAAGAAGGCCCGAGCAGCCCGGAGCGACGCGTCAGCCGAGGCCACCGCCGCCTGAACCGAGGTCCGCTCCGCCAAAGTGCGACGAGATCCGAGCGGACTGCGATGCACCGCCAAGGCCACGAAGTCGTCCAGTGCGCCGAAAGCGTTGCCCAGAGCAGCCGCCGCGACCGACAAAGCGAAGAACCCGAACACCGGAAAGCGGTACAGCGCGGCAGCACCGGCCGGTGGTCCGTCCAGAACGGACAGAATCCGGTGATCAGGAACGAACACGTCACGAGCCACCGAGTCGTGACTTCCGGTGCCGCGCAACCCGGTCGTGTGCCAGGTGTCGAGCACCTCCAGCGACGACTTCGGCAGCGCGGCCACCTTCAGCACCCCGGACGAGTGCACGAACCCGGCGAACAACCAGTCGGCGTGCTGGATCCCCGAGCAGAACGACCACTGCCCCGACACGACCTCCCCGCCGTCGGCCGCGACACCACGACCCTTGGGCGCCCACACCCCCGCAGCCACCGATCGCGGATCACCGAACACCTCGTCCGCGCCGGCCGAGGGCAGATAGGCGGCGAGCAATCCGCTCGTGGCGGCGATCGACACGCACCACCCAGCGGAGGCGTCACCACGGGCGATCGTCTCGGCGGCGGCCAGCGTCGAGGCCGGATCGGACTCGGCACCGCCCAGCGAACGCGGCACACCCAGCCGGAACAGCCCCGCGTCCCGGATCGCTGCCAGCAGTTCGGGAGCGAGCGCGCGCCCGGCCTCGGTCTCCGGGGCGACCTCACGGGCCAGCTCGGCCACGACAGCCAGCACGGTTCCTCCTGGATCAGCGGTTCAGTTTTCTTACCGGTTCAGTTTCCTTACCGTAGCCACGCCGGCAGCGACAAAGCAAGAGGGGCCCCACCCGTGAAGGTGGAGCCCCTCTCGACGAACAACGGTCAGGCGAACGGCCCCTTGTCGATGCCGCACGTCTTCTGCGCAGGCAGGACACCGGTGAAGAGGTACTCCCGCTTCACCTTCTCCGCGCACGCGCTGCGCACGTACATGGAGGTGTGCCCGTAGCCCTCGACCGTCAGGAATCCGGTGCGAGCCATCTCCGCGGCACCGTCACGAGCACCGTGCAGCGGCGTCGACGGGTCGAACCTGCTGTTGATGAACAGGATCGGCGCCGACGTCCAGCGGTTCCACGGACCGGTGAAGCGGTCGTCGTCACGGCCCTGCCAGAACGCGCAGGCCATCATGTCGTAGACCACCGCACGGCCCCAGTACGGAACGCGCTCGTCCTCGCTCTTCCCGTACTTCGTGTAAGCAGCGGTGTCGCGCGGGAAGTCGCTGTCCGAGCACTGCACGGCGTTGAACCCCTCGAACCGGTTCGAGATGTAGTCGGCCGCGGAAGCGGTCAACGACGCCGGCGCCTCGTGGACACCCTGCAGGATCCGGGCGGTGTCCTGCCAGGTCTCCGGCTGCGCCAGCGCGTCCCAGACGAGACTGATCAGCGAGACGCGGTCGAACCGGCCATCCGGCGTGGTGACAGGAGAAGCCGTCACCTTCGCCACCAGGTCCGCCCACTTCTGCTTCAGGTCGCCGCCCGCGAACGCACACTTCGCGCCCGGCGCCGCACAGAGCTTCAGGAACTGGTCGAACGTCTCGGCGACCCCGCGCGGCACGTCCTGGCGGGTGTCCAGCGGCACGGTCGTGCCCTGGTCACCGTGCCCGGTGGCGTTGCCGATGAAGTCGAGCGAGCCGTCGAACGCGAGCGCGCGGACCTTGTCCGGGAACATGTTCGCGTAGATCGCGCCGAGGTGCGTGCCGTACGAGATGCCGTGGTACGTCAGCTTCTTGTCACCGACGGCCTTGCGCAGCAGGTCCAGGTCACGTGCCGTGTTCGCGGACGAGACGTGGTCCAGCAGGTCGCCGGACTTCGCCTCACAACGGCGCACGAACTCGCGGTACGAGTCGTAGAAAGCAGGCTCGTCCGCCGCGGTGTTCGGGTACACCGGAATGCCGTTCAGGAACGTCTGCTGCTCCTCGACGCTGTCGAAGCAGCGCACCGTCGCGGAACGGCCGATGCCGCGGGGATCCCACGACACCACGTCGAACCGCGCCCGCAGCTCCGGCGAGAACAGCCACTCCCACTTGCCCCGCCCCCGCAACCGGTCGACGCCGGACGCGCCCGGCCCGCCGAAGTTCACGAACAGCGAACCGATCCGCTTGGCGGGGTCGGTCGCGGGCATCCTGATCAACGCGAGGTCGATCTTCGTGCCCGACGGCTGGTCGTAGTCGAGCGGCACCTTCGCGGTCGAGCACTGGAACCCGTCCTGGCAGTCCTGCCAGCCCAGCACGGGCGTCTGCGCTTCTTCCGCCGCCACGGCGGCCGGCGCCAGCCCGATCAGCAGCGCAGCAGTGATCAATATTGATTTCAAATACAGCTCCCCAGGTCTGACCTCTCGATCACGAAGACGCCAGGAAGCGCGATGAGGTTGCCCACGCCGGGCAACCGCTTTCCGGTCTGCGGCGTGATCACTGCGACGAAGGGGGAGCTTCGATGAAACGCGGACTGGCGATACTCGCCGCGACCTTGTCAATGACCGCCGTGGTGCCACCGCAAGCCGGGGCGGCCGATCTGACCGGCTGGGCGGTGGGCTTTCTGCCCATGCCCGAGGGGTACCCGGCACGGGCGCACATCGACGGAACCGACAGCAACGGGAACTACTCGGGCACCATCCTCACCGACCAGGGCAGTGTGCTCGTCACCTGGACCGACCGCGCCGCAACCGTGCACGGCAGGCCGGCAGGCTTCAACACAGCCCGCGTGAACGACCAGAACCGGGCCGGGATGATCGTCGGTGTCTCCACGCACCTCGAGGACCCGCGCGAACAACGAGCGTGGATCTTCGACGCACGCGGGTTCACCCTGCTCGCGCGGCCGGCAGGGTACACCGACACCTGGGCGACCGCGGCCAACGACCGAGGCGACATCTTCGGCGCGGCGACCAGGGACCGGAGCACCGATGAGTGGGAACCGTTCGTGTGGCCAGCCGACAATCCCGCCGCACCGAAAGCCGTCGGGCTGCCGAAGGAGTTCTCCGAGCGGCTCTACGGCTTCGTCGACATCGACCACGACGGCAGCCTGATCTACAACACTCACGACGGACCGGGACGGTGGAAGGACGGCACGTTCACGGCACTACCGACCTATGTGGATGGTGTGCAACCGCCCGCCACGGCGGGTCACGCCGACGGTGGCCAGTTCGTGGGAAAGGCGCGACTCACCACCGAAGTGCCCATCCTGGACGGCGGCGTCTACTGGCCGGCACCGGACGCCCGCCCGCAACCGCTGCCGGGCTGCACCTGGGCGTTCGACATGAACCGCGACCGCCTGGTGCTCGGCACCGAGGAGACTCCGTTCGGCACCCCGCAGTACTACGGAGTCTGGCATCACGGCAGCTACACGGGACGGCTCCCCGCCCTCCCGACGCACCCGCTGATCGCTCCGCGGTTCGTCGGGGACGACGGTGCGATCGTGGGTATCGCCAGGGAGGAAGGCAACAACACGGCGTTGGGCAGGCCGGTGATCTGGCGGCAGTTCAGCGGTTGAGCACGTGGGTCGCGGTAGCCCCACAGCGTTCGACCAGCCGAGATCTACCGCAAGCGGTTCAGCGGTTCAGCGGTTGAGCGCGTGGGTCGCGGTAGCCCCTCCGTCCACGGCGATCTCCGCACCCGTGCAGTACGCGCTGTCGTCGCTGGCCAGGAAGAGGACGACGTTCGCGACGTCCTCCGGCTGACCGACCCTGCGCAGCGCCACCTTCTTCCCGATCGGGGAGATGTCGATCGGTCGCCCCAGCGTCTCGCTCACCATCGGTGTGTCGATGGCGCCGGGGTGCACCGAGTTGACCCGGATGCCGTGCTGGCCCAGTTCCAGCGCGGCGACCTTGGTCATGCCGCGGATCGCGAACTTCGACGCCGTGTACGCGACCAGGTAGGGCATGCCGGCCAGGCCTTCGACGGACGACACGTTGACGATCGAGCCGCCGCCCGCTCGCGTCATCGACTCCACCACCGCGCGCATGCCCAGGAACGTGCCGACCTGGTTGATGCCGATCACGCGCTGGTAGTCGGCCAGCGTGGTGTCGGCCAGGGCGGAGAAGTGCAGGATGCCCGCGTTGTTCACGAGAACCGTGATGTCGCCCAACGTGTCCACGGTGGACGTGATGACCGACGCCCAGTCCTCCTCGGACGACACGTCGAGGTGGCTGTACTCGGCACCCAGTTCGGCGGCGAGCTCCTTGCCCTGGTCGTCGAGCACGTCGGTGAGCATCACCCGCGCGCCCTCCGCCACGAACCGGCGCGCCGCGGCCGCGCCCTGACCGCGGGCGGCGCCGGTGATCAGGGCGACCTTGCCGTCCAGCCGCATCTACATCAGCTCGTCGGTCAGCGGCATCATCACGGTCTTGAGCTCGGTGTAGGCCTCGTAGGCGCTCTGCCCGCCCTCACGTCCCAGACCGGACTGCTTGTAGCCGCCGAACGGCACGTGCGGTTCGAGCTGGAACCCGTTGATGCCGACCATTCCGACGCGCAACCGCTTCGAGACGCGGAACGCGCGGCGGACGTCGTTGGTGTAGACACCGGCGCCCAGGCCGTACTCGGTGTCGTTCGCGATCCGGATGGCTTCTTCTTCGTCGTCGAACGGCACGACGGTCAGGACCGGCCCGAAGATCTCGTCCCGGGCGATGGCCATGTCGTTGGTGGCGTCGGCGAAGATCGTCGGGGCGACGAAGTTCCCGGACGCCAGGTCGCCTTCGAGCCGGGTGCCGCCGGTGACCAGGCGGGCGCCGTCCTCCTGGCCGCGCTCGATGTAGCCGAGGACGCGCTCGAGCTGCTTGCCGTTGATCAGCGGAGAGGCCAGCACGGCGGGGTCGAACGGATCGCCGAACGTCACCGCGCTCGCGAGCATCGACGCCATGTTGATGAACTCTTCCTGCACGTCCCGCTGGACCAACGCCCGTGTGTGCGCGACGCACGCCTGACCGGACAGGCCCATCGTGACCATGCCCATGCAGGTCATCGCGGCCAGGCCGACGTTCGGGGCGTCCGCGAAGACGAGCGCGGGCGACTTTCCGCCCAGTTCCAGCGAAACGCGCTTCATCGTGCCCGCGGAGGCTTCGACGATCCGGCGGCCGACCGCGCGGCTGCCGGTGAAGCTGATCTTGTCGACGCCGGGGTGGGTGATCAGCGCTTCGCCGGTCGGGTTGCCGGGGCCGGTGACGAGGTTGACCACACCCTCGGGCAGACCGGCTTCGATCAGCAGCTCGACCATGCGGATCACGCAGAACGACGCGTACTCCGACGGCTTCACGACGACCGTGCAGCCCGCGGCCAGTGCGGGCGCGAGTTTCTGGGCGAACAGCACGAACGGCGCGTTCCACGGCAGGATCGCCGCGACGACACCGACCGGTTCGCGGAAGGTCATCGCCAGGTGGTCGCCGCCCTGGTACGGCGGCAGGGTCTGACCGCCGACCTTGTCGATCCAGCCCGCGTGGTGGTCGAAGATGTCGGCCGCGATGCCGACCGAGGTGGCGTAGATCTGGCCGAACGTCAGCGGTACGCCGTTGTCCAGCGCCTGCAGGCCGCGCAGCTCGTCGGAGTGCTCCCGCAACAGGTCGCCGTACCTGCGCAGGATCTTGATGCGCTCGCCGGCGCCTGACCGCGGCCACGGTCCCTCGTCGAACGCCTTGCGGGCGGCCAGCACCGCGGCGTCGACGTCCTTCGCCGACGCGACGGCGAAGCTGCCGATCTCCTCGGCGGTCGCGGGGTGGTGGTGGGTCCAGGTCTCGTCCGTCTCGCGGAACTCGCCACCGATGAGGAGCCGGCCGTCCTTCAGGCCCAGCGTGTCGCGGTGCGGTTGGACGGTGAGCGGCACAGCTCCTCCTACAGCGCAGTATGTTTCAGAGACTCATCGTGTCCGTGCAGGCGAAAGTCCTTTGTGGATCCCGGTCGGCGAAGTAGCCGTCGAGATCGCTCAGGGCGTCGAACTTCTGTTCCACGGTGGGTGGGGCCATCAGTGCGACCATGCCGCCGTGCACGACGAAGACCTGGCCGTTGATCTTGTCGCCGGACGGTCCCGCCAGATGCGCCACGAACTTCGCGACGTGCTCCGGCGCCAGCGAGTCGTCGCCGTCCGGTGCCTCACCGAAGACGTGCGCGGTCATTCCGGTTCTGGCGCGCGGGCAGATCGCGTTGGCGCGGACGCCGTAGCGGGACGTGCCTCGGGCGGTCGCGACGGTCAGCGCGGCGATGCCGGCTTTGGCCGCCGCGTAGTTGGCCTGGCCTTCCGAGCCGAGCAGGAACGCCTCGGAGGAGGTGTTCACGATCCGGCCGTAGACCGGCGCCCCCGCCGCTTTCGACTGTTGCTTCCACAGCGACACCGCGTTGCGCGACAACAGGAAGTGGCCACGCAGGTGCACACGCACGACCAGGTCCCATTCCTCGTCGGACATGTTGAACAGCATCCGGTCACGCAGCACACCGGCGTTGTTCACGACGACGTGGAGCCCGCCGAACTGCTCGACGGCCGCGGCGACGAGGGCGTCAGCGGTGCTCCGCTCCCCCACGTCACCCTCGACCACCACGCACTTCGCACCCAGCTCCTCGATCTCGGCCGCAGCGGCCTCGGCCGAGCCCGGCAGGTCGTTCAGCACCAGGGAGGCACCGGCTCGCGCGAGCTCCAGTGCTTCCGCCCGGCCGAGTCCGGCACCCGCACCGGTGACGACGGCGACCTTCCCCGCAAGGTCCACAGAAGACTCCCAAAGTGTCAGTCGAAGAGAATGACCTGGCGGATGAGAGATCCTCCGCCGCGCAGGGCCTGCAGGCCTTCGTTGACGTCCTCGAGCTTGATCCGTTTGCTGATCATGCCTTCGAGGTCGATCCGGCCCTGCCGCCACAGCGCGATCATGCGCGGCACGTCCCGGCGGAAGTTCGCCGTCCCGTAGAACGACCCGTGCAAGGTCTTGTCGTGCAGGAACAGTTCTTGGGCGCTGAACGACACCATCGCGTCCGCCCGGCCCGCGCCGACGACGACCGTGTGGCCACCGCGGCGGGTCAGATCCCACGCCTGGCGGATCGTGGCGGGGATGCCGACCACGTCGAACACGTAGTCGAAGCCCATGCCGAAGTTCAGCTGGTTGTTCAGGTCCACGATGCCGTCGGGCGTCGTGGCGTGCGTCGCGCCGAAGTTCTTCGCGACGTCGTGCTTCTCGAGGACCGGGTCCACCGCGACGATCCGGGTGGCAGCGGCCAGCCGCGCGCCCTGGATCACCGCGACACCGACACCGCCGCAGCCGATCACCGCGACACTGGAGCCCGGTTCGACCTTCGCGGTGTTCAGCACCGCGCCGACGCCGGTCAGGATGCCGCACGACAGCAGCGCCGCGATCTCCCACGGCACGTCGTCGTCGATCTTCACCGCGGCATCCGCGGGAACGACCATCTCCTCGGCGAACGCGCCAAGGCCCGCGTACCCGAACGCCGGGTTGCCACCGACGACGAACCTCGGTGACGTGAAAGCGGAAATGGTGTGCACGAGGCACAAGTGGGACTGGCCGGTCACGCACTGGGCGCACTTCCCGCACGGCGGCACGAACGTGATCGCCACGTGGTCGCCGACCGCCAGCTGCGTCACGGCGCTGCCGATCTCCACGACCTCACCGGCGCCTTCGTGGCCGACGACACCGGGGGTCAGGGCGGGCAGCGTTCCGTCCATTGCGGACAGATCGCTGTGGCACACCCCGCACGCCCTGATCTTGATGCGGACTTCCTGCGGCCCCGGCGCGGTGGTCGTCACGTCGTCCCGGAGCTCTAGCTTGTCGTCACCGACCTGGTTGAGCACGGCTGCCTTCACCCGGTATCACTCCTCGCTGAGCTCACGGCCGGCCACGGCACCTGGCACCCGTCGCACACTAGAATCTGTTCCTGTTCGTGACAAGGCCCATCAGCGTGAGAGCCGCAGCGCGCCCTTGGGGCAGGACGCGACCGCACGTTCCGCCAGCGCCACCTCGCCGTCGGCGAGCTCACCGTCCCGGATCTGCAAAACCTCGTCATCGTCAAGGTCAAACACCTCGGGCAGGATTGACATGCACTCACCGTGCGCCTCACACAGCGAAGGGTCGACGTCGACCTTCATCGCGGCCTCCTGACATGAAGTAGAACTTGTTCTAGAGTAGCCGTCATGCGCATCGGTTTCACGCCCGAACAGGAGCAGTTGCGCCAGGAGTTGCGGGCGTACTTCGCCGCGCTCATGACGCCGCAACGCCGGGAAGGCCTCGCCGGAGGCAGCGACTACGGCGACCCGGAGGTCTACAAGGACACCGTCCGCCAGATGGGGCTCGACGGGTGGCTGACCATCGGCTGGCCGGAGGAGTACGGCGGCCGCAACCGGCCCATGATCGAGCAGCTGATCTTCCTCGACGAGGCGTCGACGGCCGGTGCGCCGGTGCCGTTCCTGACGCTGAACTCGATCGGGCCGACGATCATGGCGTACGGCACGCCCGAGCAAAAGGCGTTCTACCTGCCGAAGATCGCGTCCGGGGAGATCCACTTCGCCATCGGCTACTCGGAACCGGAAGCGGGCACCGACCTGGCGGGGTTGCGCACACGGGCGGTCCGGGACGGCGATGACTACGTGATCAACGGCCAGAAGATGTGGACCAGCCTCATCCAGTACGCGGACTACGTCTGGCTGGCCTGCCGCACCGACCAGGAATCGCAGCGCCACAGGGGTTTGAGCATCATCATGGTGCCGACCACCGATCCCGGCTTCTCCTGGACACCCGTGCCGACGATGTCCGGGCCGACCACCAGCGCGACGTTCTACGACAACGTGCGCGTGCCGGCGACGAACCTGATCGGCGAGGAGCACAAGGGCTGGAAGCTCATCACCAACCAGCTCAACCACGAACGCGTCGCCCTGTGTTCAGCCGCACCGTTGCAGACCGCATTGCGCGAAGTTCGTCAATGGGCTCAGGACACCGGCGCCGACCAGCACGAGTGGGTGCGGCTGCACCTGGCTCGCGTGCACGCCAAGACCGAGTTCCTCAAGCTGATCAACTGGCGGATCGCGTCCGGCGGTGACGAGGCGCCCTCCCCCGCGGAAGCCTCCGCCACCAAGGTGTTCGGCACCGAGTTCGCCACCGAGGGCTACCGGCTGCTGATGGAGGTGCTGGGCGCCAACGGAATCGTGCGCACCGGGTCGCCGGGAGCACTGCTGCACGGCCGGGTCGAACGCATGCACCGGTCGTCGCTGATCCTGACGTTCGGCGGCGGCACCAACGAGATCCAGCGAGACATCATCGCGCGCGTGGGCCTCGGTCTGCCCGCCGTACCTCGGTAAGGAGACTTCGTGGACTTCACCCTGACCGAGGCACAGCGCGAACTGGCGGCGCTGACCCGCAAGATCCTCGACTCGTCGGACACGCCGTGGCTCGACCTGGTCAAGTCCGGCGTCGTGCCCGAGTCCCCGGACGAGTTCGGCGTGCTGGAACAGTGCTCGGTGCTGGTCGAGCTGGGTCGCGCGGTCTCCCCGGTTCCTTACCTGCCGACCGTGGTGGCGTCGTCCGCGCTGGCCGAGTTCGGTACGCCGGAACAACGTTCTCGCTGGCTGAAGCCCGGAACTGTGTTGTCCGTGGCGCTCTCCGAGGACACCGATGGCGCCAAGACCACTGTGCCGTTCGCCGGTGCCGCGGAGGCTTTCCTGGTGTCACACGGGGAACAGGTGTTCCTCGTCGAGGCCGGTGACCTCGCCATCACCGCACAGGAACTGGTCGACGGTTCCGAGGCGGGATGGTTCGAGTTCTCCGGCGGCGAACTGGTTGAAGGCCTCACGCCGGAGTGGCTCGTCGCGCGGTACACGTTGGGGCTGTGCGCGTTGCAGCTCGGGGTGACCGAACGCGCGTTGGAGCTGACGGCGGAGTACGCGCGAACCCGTGTGCAGTTCGACCGGCCGATCGGCAGCTTCCAGGCGGTAGCCCAACGGCTCGCTGACGCGTACATCGACGTCGCAGCCATCCGTTTGACGTTGTGGCAGGCGGCGTGGCGGCTCTCCGAAGGCCTTGACGCAACCGCAGAAGTGGCGACGGCCAAGTTCTGGGCCGCCGACGCCGGGCATCGTGTCGCCCACACCGCCGTGCACGTCCACGGCGGTACGGGCATCGACATGAGCCACGACGTGCACAAGTACTTCACGGCGGCCAAGCGGTGCGAGTTCGAGCTGGGCGGGGCGACCGCCCAGCTCCTCAAACTCAGCGCGGCACTCTGATCAGCCGCACCAGAACCAGCGCGCCGGCCGGGAGTCCCCGTCGGCGTGGATGTAGGTGCCGATCAACGCACCCTCGTCGGTGATGTCGCCGTAGTACGCGGTGGCGACCACCGGCAGGTTCGCGGAGTCCACGGGGTAGTGCACACCCCACTGCCACAAGGTCGCGACGCCGTTGACCGCGCCGAACACCACGTGACCGCTGGAAGTCCTGCCCCACGGCGTGGTGCCGGCCTCCCAGGTGGCGACCTGCTGCCCGGCCAGGTTCCACTCCGCGAGGCCGGACGGGGCGGGGTGCAGCACCCGGTCGTTGTCGAAGACCATCCGCTGCTTGCCGCCGGGGAGTTCCGTCCGCTGCCCGGTCTCGACGTCGATCACGAACCCCGACGCGCCCGAGATCTGGACGACCTTCCCGTCGTCGCTGATGCCGATGCCGGGTCCGGGCAGGAACGTCTTCGCGGCACCGCTGTTGGGCCACACCGTGGTGTTCCGAGTGTTCGGCGTGTCGCTCTTCCACACCTCGCCGACCACGTCACCGTTGTTGTTCACGCCTTTGGCCTGCGAGTTGAGGCCCTCCGGCGTGTCCAGCAACTCATAAGCACCGTCGCGGTACCGGAAGGCCACCGTGCGGTGCTGGTCCAGGATCTCCTGCCGCCCGACGACGACCCCGCTGTTGTTCACGTCGGTCGGCCGGATCGCGGTCAGCCACCAGCCGGACGGAGTCATCTCGGTCAACACGCCGTTGTCCCACACCAGGCCGCTCTCGACGTGGGAGCTCGACCCGACCATGGCCTCTCCGACGATGAACCGGTTGTTCTCGCTGCTGCCACTTGTCCTGGCATACCTCGAGTCGTCCGGCACCGGCAGGTCGTGCGCCATCCAGCGGCACGGGTCGGCCACGGCGTGCGGCGCCGCCGCCGTGGACGCCAGCACCAACCCGCTGAACAGCACGCCGATCACACGTCTGTGCTTCATGTTGTCCCCCATTTTCGGCTCAGCCGCACCAGAACCAGCGCGCCGGGTGCGTCGACCCGTCGAGGTCCTCGTAGGTGGCGATCAGCGCGCCTTCGTCGCTGATGTCGCCGTAGTACTTGACGTTCGGCAGCTTCGCCGAGTCCACGGGGTACCGGATGCCCCACTGCCACAAGGTCGGGGTGCCCATGACGGCACCGAACACGACGTGACCGCTCGACGTCCTGCCGAACGGTTCCGTGCCGCCCGCCCACGTGGCGACGTGCTCGCCCGCGGTGGTCCACTCCTTGATGCCGGCCGGGGAGTAGTGCAGCACCCGCTCGTTGTCGAAGACCATCGGGGTACGGGCTCCCGGCAGCTCCATCATCGACGTGTTGCTGACGTTGATCACGAACGCCGACTCCGAGTACTCCGACACCATCACGGCCTCTGGACGGTTGCTGATGCCGATGGCCTGACCTCTGGTGAATCCGTGCAGGTACTCACCGCCGACCCAGACGACGATCGAGCGGACGTCCGGCGCGTCGTTGCTCCACATCTCGCCGACCACGTCGCCGAGCTGGTTGACGCCGATCGCCTGGGAGTTGTAGGCGCCCGGAGTGTCCAGAACCTCGTAAGTACCGCCGAAGTAGCGGAAGGCCACGTGGCGAGACTCGCTGCGGCGCTCCATCCGCCCGACGACAAGGCCGCCGTCGCTCACGTCCTTCGGCTCGATCGAGATCGTCGAGGAGTCCGGTGAGGCCATCTGGATCAGCGTGCCGTCGTTCCACACCAGACCGCGGCCGACGCCGTCGATCCTGGCAGACCCCACGATGAACCGGTTGTTCTCACTGCTGCCGGTCGTCTTGGCGTAGGTCGCACCGGTTGGCAGCGGCAGGTCGTGCGCGATCCACCGGCACGGGTCGGCCGCGACGGCCTGCGGTGCCGTAACGGTGGACGCGAGCACCAACCCGGCGAGAAGGACGCCGAACGAACGCCCCCGCATCAGCCGCACCAGAACCAGCGCGCCGGGTGGGTGGTGTCGTCGGCGTTCTTGTAGGTGCCGATCAGGGCACCCTCATCGCTGATGTCGCCGTGGTAGCCGAGCGCCGGCTGCTTCTCGGAGTCCACCCCGTACCTGATGCCCCACTGCCACAGCACCGCGGTGCCCATGTTCGACCCGAACACCACGTGGCCGCTGGACGTCCTGCCGTAGGGATCGGTGCCGCCCTCCCAGGTGGCGACGTGCTCGCCGGCGAGGTTGCGCTCCACCAGCCCGCCCCACGAGAAGTACAGCACCCGGTCGCCGTCGATGACCGCCGGCGTGCGGGCGCCGGGCATCTCGATCTGCTGCCCGGTCGCGAAGTCGATGACGAATCCCGACGTGGCGGTCAGCTGCACGACCTTGCGGTCGTCGCTGATGCCGACGGCCTGGCCGTTCAGGAAGTCCTTGCGCGCGCCGCTGCTCGGCCACACGACGACCTGCCGCACCTCCGGCGCGTCGTCCCGCCACATCTCGCCGACCACGTCGCCGAGGTTGTTGACGCTGATCGCCTGCGAGCTGTGGGTCGCCGGAGTGTCCAGGGCCTCGTAGGTGCCGTTGCGGTAGCGGAAGGCCCGGTAGCGCGAGTAGCTCCAGAGGTCCTGACGGCCGACCACGACCCCGCTGTTGTTCACGTCCTTCGGGTGGACGGCGATCATCGAGGAACCCGGCGAAGCCATCGGGACGAACCCGCCGTTGTCCCACAGCAGGCCGCTCTCGGCACTACCGCCGCCACCGACCCTGGCCTCGCCCACGATGAACCGGTTGCTGTCGCTGCTCCCGTTGGTCCTCGCGTAGAACGACGCGGCCGGCAACGGCAGGTCGTGCGCGATCCACCGGCACGGGTCGGCCGCGGCGGCCTGCGGTGCCGTGGCGGTGGAGGCGAGCACCAACCCGGTCAACAGCACACCAAATACACGTCTTCGCTGCATGTTTCCCCCTTGAAACGTCCCCAGGCGGAAACAAGATACGTGTCAACGGGACAGTTTGGTCAACCTCTCGACAGTCTCACCGAACTCCCGCAGCAGATCCGCCATCACGTCCGCGACCGGGCGCACCTCGTTCATCCGCCCGACCACCTGCCCGACCGGCATCGACACCACGGACGGGTCGTCGGACCGGGCGATGCGCAGGTGCGCCTCGCTGACCAACAGGTTCTGCAACGGCATCGGCAACGGCTCGGGTGCACCAGGTGCGGACCACGCCTCGGTCCACCGCGTCTTCAACAGCCGCGCCGGTTTGCCGGTGTAGATCCGGGTGCGGACCGTGTCGCTCGAAGTGGCTGCCAGCAATGCTTTCTGGGTGAGTGGACTCTGCGTGTACTCGGCCGTCGTCAGCCAGTACGAGCCCATCCACACACCGGAAGCGCCCAACGCCATCGCTGCGGCGGCTTGGCGTCCCGAGCCGATCCCGCCTGCTGCCAGCACCGGGACGTCCACCGCGTCCACGATCTCCGGCACGAGCACCATCGTGGCGACCTCGCCGGTGTGCCCGCCTGCCTCATATCCCTGTGCCACCACGATGTCGACGCCGTTCTGCACGTGCCGGCGGGCGTGTTCGGCCTTGCCCGCGAGGGCGGCGACCGGAACACCTGCCGCGTGCACGCGTTCGATGACGTCGGTGGGCGGTGAGCCCAGGGCGTTGGCGATGAGCCGGATCGGGTGTTCCAGCGCGATGTCGACGTGTGATCGGGCGACCGAGTGCAGCCAGCCGAGCACGCCCTCGCCGCCCTCACCGTCCGGCAGTGGTGGCACGCCGAGCTTCAGCAGCGTCTGTTGCACGAACTCCTTGTGGCTCTGCGGAATGAGCTCGGCGAGATCGACCTGGGTGCCCTCTTTCGGCACCGTGGCGGGCATGACGATGTCGACGCCGTACGGTTTGCCGTCGGTGTTGGCGTCCATCCACGTCAACGCGCGGTCGAGGTCTTCCGCGTCGTTGAACCGCACGCAGCCCAGGACACCGAGCCCGCCGGCCCGGCTGATCGCCGCCGCGACGTGCTCGGACGGCGTGAAGCCGAAGATCGGGTGCTCGATGCCCAGCTGGTCACACAGGCTGGTGCGCATGATCCTCCGCATCGTTGAACGGCGCCCCGAACGCGTGCTCGTCACACCGGCTGGTGCGCATGATCCTCTGCATCGTTGAACGGCACCCCCAATGCACCGAGCGCGTGCTCGTCACACCGGCTGGTGCGCATGATCCTCCACGTGGCGCCTTGCCCACTGGTAGTCGGGTTTGCCGCTCGGCGTGCGGCCGATCTCGCCGACCAGCCACAGCGACCGCGGCACCTTGTAGCCCGCGAGCGACTCCCGCACGTGAGCGTCCAGTTCGGACAGTGTGGGCGTCGCGCCGTCGCGTGGTTGCACGAGTGCGCCGACGCGTTGGCCGAGCAGGTCGTCCGGAATGCCGATCACGAGCGCGTCGAAGACGTCCGGATGCGACTTGAGGACCGCCTCGACCTCTTCCGGGAACACTTTCTCGCCACCGGTGTTCACGCAGGTGTTGCCGCGGCCCAGCAACGTGATGTCGCCGTCGGCCTCGAACCGCGCGTAGTCGCCGGGCACCGTGAACCGCTTGCCGTCGACCTCGACGAACATCCGCGCGGTCTTCTCGGGGTCCTTGTAGTAGCCGAGCGGGATGTGCCCGCCGCGCGCCAGCTTGCCGATGACACCGGGCGCCGGTTCGAGCTTGTTGCCGTCTTCGTCGATGACGATGGTGTCCTCGTTGAGCTTCACCTTGGTGCCGTCGGTCTTCTCGATCTCCTTGGGCACCGCGCCGATGCCGGTCGAGCCGGTCTCGCTCGACCCGATCGACTCCAGCAACGTCGTGTGCGGCAGGAGTTCCTGGTACTGCTTCTTGACCGTGAAGGAGAACAACGCCGCGCTGCTGTTGATGATGAACAGCGAGGAGGCGTCGTACTCGCCGCGCTGGAACTCCTCGATCAACGGCCGGCCCATGGCGTCACCGGTGATCGCGGCGACCTGAACCTTCTCCCTTTCGATCGCACGCCAGATCTCGGCGGGGTCGAACTTCGGCACCAGCACCACCGTGCTGCCGCAGAACAACGCGCCCAGCACGGCCCACTGGGCGGCGCCGTGGATCAGCGGGGGCAGGCAGAGCCGGATCAGGCCGTAGTCCT
The DNA here is from genome assembly GCF_053610285.1 of Lentzea sp. NPDC054927. Taxonomy (NCBI): domain Bacteria; kingdom Bacillati; phylum Actinomycetota; class Actinomycetes; order Pseudonocardiales; family Pseudonocardiaceae; genus Lentzea; species Lentzea sp. NPDC054927. Next base: position 421,347 of record NZ_JBSGXZ010000001.1, read on the forward strand.
TGCCGGACTTCGCCTGGTGCCACTCGTCGGTGAGCCGTTCGCCGGTCACGAAGTCGATGCCGCCGCCGAGCGTGCGCCACACGTCCTCGTGGCGCCACATCACGCCCTTCGGCATGCCGGTCGTGCCGCCGGTGAAGAGGATGTAGAGGTCGTCCGGGCTGCGTGGCCCGAAATCCCGCTCGCCCGACTCCTCGGCGAGCGCCGTCTCGTAGTCGGCGCCGGCGAAGGGTTCCTCGGTCTCGTCGTCGATCACGACGGTGTGCCCCGGAGCCCCCACTTCCGCCACGAGGGGCGAGTACCGCCGTTCGTGTATGAGCGCGACCAGATCCGCTTCCCCGAACAAGTACTGCAACTCGTTCTTGGTGTAGCGGTAGTTGACGTTGATGACCACCGCGCGCAGCTTGTAGACCGCGTACATGGCCTCGACGAGCTCGATCGAGTTGCGTGCGTAGAGCCCGACGTGCGAACCCTGCGTCACGCCGTGCTTTGCCAGATGATGCGCCAGTTTGTTGGCTCGCGCCTCAAGTTCGGCGTAGGTGACCCTCCGGTCGCCGCACACGAGGGCGATCCGGTCGGGCACGGTGTCGGCGGCGTGTTCAACGAGGTCTGCGACGTTGAGGGCCATGGTGGTCAAAGTAGAACGTGTTACTGTTCTGGACAATCCCCCGTGCGGTCAGACTCGATCCAGGAGGCGCGCGAATGACGACCACGACGGAACCACACGCGTTGGTGGACCTGGTCGGGAACGTCCTGGTCGTCACGATGAACCGCCCGGAGGTCCGCAACGCGTTGTCGGGCCCGATGATGGCGATCATGCGCGAGGCCTGGGACCGCGTGGACAACGATCCCGACGTGCGCGTCTGCATCCTCACCGGCGCGGGCGGTTCCTTCTGCGCGGGCGCCGACCTCAAAGCCATGACGTCCAACCACCCCAGCGAATCCGCCGGGAAGTACGACTTCTCCGTCATCGAACCGCTGCTGAAAGGTCGTCGATTGACGAAACCTCTCATCGCCGCGGTGGAAGGCCCCGCGGTCGCCGGCGGCACGGAAATCCTTCAGGCGACCGACATCCGCGTGGCCGGCGAGAGCGCGCGGTTCGGCGTCTCCGAGGCGCGCTGGGGCCTGTTCCCGCTCGGCGGCTCAGCGGTCCGGTTGCCGCGCCAGATCCCCTACACCGTCGCCGCCGACCTGCTGCTGACCGGCCGGCACATCAAAGCCCCTGAAGCCAAGGAAATCGGCCTGATCGGTCACGTCGTGCCGGACGGCCAGGCGCTCGACAAGGCGATGGAACTGGCCGGACTCATCACGGCGAACGGTCCGCTGGCGGTGCGGGCGATCCTGCAGACCATGCGGGAGACCGAGGCGATGCACGAGAACGACGCGTTCAAAGTGGACGCTCGGCTCGGCATGGAGGTGTTCTCCAGCGAGGACGCGAAGGAGGGTCCGCGTGCCTTCGCCGAGAAGCGGAAGCCGGAGTTCAAAGGCCGTTAGATAGCTGCCCAACCGATTCGTTCGCGTCCGTAACACTTCTCGGCGACCCTCCGAAATGCGTATCAACATCCGCAGTCCGGGGGTCAGTCTTGAAGCACTCTGATGAGTTGGTCGACAACGGTATCGACGGAGACGTCAGCGGCACGTCGTTCCAAGCCAGATCGATCGGCGGGGACGTCTACGTGGGCACGCCCGTCAAGCCGCGGTCCCGCAAGGGTTTGTGGCTGACCGTGCCCGCGACAGCAGCTGTCGTCACCATCACCGCGCTGGCGTGGGAACTGGACGAACCGGGCAACCCAACGCCCGTGGCCACCACCACGGTCGCGACGGACACCGGTACGACGTCGGCACCTGCCGCCACCACCGGCGCACCTGCCCGTTCGACGGCAGCCGGTGCCGCCCGTCCCGCACCGGTGAACCAGGCGCCGCGGCCGTCCGGTGGCGCGCTGGCCACGGTCACACCCCTGCCCACGACCGCGATCACCATCGCGGCGGCTCCCCCGCCCGCGGAGTCCGGCGTGCGGTACAGCGGCACGGTGCCGTTCGGCAGCTACAACCTCGACCTCCCGCAACCCCGCGACATGGACGGCATGAACGTCTGGCCGCTCACCCCCGGCCGCCTGCACGGCGACGAGGGCTACTGGCTCGCGGAGTGGGTCGGCGACGGCGTCCCCGGACGGGACGAGTGCGCCGCCGACCTCACGCAGCGCGCGACGAGGGACGCGGAGAACCTGATCGTCGGCAGCCGGGTGTGCGGGAAGACGCCGGGCGGCCGGATCTTCCTGGTCGAGGTCGTCACGATGGACAGCGCGACGATCACCGGCCAGGTCACCGTGTGGGAGTAGCTCCTAGACGTTGCTGGCCGCGATGTACCCGAAAGTCATGGCCGGGCCGATCGTCGACCCCGCCCCGGCATAGCTGCGCCCCATCACCGCGGAGCTCACGTTGCCCGCCGCGTACAACCCCGGAATCACCGAACCGTCCGGCCGCAGCACGCGGGCACGCGCGTCGGTGACCATGCCGCCCTTGGTACCCAGATCGCCTGGCACGATCTTGAAGGCGTAGAACGGCGGCGCCCACAGCGGTGCCAGGCAGGAGTTCGGGAACACCGCCGGGTCCGTGTAGTAGTGGTCGTAGGCGCTGTCGCCGCGCTTGAAGTCGGTGTCGCGGCCAGTGAAAGCCTGGTTGTTGAACCGGCTGACGGTGGACTTCAAAGCAGCGCCGGGGACGTTGATGGCAGCAGCCAGCCCGTCGAGCGACCAGTTCTTCACGACCGCGCCGGCCTGGTACCACCCGTCCGGCAGCGGCAGGGTGGGTGCGACGTCGGCGAACAGGTACCTGTTGCGGTAGTTCTGGTCGACGACGAGCCAGGCCGGGATGCAGGGCGAGGTGGGGTTCTTGTCGTACATGGTGTGCACGACGTCGCTGTAGGGCGCGGCCTCGTTGACGAACCGCTGGCCCGCCGCGTTGATCATCAGGCCGCCGGGCAGGGTGCGTTCGGCGAGGCAGAAGTACGGCGTGCCGGGCACCGGGATGGCCGGGCCCCACCAGGCGTCGTCCATCAGGTCGAGCGCGGCGCCCGCACGGAGGCCCGCGCGGTGACCGTCGCCGGTGTTCTCCTTGGCGCCGACGGTCCAGGCCGTGCCGATGGGCTGGCGCTGGTACTGGGCGCGCATCGACGCGTTGTGCTCGAACCCGCCGGAGCCCATGATCACGCCACGACGTGCACGAACCAGCCCGCGGGACGTCAGGACTCCCTTGACCGCGCCGTTTTCCACGTGCAGGTCTTCCAACCCCGTGTTCAGCCAGACTGGCACGTTCGCCTGCATCAGACCCGCGCGCAGACCGCCGGCCAGTGCTTGGCCCATCGTCAACGGCTTCTGGCCCGCCAGCGCGGCTGCTGTGCCGCGGGCGAGAGCGGCCGCGGCCGTTGCGGCGCCCTTCGCGTTGACCAGGGCCAGGGCGAGCCACTTGTAGTCGGCGCCGTAGATGACCATGCCCGCGGGGGTGGCGAGGTAGGGCGCGTTGAGGTTCGCCAGTTCCGCGCCGAGGATGCGGCCGTCGATCATCTCCGGCTCGATGGACCGGCCCTTGGCGATGCCGCCGGGGTATTCCGGGTAGTAGTCGCTGTAGCCATCCATGTGCCGGAAGCGCAGCGGGCTGTTGCGCATGACGAACGAGATCATCTGCGGCCCGTACGTCAGGTACGCCTGTTGCCGCACGACCGGGATGTCACCTACGACCGCAGCGAGGTACTGCCGCGCCTTCTCCGGGGTGTCGGGGATGCCGGCGGCGAGGATGACCTCGTTGTTGGGGATCCAGATCCCGGCACCGGACCGGGCGGCGGAACCGCCGTACGTCGGCGCCTTCTCCAGGACCACGCAGCTCAGTCCGCGTTTGGCCGCGGTGAGGGCGGCGGTCATGCCTGCCGCGCCCGCGCCGACCACCACGACGTCGAACTCGCCGATGGGGTCCGCGGACGCGGGCGAGGTCTTCACGAGTCCCGAGGCCAGCGCCAAGCCGGCTCCGGCGAGCACCTGACGGCGGTTCAGGTTCATGGGGTCACTCCCGACATCGTCTTCCGGTGGTCCCAGCTGGCTGTGCGAGTCGGACGGAAGATCACGGCGACGCGCCTGGACATCGCCTTGCGGAGGGCTTCGCGGGCCGTGTCGTCGTCGCCGACCTCACCGAAGTTGCGCGCCACCACGGCGTCCACGACCGGGCCGAGGTCCGTGAACTCGGTGACGCCCTCCATGTGCACGCCGCGCAGCTGGTCGTAGGTCTCCCCCGCCTCGGCCAGCACGCTGCAACGCGGATCTCGTCGCAGGTTCAGGATCTTCTGCGACTTGCGGTCGGTACAGAACACGATCTCGCCGTCCAGCACCGCGAACCACATCGGTGCGAGGTGCGGCAGGCCGTTGCGGCCGATGGTGGCGACGATCAACGTCTTCTGACCGTCCAGGAACGACTCGATCTCGGCCGGCGTCATCTTGATCGCGTCACGCACGGCCCGCACTTCCTTGGCTGCGCAGCTTTCGCTTGTACAGCTTGCCGTTCGGATCACGAGGCAGCTCGGCCATGTACTCGATCGTGCGTGGCAACTTGAACTTCGCCAGCCTCGTGCCGGCGAACTCGAGCAGTTCGCGCGTCAGGTCATCGTCGGGCTCGACACCGTCGGCAGGTTGCACGACGGCCTTGATCTCCTCGCCCCAGTCCGGGTGCGGCACGCCGAACACGGCCACGTCCGCCACCTTGGGATGGCACACCAGCTCGCCCTCGATCTCCGCCGGGTAGATGTTCACGCCACCGGAGATGATCATGTCGTTCTTGCGGTCGCACAGGAACAGGTAGCCGTCCTCGTCCAGATAGCCGATGTCCTGCAACGTGAAGAGCTTGCCCACTCGTGCGGCGCGGGTCTTCTCCGCGTCCTTGTGGTACTCGAAGGTCGCGTCGCCCATCCGCATGTAGACCAGGCCGCGCTCGCCCACCGGCAGCTCGCTGCCGTCCTCGCCCAGGATCTTGATCTCCGACGTCGGCCAGGGCAGGCCGACGGATCCGGGTTTGCGCAGCCATTCCTGGGCGGTGATCGCGGTGCCGCCACCCTCGGTGGCCGCGTAGTACTCGATCACGACCGGTCCCCACCAGTCGAGCATCCGGCGCTTGACCTCGAGCGGGCACGGCGCGGCACCGTGAATCATCGACCGCAACGACTTCAGGTCGTACTTGGCCTTGACGTCGTCGGGCAGCGCCAGCAACCGGTGGAACTGGGTCGGCACCATGTGGCTGTGGGTGACCTCGTACCGGTCGATCAGCCGGAGCATCTCCTCCGGTGCCCAGTGGTCCATCAGCACCGCGGTGTGGCCCAGCTGGATCGAGATGACGACGAAGTTGAGCACCGCCGTGTGGTAGAGCGGCGACCCGCACAGATGCACGTGCCCGTCGTGCGGCTTGATCCCGAAGATGCCGAAGAACCACGGCGCGGACGGCGGAATCACGTCCGGATCCGCACCCGTCAACGGCCTGCGCACGCCCTTGGGCCGGCCGGTGGTGCCGGACGTGTAGAGCATCGGCGAACCGGTCGTGCGGACGTCCGGCCTGCCTTCCTCGCCCTCTCCGAGCTTGGTCAGCGGCTCGAACCCCGCGATGTCGCCGACGGAGAACCGGGCGCTCGCGGGCAGGGTCGCCGAGGCTTCCGTTGCGGCGTCGGCGAACCGTTCGTGCGCGACGAAGGCCTTGGCGCCGCTGTCCTGTACGAGGTATCCGACCTCGGCCCCGGTCAGGTGCCAGTTCGCCATCACGACGTAGAGGCCGGTCTGGTAGGCGGCGAAGTACACCGCGACCAGTTCGGCGCTGTTGGGCAGCATCAGCACGATGCTGTCGCCGGGTGCCAGCCCCAAGGCCTGGAACCCGCGCCCGTACCGGTCTGCAGATGCCGCGAGCTCCGAATAGGTGATCTCGCGACCGCTCGGATCGACCAGCGCGGTCAGGTCCGGCTGATCGGCGGCGATGTTCCAGAGTCCTGTGACCACACCCTCAAAGTAGAACGCGTTTCACCTACTGACAAGCCTCCGACACCGCCTTGATCGATGCCACGTCGCGGCAGCCGACGAGCAGCATCGTGACGCCCGCCTTCTCCCACCGCCCGATCTCCTCGCGGACGTGCTCGGCGGTGCCGACGATGCTGATCTCGGCCACCAGTTCGTCCGGAACCGCTTGCACGGCCTCCTCTTTGCGCCCCGACAGGAACAGCTTGCCGATGTCCCGCACCGCCTCGCCGTATCCCATCCGGGTGAAGACCTCGGCGTGGAAGTTCATACCGGGCGCGCCCATTCCGCCGATGTACAAAGCGACGAACGGCTTGAGCTGGGCACGAACGCTCACCGGATCGTCCGTCACGACGACCTGACAGGTGGCCGCTACCTCGAAGTTCTCCCTACTGCGAGTCGAATCCTGTTGGCGCGACTTCGCGAACCCGTCGTCCAGCCACTCGTCGTACATGCCGGCGAGCCTGGGGGCGTAGTAGATCGCGAGCCAGCCGTCGGCGATCTCCGAGGTCAGCGCGACGTTCTTCGGACCCTCCGCCCCGAGCCAGATCGGCAGGTCAGCGCGCAGCGGGTGGGTGATGGGCTTGAGCGGCTTGCCCAGCCCGAGCGAGCCCGGACCCTGGTAGGGCAACGGGAAGTGCGGACCGTCGTTGGTGACCGGTGCTTCGCGGGCCAGCACCTGACGCAGGATCGAGACGTATTCCCTGGTCCTGGCAAGGGGTTTGGCGAACGGCCGGCCGTACCAGCCCTCCACGACCTGCGGCCCGGACACGCCCAGACCCAGCACGAACCGTCCACCGGAGAGGTGGTCGAGGGTGAGCGCGTGCATCGCGCAGGCGGCCGGTGTGCGGGCCGACATCTGCACGACGGACGTGCCGAGACGGACCCGCTGGGTGTCGGATCCCCACCACGCCAACGGGGTGAACGCGTCCGATCCCCACGCCTCGGCGGCGAACACCGCGTCGAAGCCGAATTCCTCCGCCGCCGCCACGAGTTCGGGGGCGTTCGGGGGTGGCGCGGCACCCCAGTAGCCGAGCTGCAGACCGAGCTTCATGCACCCATCTTGCCACCATTTCGAGAACCTGTTTCACTTTGATCTGTGACACGGCCGCCCAGTACGAAGCCGCTCAGTGCTCCGCTCGACGTGGGCTTCGACTACACGCGCTCGCTCGGCCCGACGCTGGGCCGGTTCCTCTCGGATCTGCGCCGCCGCAAGGTGACGGGGATCCGCGGTTCCGACGGCCGTGTGCACGTGCCGCCGCTCGAATACGACCCGGTGACCGCCGAGCGGTTGACGGAGTTCGTGGACGTGGCGTCGACAGGTGTCGTGCGCGGCTGGTCGTGGATCCCCGAACCACTGGAAGGGCAACCGCTCGACCGGCCGTTCGCCTGGGCGCTGATCCAGCTCGACGGCGCGGACACCGCGTTGCTGCACGCTGTCGACGCGGGAACCCCATCCGCGATGTCGACAGGCGCGCGCGTACGGGTGCGATGGCGTGACGAACGCGTTGGTGCCATCACGGACATCGAGTGCTTCGAGCTCTCCGATGAGGCTTCTGATGATCCGGTTGAAGCCGACGACGTCACGATGGTGACCACGCCGGTGAACCTGCACTACACGCATTCCGCGTCACCGACCGAGGATCCGTTCCTGCGCGGCCTGATGGAAGGCCAGCTGATCGCCCAGCGCTGCCCGGAGTGTTCCAAGGTCTACTTCCCGCCGCGACCGGCCTGCCCCACCGACGGCGTGCCGACGACGGACCGGATCGAGCTGTCCGACCGCGGCACCATCACGACGTTCTGCGTGGTCAACGTGCCGTTCCTCGGCCAGCGCATCCCACCGCCCTACGTCTCCGCGTACGTGCTGCTGGACGGCGCGGACATCCCGTTCCTGCACCTGTTGCTCGGCATCGCGCCCGAGGACGTGCGGATGGGCATGCGGGTGGAGGCGGTGTGGAAGCCGCGCGAGGAGTGGGGTCCGACGATGCAGAACATCGACCACTTCAAGCCTTCCGGCGAACCGGACGCGCCGTTCGACTCCTACTCCCAGCATCTGTGAGGCTCGCGTGCGTGACATTGCGGTAGTCGGCTTCGCGCAGACGCCCTGCGTGCGCGAGACCGACGGCACCACCAACGGTGTCGAGATGCTGGTGCCGATCTTCCACGAGGTGCTCGGCGGGCTCGGCCTGACCAAGTCCGACATCGGGTTCTGGTGCTCCGGCTCGTCCGACTACCTGGCGGGCCGGGCGTTCTCGTTCGTGTCGGCGGTCGACGCGATCGGCGCGTTTCCGCCGATCATGGAGTCGCACGTCGAGATGGACGCGGCCTGGGCGCTGTACGAGGCCTGGGTGAAGCTGCTGTGCGGCGAGGTCGACACGGCGCTGGTCTACGGCTTCGGCAAGTCGTCGGCGGGTCAGCTGCGGCGGGTCATGGCGATGCAGCTCGACCCGTACCTGGTGACGCCGCTGTGGCCGGACTCCCTTGGGCTGGCCGGGATTCAGGCTCGGATGGGCATCGAGGCCGGGCTCTGGGACGAACGTGAGATGGCGTCGGTGGCCGCGCGGAGTCGGGCGGCGGCCGTGTCGAACCCGCTCGCGCAGCTGTCCGGAAACGTCGAGGTCGACGAGCTGCTGGACTCGCCGTACGTCGTGGATCCGTTGCGGCGGCACGACTGCGCGCCGATCACCGATGGCGCGGCGACGATCGTGCTGGCCTCCGGTGACCGGGCGCGGGAGTTGTGCGAACGTCCGGCGTGGATCACCGGCTTCGAGCACCGGGTGGACTCGCCGTCGTTCGGGGCGCGCGACCTGCTGGCGTCTCCCTCGACGGTGGCCGCGGGCAAGGCGGCCGGTGCCGACGGGGTCGAGGTGGCGGAGCTGCACGCGCCGTTCAGCCATCAGGAGATCCTGCTGCGCCAAGCACTCGGGCTCGGTGACGACGTCGTGCTCAACCCGTCCGGTGGCGTGCTGGCCGGCCACCCGATGTTCGCGGCCGGGCTGGCGCGGATCGGTGAAGCGGCACGGCGAGTGCACGACGGATCGGCTTCGAAGGTGCTCGGTCACGCCACAAGTGGGCCTTTGCTCCAACAGAACCTCGTCTGTGTCATGGAAGGACGGGTGTAGATGCGACCGGCAGCAGTGGTCGGCACCGGCCAGACGCACCACGCCGCGAAACGCCTCGACGTGTCGATGGCGGGCCTGTGCCGCGAGGCGATCGACCGCGCAATGGCCGACGCCGGCGTGGACTGGCCGGACATCGACGCCGTGGTGCTCGGCAAGGCACCAGACCTGTTCGAGGGCGTCATGATGCCCGAGCTGTTCCTCGCGGACGCGCTGGGCGCCGTCGGCAAACCGTTGCTGCGCGTGCACACCGCCGGTTCGGTCGGTGGCAGCACCGGCAACGTGGCCGCGTCGCTCGTGCAGTCCGGGGTGCACAACCGTGTGCTGGCGGTGGCGTTCGAGAAGCAGTCCGAGTCGAACGCGATGTGGGCGCTGTCCGTGCCGACGCCGTTCACGATGCCCGTGCACGCCGGCGCGGGTGGTTACTTCGCGCCGCACGTCCGTGCCTACATCCGCCGTGCGAGCGCTCCCGAACACATCGGCGCGATGGTCGCCGCCAAGGACCGCCGCAACGGAGCCCTTAATCCTTACGCGCATTTGAAGCAGCCGGACGTCACTGTCGAGTCGGTGCAGGCCTCGAAGATGCTGTGGGACCCGATCCGGTACGACGAAACGTGCCCTTCCTCGGACGGCGCCTGCGCGGTGGTGATCTCCGCCGAGCCCACGTCGTCGCGGGCCGCGTGGATCCGCGCCACGGCGATGCGCACCGAGCCGACGACGTTCGCCGGACGCGACCAGGTCAACCCGCAGGCCGGTCGTGATGCCGCACGGGCGTTGTGGAAGCAGGCGGGCATCACCGACCCGCTGTCCGAAGTGGACGCCGCCGAGATCTACGTGCCGTTCTCGTGGTTCGAGCCGATGTGGCTCGAGAACCTCGGGTTCACCGACATCGGCCAGGGCTGGAAGCTCACCGAGGCGGGCGAGACCGAGATCGGCGGCCGGCTGCCGGTCAACCCCAGCGGTGGCGTGCTGTCCTCGAACCCCATCGGCGCGTCCGGCCTGCTGCGGTTCGCCGAGGCCGCCATGCAGGTCATGGGCACCGCAGGAGACCACCAGGTGGACGGCGCGCGGGTGGCTCTGGGTCACGCGTACGGCGGTGGTTCGCAGTTCTTCGCCATGTGGGTCGTCGGATCGGAGAAGCCGTGAAGTTCACCGTTGGCATCGCCATGAGCCCGCTCGACCAGCTGACCGAGTTGGCCCAGTGCGCAGAGGAATGTGGCTACGCGTCGATCGCGCTGCCGGACTCGCTGTTCTTCTCGGAGAAGGTCTCCGCGGACTACCCCTACACGCCCGACGGCTCCCGGATGTGGAACGCCGAAACCCCGTGGGTGGACCCGTTCGTCGCCGCCGCCGCGATGGGGGCCGTGACGTCGCGGATCCACTTCTACACCCAGGTCCTGAAACTCGGCTCCCGCAACCCGTTGCTGCTCGCCCGCCAGGTCGGCTCGGTCGCGCACATGACGGGCAACCGCTTCGGGTTCGGCGTCGGTCTCGGCTGGTCGCCGGAGGAATTCGAGTGGTGCGGCGTGCCGTACAAGAACCGCGGCCCCCGCGTGGACGAGATGATCGACGTGCTGAAACTCGTGCTCGGCGGCGGGATGGTCGAGTACCACGGCGACTACTTCGACTTCGATCGGCTGCAGATGTCGCCGGCGCCCACTTCGCCAGTGCCGTTCTACGTCGGCGGCCACTCCGCCGCCGCGTTGAAGCGCGCCGCCCGCGTCGGTGACGGCTGGACGTCGGCCATGATCAAGTTCGAGGAGCTCAAGTCGGTGATCGCCCAGCTCACCGACCTCGGCTGCTTCGAGCGGCCGTTCGAGATCCAGGCCGTGTGCATCGACCGGTTCGGGCTCGACGGCTACAAGCAGCTCGACGAGATCGGCGTGACCGACACGATTGTCGTGCCCTGGCTGTTCTACGGCGTGGGGTTCGACGGCAGCCTGCAGGCCAAGAAGGACGGACTTCGGCGCTTCGCCGACGAGGTGATCGGAGAGTTCGCGTGACCGCAGTGACCTGGACGGCGTCCAAGACAGAAACCCCCGCCCGTGTGGCCTCGTGGCGTTCTATGGAGGCAGTGTCGAGCGGCAAGAAGGACGAATGGCTGGCGTTGTTCGCCGAGGACGCCGTGGTCGAGGACCCGGTGGGGCCGTCGATGTTCGACGCCGAGGGCAAGGGACACCACGGCAAGGAGGCGATCGCGGCCTTCTGGGACCTGGCGATCGCCAACGTCGAACGCTTCGAGTTCGCGATGCACGACTCGTTCGCGGCGGGTTCCGAGTGTGCGAACGTCGGGGTGATCAGCGCGTTTCTGCCGGGCGGGGCGCGCGTCGACACCGAGGGCGTGTTCGTCTACAACGTCGGTGAGGACGGGCTGATCAAGTCGGTGCGCGCGTTCTGGGAGACCGAGCGGGCGATGGCGACCCTGCGCACGGAATGAGCTGAAGCCGAGCCCTCCGCCCCTGCCCCGGGCGGAGGGCTCGGCCGTTCACGCGTACTGGACGCGGAACTCCTTGATGCCGTTCAGCCATCCCGACCGCAGCCGCCGCGGTTCCGCGACCTGCTTGATGTTCGGCATGGCGTCGGCGATCGCGTTGAAGATCAGGTCGATCTCGAGGCGGGCCAGGTTCGCGCCGATGCAGAAGTGCGCGCCACTGCCGCCGAACCCGAGGTGCGGGTTGGGATCGCGGGTGATGTCGAACTTCTTCGGGCTCTCGAACACTTCCTCGTCGAAGTTCGCGGACGAGTAGAACATCCCGACCCGCTGCCCCTGCTTGATCTCCACGCCGCTCAGCACGGTGTCCGCCATCGCGGTGCGCTGGAACGACACCACCGGCGTGGCCCACCGGACGATCTCGTCGCCGGCCGTCGCGGGACGTTGCTCCTTGTACAGCTCCCACTGCTCGGGGTGGTCCAAGAACGCCTTCATGCCGTGCGTGATGGCGTTGCGCGTGGTCTCGTTGCCGGCGACGGCGAGCAACAGCACGAAGAAGCCGAACTCCTCCGACGCGAGCCCGGCGCCGTCCACATCGGCCTGGACGAGCTTGGTGACGATGTCCGCGCGCGGGCACTGGCGGCGGTCCTCCGCCATCGTCCACGAGTAGCCGAGCAGCTCCGTGGCCGCGGCGAGCGGTTCGATCTCGAACTCGGGGTCGTCGTAGGCGATCATCTGGTTGGACCAGTCGAAGATCTTGCGCCGGTCCTCCTGCGGGATGCCGATCAGCTCCGCGATCGCCTGCAGCGGCAGCTCGCACGCCACGTCGCTGACGAAGTCGCCGCTGCCCTTGGCCAGCGCCTCCTCGACGATCCGCTCGGCGCGCGCGGTGAGTGCGCCACGCAGGGCGTTGACCGCTTTCGGCGTGAAGCCGCGGGACACGATGCCGCGCTGCTTCGTGTGCGTCGGCGGGTCCATGTTCAGCAGCAGGAGCCGCTGCATCTCGATGTTGTCGCGGGGCATGTCGTCCTTGAACCGGATGATCGCCGTGTTCTCCCGGCTCGAGAACAGTTCGCTGTTGCGCGAGATCTCCTTGACGTCGTGGTGCCGGGTCACCACCCAGTAGCCGTCGTCGGGAAACCCGCCCTGACCGTGCGGTTTGGAGTTCCACCAGATCGGCGCGGTCTGGCGCAGTTCGGCGAACTCCTCGAACGGCAGCCGACTCGCGTACATGTCGGGGTCGGTGAAGTCGAAGCCTTCCGGGATGCGCGGCTTGCCCACAGGCACCTCCTAGGTGGAACGCGTTCTATCCGATTCAAACACGGTTGTGCCTTGTGTTGAAGCCCCCATACGACCAATCTGGTCATGTACAGGAACGTGTTCTAGTTTCTGGTTCTCGTTTCGCCAGTCTGAGGAGGCTCGCGTGGGCAGTCCGGTGATCGTGGGAGCGGTGCGCACGCCCATCGGCAGGCGCAACGGCTGGTTGTCCGGCCTGCACGCTGCCGAGCTCCTCGGTGCGGCACAACAGGGTTTGCTTGACAGGACCGGTCTCGATCCGTCCACTGTCGAACAAGTCATCGGCGGCACCGTCACGCAGGCCGGCGAGCAGTCGAACAACATCACCCGCACCTCCTGGCTGCACGCGGGCCTACCGCAGACCACCGGCTGCATGACCGTCGACGCCCAGTGCGGCTCCGCCCAGCAGTCCACGCACCTCATCGCCGGACTCATCGCGGCGGGTGCCATCGACGCCGGCATCGCGTGCGGGGTCGAGGCCATGAGCCGCGTGCCGCTGCGGTCGAACATCGGCGACTCCGGCATGCCGCGCCCCGACTCGTGGACGATCGACCTGCCCAACCAGTTCGTCGCCGCCGAAAGGGTGGCGGAGCGGCGTGGGATCGGGCGCGAGGAGGTCGACCGGTTCGGCGTGCAGTCGCAGAACCGGGCGCGGGCGGCGTGGGCCGCCGGGAGATTCACGGCCGAGGTCGTGCCGGTGAAGGTCGGCGAGGACCTGGTGGACACCGATCAGGGGTTGCGGGAGACGTCGCTCGAGGCGCTGGCGGCGTTGAAGCCCGTGGTGCCGGACGGCGTGCACACCGCCGGGACGTCGTCGCAGATCTCGGACGGCGCGTCCGCGGTGATGGTCGTGGACGAGCAGTTCGCGCGGGCGCACGGGTTGCGGCCCCGCGCAAGGATCGTTACGCAGTGCCTGGTCGGGTCGGATCCGTACTACCACCTGGACGGGCCGGTGGACGCCACCGCGCGGTTGCTGGAGCGCAGCGGGATGAAGATGGCCGACATCGACCTGTTCGAGGTCAACGAGGCGTTCGCGTCGGTCGTGCTGTCGTGGGCGGCGGTGCATCGGCCGAACCTGGACCGGGTCAACGTGAACGGCGGGGCGATCGCTCTCGGGCACCCCGTCGGCAGCACCGGGACGCGGCTGATCACCACGGCGTTGCACGAGTTGGAGCGGCGGGACGCGACCACGGCGTTGATCACGATGTGTGCGGGTGGGGCGTTGGCGACCGGCACGATCATCGAACGGATCTGAGGTCCTCGGCCGGGTACGGGGTCCGCCGGCTCTCGTGCTGGAAGCGGCGGTAGAAGTCCTTCATCACCGCGGCCGTCGCGTTGTGGCGACTCAGGATCTCCATGACCCGTGGCGGAACTCCTTGTGAGCGCAGGGCGTATGCGAACCACATGACCAGGTGCGTCGCGGTGTAGTGGCGGTCGTAGTCCTGGTTCTCGGCGAAGAACGCGGTCTCCTCCTCGGACAGGTCGAACCGGGAGGAGATCGCGAGGCCGTAGTCGGCGAAGTACAGGCGCTCGCCGTCGGTCAGGATGTTCTGGAAGTGCCCGTCGAAGTGCAGCAGGCCGTGGGAGTTCATGAACTCCACCCCGGCCGCCATCTCCCGTTCGACCATCTCGCGGTCGATGCCCTCAGCACCTCTATGCAGGGACCCACCTCCGGCCCCCAGTAGTCGACCGCCTGATCAAGTTTCTCGGGCAGCACCTGGCCGGGGTGCGGCAGGACCCGCCACTGGTACATCAGCGGAAAGCCCTCGTGCTCGCCCGCCAGCACCCAGTCCGTCGTCATCGTGTGCACGGCGAGTTCGCGCCAGCGCCGAAGCCCGACGCGCAGATCAACCCGACGCCGTAGTGGGTGTGCATGGGCAGGTCGAAGAGGTTCGCCGCCGATCCCCGATCCGATCGGCTCGGCGCGTTCCACCAGGTCATCGAGTTCGCGGTCGCTGAGCAGCGACAGGGCGGTGGAGACGGCGGCGTAGGAGGTCAGGCGGGTCACATGATCGACGTTACTGGGCTCCGTACACCGGGACCGGGTGATCGTCGGCGACCAGCTTGCGCACGACGCCTCCCAGCTCGTCCGGCGACCACCGTTCGCCCTTGTCGATCTCCGGCCCGCGCTGCCATCCATGCACCACGCAGACCCGTCCGCCGTCGACCTCGAACATCCGGCCGGTCACGTCCCCGGCCTCCTCGCTGCCCAGCCACACGACCAACGGTGAGATGTTCTCCGGGGCCATCGCGTCGAACCCGTCCTCCGGCACCGCCATCGACTCCGAGAAGGTCTGTTCGGTCATCCTGGTCCGGGCGGCGGGCGCGATCGCGTTGACCGTGATCCCGTACCGGGCCAGCTCAGCAGCTGCCACCAGGGTCATCGAGGCGATCCCCGCCTTGGCCGCCGAGTAGTTCGCCTGCCCGACGCTGCCGAACAGTCCGGCGCCCGACGACGTGTTGATCACCCGGCCCGACACCGCGCCACCGGCCTTGTGCACGGCGCGCCAATGCGCGGCCGCGTGGTGCAGAGGCGCGAAGTGGCCCTTGAGGTGAACGCGGACGACCTCGTCCCACTCGTCCTCGCCGCAGCTCACGATCATCCGGTCGCGCACGATCCCGGCGTTGTTCACGAGCACGTCCAGCCCGCCGAACGTCGTCACCGCGGCCTCGACCACGCGCGCGGCGCCGGCCCAGGTCCCCACGTCGTCGGTGTTCACGACGGCCCCCGGCCCGATCAGGGCCGCCACTTCCTTGGCCACCGCCGCGGACAGGTCGTTGACCACGACGCGTGCTCCAGCAGCAGCGAACGCCAGAGCGTGCGCACGGCCGATGCCCCGCCCTGCTCCCGTGACGATGACTACCCGGTCGTCGAGCAACGTCATGACGAACCTCCATCGGTGTCCGCGGCAGAGAGGAACGCGGGTGACTCTCCCCCGCCGTGCACGACCAAAGTCGAACCGCTGACGTAGGACGCCAGCGGAGAAGCGAGGAACACGGCACACGCACCGATCTCGTCCGGCGACGCGAGCCGACCCAACGGCACGGTCCGAGCAACGGCGGCGATGCCTTCCTCCGAGCCGTAATGCAGGTGGGACTGCTCGGTGCGCACCATGCCCACGGCCAACGCGTTGACCCGCACTTTCGGCGCCCACTCGACGGCCAGCGACGCGGTCAGGTTGTCGAGGCCGGCCTTCGCAGCGCCATAAGCAGCGGTTCCCGGCGACGGTCTGCGTCCGCTCACGCTGCTGACGTTCACGATCGACCCACCGGCGGGCTGCGACTGCATCACCGCGTTCGCCGCCTGCGACACCAGCAACGGCGCCAGCAGGTTCAGCTCCACGATCTTCTGGTGGAAGCGCGGCGAGGCCTTGTCGGCCAACGCGAACGGCGCACCGCCGGCGTTGTTCACCACGACGTCCAGCTGGCCGTGTTCAGCGACGAGCTGATTCACCAGCTGGGAAACCTGATCCGCATCCCGGACATCACATGGCATGAAGGAAGCGCCCGTGACCTCTGCGGGACGCCGGGCGCAGGTCACGACCACCGCTCCCGCCGAGAGGAACGCGCGGGTGATCCCGAGTCCGACGCCACGGACACCGCCCGTCACGAGGACGACTGCTCCGTCGAGGTTCAGTTCCACCAGCACCTACCCCGGTCGCTCCGGCGCTGCTAAGTTACCAAGCAATCGCTTGGTTCGGAAGGCGGCGCGATGGGAATCTCCAGCAGCCACACCGAAAACGGCATCATCGAAGTCACCATCGACTATCCGCCGGTCAACGCCATCCCCTCGCGCGGCTGGTTCGAGCTGGCCACCGCGATCACCCGCGCGGGCGAGGACCGGGAAGCCAGGGTCGTGATCCTGCGGGCCGAGAACCGCGGGTTCTGCGCGGGCGTCGACATCAAGGAGATGCAGCGCTCCCCCGGTCACGAGGCGCTCATCGCCGCGAACCGGGGATGCGCCAAGGCTTTCGCGGCCGTGTACGACTGCGAGGTGCCGGTGATCGCCGCGGTGAACGGCTTCTGCCTCGGTGGTGGCGTCGGGCTGGTCGGCAACGCGGACATCATCGTCGCGTCCGACGACGC
The DNA here is from genome assembly GCF_053610285.1 of Lentzea sp. NPDC054927. Lineage (NCBI taxonomy): Bacteria > Bacillati > Actinomycetota > Actinomycetes > Pseudonocardiales > Pseudonocardiaceae > Lentzea > Lentzea sp. NPDC054927. The sequence continues at coordinate 438,314 of NZ_JBSGXZ010000001.1, forward strand.
CACGTTCGGGCTCCCCGAGGTCGACCGGGGTGCGCTCGGCGCGGCCACGCACCTGGCCCGGCTCGTGCCGCAGCACCTGATGCGGACGCTCTATTACACGGCCCGCAACGTCAGCGCGCAGACACTGCACCACCACGGCAGCGTCGTGGAGGTCGTGCCCCGTGCGCAGCTCGACGACGCGGCGCGCGAGATCGCCAAGGAGATCGCGAAGAAGGACACCACGGTCATCCGCGCGGCCAAAGAGGCCATCAACGGCATCGACACGCAGCGCGTGCACACCAGCTACCGCTTCGAGCAGGGCTTCACCTTCGAGCTGAACCTCACCGGCGTGTCGGACGACGCCCGGCAGGCCTTCCTGGACGGAAACCATGCGCGACAAGCGAATGACGGCTGACGAGGTCGTCGCCGGGATCAAGGACGGGATGACCGTCGGCATCGGCGGCTGGGGCTCCCGGCGCAAACCGATGACCCTGGTCAAGGCGATCCTCCGCAGCCAGGTCAAGGACCTGACGATCGTCACGTACGGCGGGCCGGACGCCGGGCTGCTGTGCGCGGCGGGCAAAGTGCGCAAGCTCGTCTACGGGTTCGTCTCGCTCGACACCATCCCGTACGACCCGTGGTTCAAGCGGGCCAGGGAGACCGGCGCGATCGAGGTGCTGGAGCTGGACGAGGGCATGTTCCAGACCGGGCTCAGGGCCGCCGCACATCGCCTGCCGTTCCTGCCGATCAGGGCAGGCCTCGGCTCGGACGTGCTCACCTACGCGCCGGAGCTCAAGACCGTCCGTTCGCCTTATGACGACGGCGAGGAGCTGGTCGCGATGCCCGCACTGAAGCTCGATGTGGCGTTGGTGCACCTCAACCGCGCGGACAAGCACGGCAACGCCCAGTACCTCGGGCCCGACCCGTACTTCGACGACCTGTTCTGTCTGGCCGCGGACCGGCGTTACGTCTCGTGCGAGCAGGTCGTGGACACGTTCGACGGACCTCCGCAAACCTTGCTGCTCAACCGGATGATGGTCGACGGCGTCGTGGAAGCACCGGGTGGGGCGGGCTTCACGAGCTGCGTGCCGGACTACCCCCGTGACGAGGCCCTCCAGCGCGAGTACGCCGCGGCGGCCGCCGACCAGGAGACGTGGGCCGACTTCGAGAAGAGGTTCCTGGGATGAGCGACGTCACGAGGGCCGAGATCTGCGTCGCGGCCTGCGCCGACCTGTTCGCGGGCGCCGGTGAGACGCTCGCCAGCCCGATGGGGCTCATCCCGTCTCTCGGCGCGAAACTGGCCCGCCTCACCACCGAACCGGACCTGTTGCTGAGCGACGGCGAGGCGTTCCTGCTCACGCCCGAGTCCACTGTGGAGGGATGGCTGCCGTACCGGAAGGTGTTCGACGTCGTCGCGCACGGCCGCCGGCACGTCGTGATGGGCGCGAACCAGGTCGACCGGTTCGGCAACCAGAACATCTCCGCGATCGGCGACCACGCCAAGCCCACCCGGCAGTTGCTCGGCTTCCGCGGCGCGCCCGGCAACACGGTCAACCACCGCACCAGTTACTGGGTGCCGCGGCACAGTCCGCGCGTGCTGGTCGAGGCCGTCGACGTGATCTCCGGCGTCGGCTACGACCACGCCGTCGGGCCGTTCCACGACATCCACAGGGTCGTCACGAACCTCGCCGTGCTCGACTTCGACACCCCGGACCACTCGATGCGCATCCTCTCGGTCCACCCAGGCGTTTCGGTCGACGAAGTGCAGAAGCAGACGTCGTTCCCGCTCACCACCGACGACGTCACCGAAACACGGCTGCCGACCGACGAGGAACTCGAGCTGATCCGCACGAAGCTCGACCCGGACGGCAAGCGGGACAAGGAAGTCCCGTCATGAGAACCGCGCTGACCGACCTGGTCGGCATCAGGCATCCGGTGGTGCAGACCGGCATGGGCTGGGTCGCCGGGCCGCGCCTGGTGTCCGCGACCGCCGAGGCGGGCGGGCTGGGCATCCTGGCCTCGGCCACGATGACCTACGCCGAGCTCGAAGCCGCCATCAAGGAAACCCGCTCCCGCACGTCCGAACCGTTCGGCGTGAACCTGCGCGCGGACGCCCAGGACGCACCGGAACGCGTCGACCTGCTGATCCGAGAACAGGTGAAGGTCGCTTCCTTCGCGCTGGCCCCGAAACCGGACATGATCGCGAAGCTCAGCGACGCCGGCGTCGTCGTGATCCCGTCGATCGGTGCCGCCAGGCACGCGGAGAAGGTCGCGAAGTGGGGCGCCCACGCGGTGATCGTGCAGGGCGGCGAGGGTGGCGGCCACACCGGTGGCGTGGCAACGACTCTGCTGCTCCCGAGCGTGCTCGACGCCGTGGACATCCCGGTGATCGCGGCCGGCGGGTTCTTCGACGGACGAGGTCTCGCAGCAGCCCTCGCGTACGGCGCTGCCGGGATCGCGATGGGCACGAGGTTCCTGCTCACCCAGGAGAGCACCGTGCCGGAGGCGGTCAAAGCCGCTTATCTGCAACGAGATCTCAACGGCACGGTCGTCACCACCCGCGTCGACGGCCTGCCGCACCGGGTCCTGCGCACCGATCTCGTCGATCACCTGGAACGCTCCGGCAAGCTCAGCAGCCTCACCAGAGCGATCACCAACGCGGCGAGGTTCCGTCAGCACACCGGCCTGTCCTGGAACCAGATGATCCGCGAGGGCCTGGCCATGAAGCACGGCAAGGACCTCACCTGGTCCCAGGTGATCATGGCCGCGAACACGCCGATGCTGCTGCGCGCCGGACTGGTCGAGGGCAGGACCGACGCGGGCGTGCTCGCCTCCGGTCAGGTCGCCGGGCTGCTCGACGACCTGCCCACGTGCGAAGAGCTGATCACCACCATCGTCACCGATGCCGAGAAGATCATCGACAGGCTCAGAGACGTTCGATGATGGTCACGTTCGCCTGACCGCCGCCCTCGCACATCGTCTGCAACCCGTACCTGCCACCGGACCGCTCCAGCTCGTGCAGCAACGTGGTGAACAACTTCGTGCCGGTCGCGCCGATCGGATGCCCCAACGCCAGCGCTCCCCCGTTGACGTTGACCCGGCCCAGGTCGATCTTGAGTTCCTTGGCCCAGGCCATGGCGACGGACGCGAACGCCTCGTTGATCTCGAACAGGTCGATGTCGGCGAGCGACATCCCGGCGCGCTCCAACGCATAGCGGGTGGCGCGGATCGGCGCGGTCAGCATGTAGATCGGGTCCGAGCCGCGGGCGGACATGTGGTGCACCCGAGCCCGGGGCGTCAGCTTGTGTTCGCGCACAGCCTGTTCCGACACCACCAGCACCGCTGAAGCACCGTCGGAGATCTGCGACGACAACGCGGCGGTCGTCCGTCCACCCGGCCGCAACGGCTGCAGCGCCGCCATCTTCTCCGCACTGGTGTCCGGCCGCGGGCACTCGTCCGCCGCGACCCCGTTGACCGGCGCGATCTCGCGGTCGAACCGGCCCTCCTTGATCGCGGTGATCGCCCGCAGATGGCTCTGCAGCGCGTACTCCTCCATGTCCCGCCGCGACAGATCCCACCGGACGGCGATCAGATCGGCCGCACGGAACTGGTTGACCTCCTCGTCGCCGTAGCGGTGCTGCCAGCCCTCGCAACCCTCGAACGGGCTCACCGTCATCGCCGACCCGATCGGCACCTGCGACATGTTCTGCACGCCGCCCGCGACCACGACGTCCGCCGTGCCGCTCATGACCGCCTGCGCCGCGAAGTGCAGCGCCTGCTGGCTCGACCCGCACTGCCGGTCGACCGTCACACCCGGCACCTGCTCGGGGAAACCGGCGGCCAGCCAGGAGGTCCTGGCGATGTCGCCCGCCTGCGGTCCCACGGTGTCCACGCACCCGAAGATCACGTCGTCCACGTCGGTCGGATCGACGTCCACGCGGTTGAGCAGCGCCGTGATCACGTGCGCACCGAGATCGGCGGGATGCACGTGGCTCAGCTCGCCGCCACGCCTGCCCGCCGGGGTCCGCACAGCCTCGATGATGTACGCCTCGGCCACGAGGGCCCTCCTTCTACGTCTACGACTTCGTCCGCCGCCTGCCCGTGGCGATTCCGTCGAGCAAGATCGCGAGATACTGGTCGGCGACCGCCTCCGCCGACAGTCCGCCGTCCGGCCGGTACCAGCGCACGGCCACCCACACCGTGTCGCGGATGAACCGATAGGCGAGATCCACGTCGAGATCGGCGCGGAACACGCCCGCGCCCATGCCGTCCTCCAGCAGCATCGTCCACAACTTGCGGAACTCCACGTTGCGGTCCTCGATGTAGGAGAACCGCTCCAGCGGCATGAGGTGCTTCGACTCGTTCTGGTAGATCGCGACCGCGGCGTGCCGGGTGTCGATCGCCTCGAACGACGCCACGACCAGCGCCTTCAACGTCTGCTTCGGCTCCAGGCCGGCCTCGACGATCTCCCGGTACCGCGTGAACAGCTCGTCCAGGAAGCTCCGCAGGATCTCGTCCACCATCGACTCCTTCGAGTCGAAGTGGTGGTAGAGGCTGCCGGACAGGATGCCCGCCGCGTCCGCGATGTCCCTGACCGTGGTCTGCCCGTAACCACGTTCGGCGAACATCCGTGCCGCGAGCTCCAGCAGCTCGGCCCTCCTGCCGCTCATCCGTCGTTCCTTCCTCACGGGTGCTGACTGCTCACCGAGACGACCTCACCCGTCAGGTACGACGAGTAGTCGCTGGCGAGGAACACGATCACATTCGCGACCTCCCAGGGCTCGGCGGCGCGCCCAAAGGCCTCCCTGGACGCGAGCTCGGTCAGCAACTCCTCACTGGTGACCTTGGTCAAGAACGGGTGCGCCGCCAAGCTCGGAGCGACCGCGTTCACCCGGATGCCAAGATCGGCCACGTCCATCGCGGCGCATCTGGTGAGCGCCATGACTCCGGCTTTCGCCGCCGCGTAATGGGCTTGACCCTTCTGGGCACGCCAGCCGATCACACTGGAGTTGTTAACGACGACACCGCTTCGTTGGACGACCATTTGGCGTAATGCGGCCCTGGTGCAGCGGAAGGTTCCGTTCAGCGTGACGTCCAGGACGCGGGACCACTCGTCGTCGGTCATGTCCAGCACCGACTTCTCACCGCCGAGACCCGCGTTGTTGACCATCACGTCGATCCGGCCGTACCGCTCGACTGTGTTGTCGACGAGTTCCTGGACCTGCTGCTCGTTGGTCACGTCGCACGGGATCGCGTGATCGGTCCCGAGTGCCTCGTGGGTCTCCTTGAGGCGGCGCTCGTGCCAGTCGCTGATGACCACCGTCGCGCCTTCTTCGAGGCAGCGTTTCGCGGTGGCCGAGCCGATGCCGGTGCCCGCCGCCGCCGTCACGACGACGATCTTGCCCTTGAGCAGGTCGTGGCCGTTCACCTGTGCTCACTCCCTCTGGGCAGCCCCAGGATCCGATGGGCGATGATCTCGCGCTGGATCTCGTCCGAACCGCCGTAGATCGTCTCCGCGCGGCTGAACAGGAACATCCGCTGCCACTCGGCACCGTCGATCATCGACTCCGGACCGAGGGCGTCCATCGCGAGCTCACCGAGCCTGCGGTGCCAGCTTCCCCAGAACAGCTTCAGCACGGACGCCTCCGGCCCCGGCTCGTCGTTCAGCGTTCTCAGCGTGTGCGAGCGCATGACGTGCAGCTCGAGCCATGCCCTGGTGAGCCGTTCGTCGTCCGGTGCTTTCGCCATGATCGCGTCGAGTTGCCGGCGGAAGCTGACCTGGTGACCGAGCATGGCGGTGCCGCGTTCGAAGCCGAGCGTGGCCATCGCGATCTTCCAGCCCTGGCCGGGCTGTCCGACGACGTTCTCCCGCGCCGTGACCGCGCCGTCGAAGAAGACCTCGTTGAACTCCGACGTGCCGGTGAGCTGGCGGATCGGCCGCACCTCGACACCCGGCTGGTCCATCGGCACGAGCAGGTACGAGAGGCCCTGGTGGCGCTGGGAACCCGGTTCCGTCCGGCACAGGACGAAGATCCAGTCCGAGTAGTGCGCGTTCGACGTCCAGATCTTCTGGCCGTTGATCACCCACCGGTCGCCGTCGAGCGTGGCCTTCGTCTGCACGTTGGCCAGATCGGAGCCCGCGCCCGGTTCCGAGTAGCCCTGGCACCAGAGCTCGTCGAGGCTGCGGATCTTGGGCAGGAAGCGTTCCTTCTGCTCGGGCGTGCCGAACGCGATGAGCGTGGGGCCGAGCAGTCCCTCGCCCACGATGTCGACCTTCGCGGGCGCGTCGGCCTCCGCGTACTCCTCGTGGAAGACGACCTGCTCGGAGACGCTGCGCTCGCCGGGCCAGCCGAGGCACGTCCACCCGTGTGCCGCCAGGTGCCGGTGCCACCGCAGCCGTCCCTCGAACGCCTCGTGCTCGCGGCCGGGTCCACCCAGGCCGCGCAGCGCAGCGAACTCACCGACGAGGTTGGCGGACAACCATTCCCGCACCTCGCGCCGGAAGGACTCCATGCGCCATACTCTAACCTACCAAGCACTTGCTTTGGAGGCCTGATGAACGACGCCGTGGCCGGTGATCCAAGCAGGCAAACGGTTTCAGCTGTGCTCGACCACGCGGCTGCTTCGTACATCGACGCGGAAGCGTTGGTGGACGGGAAGGTTCGCCTCACCTTTCCCGAGCTTCGCGCTGCCGTGCACGACACCGGGCGAGCGCTCGTCGGCATGGGCGTGCAACCGGGCGATCGGGTGGCCTTGTGCGCGCCCAACTCCCATCACTGGGTGATCGCGGCACTCGGGGCGTTGCACGCGGGCGCCGCGCTGGTGCCGATCAACACGCGGTTCACCGCTGTGGAGACGCTCGACGTCCTGCACCGCAGTGCGGCGCGCGTTCTGATCGTGGAGGGCGAGTTCCTCGGTCGTGATCGGCTGGCCGAACTGCGCGCGTTGTCGCCGGATCTTCCTGAGGCCGTGCGCTTACCCGTCGAGTGGATCGCTGCTGCCGCAAGGCTGCCGGAGATCTCCCCAGAACAGCTCTGCGACGTCATGTTCACGTCGGGCACGACCGGGCGCAGCAAGGGAGCGATGAGCGCGCACCGGCAGTCGCTCGGGGTGGCGGCGGCGTGGGCTGCCTGCGGTGAGTTGACGTCGGCGGACCGGTACCTGATCGTCAACCCCTTCTTCCACACCTTTGGTTACAAGGCCGGGATCCTGGCCTGTCTGCTGAGCGGCGCCACGATCGTGCCGCAGCCGGTGTTCGACGTCGTGGAGACCATGCGGCTGATCGAACGCGAGCGGATCACCGTGCTGCCAGGGCCTCCGACGATCTTCCAGTCGTTGCTCGACCATCCAGAACGCGGCTCGTTCGACCTGTCCAGCCTGCGGCTCGCGGTGACAGGGGCGGCGGTGGTGCCGGTGGCGCTGATCGAACGGATGCGGGCGGAGCTGTCGCTGACCGTGCTCACCGCCTACGGCCTGACCGAGGCCGTCGTCGCCACCATGTGCCGCCCTGGCGACTCGCCGGAGACCGTCGCGCACACGTGCGGGGCGCCGATGGCGGACTTCGAGTTGAGGCTGGGCGAGCAGGACGAGGTGTTGCTGCGCGGGCCGAACGTGATGCTCGGCTACCTCGACGACCCGGAAGCCACCGCCGCGGCCATCGACGCCGACGGCTGGCTGCACACCGGCGACGTCGGGCGGATCGACGACCGTGGCTACCTCTCGATCACCGACCGCCTCAAGGACATGTACATCTGCGGCGGTTTCAACGTCTACCCCGCCGAGATCGAGCAGGCACTGGCCCGGCTGCCGGGAGTCGCGGAGTCGGCCGTGGTCGGGGTCTTCGACGAACGGCTCGGCGAGGTCGGGGTCGCGCACATCGTCACCTCACCTGGCTTGTCGCTGACCTCGGACGAGGTGATCGCGTTCTGCCGGGAACGGCTGGCGAACTACAAGGTGCCGCGCGCCGTCGAGTTCCATCCCGCGCTCCCCCGCAACGCCATGGGCAAGGTCCTCAAAACCCAACTGCGCAAGGAGAACGCGTGACTGTCTCGTATGAGCGGCGGGACGCGGCCGCCGTCGTGACCATGAACCGGCCGGAGTACCGCAACGCGCAGAACTCGGCGATGACCTACGCGTTGGACGAGGCCTTCACCCGCGCGGTCGACGACGACGAGGTCAAGGTGATCGTGCTGGCCGGTGCCGGCGACCACTTCTCGGCGGGACACGACATCGGTTCGCCTGGCCGGGACGTCGACACGTCGTTCGAGCGCAAGGCCGTGATGTGGTGGGACCACGTCGGCCGCGAGGGCGGCGATCTCCGGTTCGCCCGCGAGATGGAGGTCTACCTCGGGATGTGCCGGCGGTGGCGGGAGATCCCGAAGCCGACGATCGCGATGGTGCAGGGCGCGTGCGTCGCGGGCGGCCTCATGCTGGCGTGGGTGTGCGACCTGATCGTGGCCGCCGAGGACGCGTTCTTCGCCGATCCCGTGGTGCGCATGGGGATTCCGGGCGTCGAGTACTTCGCGCACCCGTGGATGCTCGGCCCGCGCGCCGCGAAGGAGGTGCTGTTCACCGGCGATCGCTTCTCGGCCCAGCGCGCCTACGAGTGGGGCATGGTCTCGCGGGTCGTGCCGCGGGCCGAGCTGAAAGAGTCGACTTTCCAGTTGGCGTCACGGATCTCGGCGATGCCGCGGTTCGGGCTGGCCTTGGCCAAGAAGGCGGTCAACCAGTCCGAGGACCTCATGGGCATGCGCGCCGGGATGGACTCCGTGTTCGGCCTGCACCACTTCGCCCACGCGCACAACGCCGAGGTGAGCACAGACGCGTTGGCCGGGATGGACGCCCGTTCGATGAAGAAGGCCTCCAGCTGATGGACCTCTCCCTGGACGCTGAGACGCTGGAGTTCCAGGCCGAGGTGCGCTCGTGGCTGGCCACGAACGTGCGGCCGCTGTCCTCAATGGACACCGCGCAGGGCTTCGAGGAGCACCGCTCGTGGGAACGTCTGCTGGCGTCTTCGCGACTGTCGGTGGTCTCCTGGCCTCGCGAGTTCGGCGGCCGGGAGGCGTCGCTGCTGCAGTGGCTGGTGTTCGAGGAGGAGTACCACGCGGCGGGCGCACCGGGCCGCGTCTCGCAGAACGGCATCTTCCTGCTGGCACCGACGTTGTTCGCGCACGGCACCGACGAACAGCGGGCGCGCATCCTGCCCTCGATGGCGCGCGGCGACGAGGTGTGGGCGCAGGCGTGGTCCGAGCCCGAAGCCGGGTCCGACCTGGCGTCGTTGCGCAGCACGGCGGTGCGGACCGACGGCGGCTGGCTGTTGCGGGGCCAGAAGACCTGGAGCTCACGGGCGGCGTTCGCGGACCGCGCCTTCGGCCTGTTCCGCACCGGCCCCGGCGAACGTCACCGCGGCCTGACCTACCTGCTGTTCGACCTGCGCGCTGACGGTGTCACCGTCCGGCCGATCAACCAGCTCGACGGCGAACCGGGCTTCGCGGAGATCTTCCTGGACGACGTGTTCGTGCCGGACCACGACGTGGTGGGCGAGGTCGGCGACGGGTGGCGGGTCGCGATGAGCACCGCGGGCAACGAACGCGGCCTCACCCTGCGCAGCCCCGGCCGGTTCACCGCCGCCGCCTGCCGGTTGGTGGAGCTGTACCGCAAGAACCCCGATCCGGCCTTGCGGGACCGGGTCGTCGACGCGTGGATCGGTGCGCAGGCCTACCGGCTGCACACGTTCGGCGCCCTCGCGAACCCGCCGTCCGGGCCGGCCGCGAGCGTCACGAAGGTGTTCTGGTCCGAGCTGGACGTGTCGATCCACGAGACCGCGCTCGACCTGCTCGGGGAGATTGCTCCCGGCTGGCAGGACGGGTGGCTGTTCTCGCTCTCGGGGCCGATCTACGCGGGGACCAACGAGATCCAGCGCAACGTGATCGCCGAACGAATCCTGGGGCTGCCGAGATGATGTTCACGCTGTCACCGGAGCAGACGGACTTCGCCGGGGTGCTGCACGGGTTCCTCGGGGCGGGGAAGCGGGATCTGAACGAGATCGGGGTCGCCGAGGTCACCGATCCGGTTGATCTCGTGGTGGTGTTCGAGGAACTGGGGCATCACGCGGTGGCCGGGCCGTTGATCGAGTCGCTCGCGGTGCTGCCAGCGCTTGGTGTCGTTGGTCCTGGTTCTGTGGCGTTCCCGCCGCTCATCCCCCACGCCGTGGAAGCCGATCGCTACCTCCTGGTCGAGGGCGACACCGTCCGCGAGGCCTCCCCGACCGCCGAACTCACCTCCGTCGACCCGGGCCGACACCTCGTCGAACTCACCGCGGGCCCGGTGATCGCCACCGACGTCCCGGCCGCCCACGCGTTCAACCTCGGCGTCCTCACCTGCTCCGCCCAGCTCCTCGGCCTCGGCCGCGCGATGCTGGAGATGACCACCGCCCACGTCCTGGCGCGCACCCAGTTCGGCAAGCCGATCGGCCAGTTCCAGGCCGTGAAGCACCACCTCGCGAACGTCCTGATCGGACTGGAGATGGCCCGGCCGCTGGTGTTCGGCGCGGCCGTGACCATGACGACGCGCGACGTCTCGGCCGCCAAGGTCGCCACCTCGGACGCCGCCTGGCAGGCCGCCCGCATCGCCCTGCAGGTCCACGGCGCGATCGGCTACACCGCCGAGCACGAACTCAGCCGGTTCCTGTTGCAGACCCGAGCCCTGCGGACCGCGTGGGGCAGCCCGTCGATGCACCGAGCGCGCGTGCTGGAGGCGTTGTGACCGAGGAACAAGAGGAGCTCCGCGACGCCGTCCGCAGCCTGCTCGAGAAGCATTCGGACGTCCGGTCGGCGATCGAGACCCCGCACGGCTACGACAAAGCCGTGTGGGCCAGGTTGTGCGACATCGGCGTGCTGCCGATCCCCGAGCAGTACGGCGGATCGGGCGCCGGGCTCGCGGAAACCCGCGTCGTGCTGGAAGAACTCGGCCGCACCCTCACCCCGGCGCCCCTGCTGTCCTCGACCCTGGCCGCTCAGGCACTCCTGGCCAGCGGAAACGAAGAGGCGTGCGAACGGTTGCTGCCGCGGATCGCGAACGGCACCGTCGCCGCGCTCGTCTGGCCGTGGGACAACGCCGAGACCAGCCTGGACGGGATTACCAGCTACGTCGTCGACGGCGACCTCGCCGAGATCCTCCTGGTGACGGACGGCGTCTCCCTGTACGAGGTCGACCTGAACCAGCCGGGCGTGACCCGCGAGCACACGCCGACCATGGACCTGACCCGCCGCCTCGCCACCATCACCCTGACCGGCGCGTCCACCACCCGCCTCGGCCCGTGGTCGGCCCAGGTCCGCGACATCGCGCTGGCCGCGCTGAGCGCGGAACAGGTGGGCGCCGCCGCCAGAGCACTCGAACTCACCGTCGAGTACACCAAGACGAGGATCCAGTTCGGCAAGCCGCTCGCTTCGTTCCAGGCGTTGAAGCACCGCATGGCAGACATGCACGTCCTCGTCGAAACCGCCAGGTCAGCCTCACAGGCCGCGACCGACGAGGTGTCCGCGGCGGTGGCGAAGGTCTACTGCTCCGAGGCGTTCTTCAAGGTCGCGAGTGAGATGGTGCAGTTGCACGGCGGAATCGCGATCACCTGGGAGCACGACGCGCACCTGTACTTCAAGCGGGCGCACGGCAGCGGCCAGTTGTTCGGCGGCCCACGCGTCCACCTGGACCGACTCGCTCGTTCCGCCCGCAGTTGATCATTTCGGTGCATAGACTCCGGTCGTGGACGAGCAAATCCTGGATCCGGACGGCGCACGCGAGCGGCTGGCCGCGTGGAAGGGCCGGATCGACAAGCTGGCCTCCGCCACGTTGTCGATGAGCGACCAGTTGCAGGGTGTGCGGATCGTCGCGAAGGACCCGGCGGGGCTGGCCGAGGTCACGATCGACTCGACCGGCTCGATGACGAACCTGAAGCTCACCGACCGGATCAGCACCACCGCGCCGGAGACGGTGGCGGCGACGATCATGTCCACGCTCGCCGACGCCCGCAAGCAGCTCGCGCAGCGGTCGAAGGAGATCGTCGCGGAGACCATCGGCACCGAGACGGCGGCGGGCCGCGCCATCGTGGAGAGCGTCGGCCGGCAGCTGGGCGCCGACGAACCGAAACCCGTTGCCCGGCGCGCACCGGACGACGACGACAACAGCGCGGAGATCTACACCGAGGAGCGCTGGTGACCGGGTTCAACGTCGAGGCGGAACAACTGCGGGCACACGCGGGCAGCATCGACGCCATCAAGCAGCGGTTCGCGAAGGTCAAGTCCGCCAGCTCCCACATCACGGCGGACTCCCAGGCGTACGGCGTGCTGTGCGGGTGGATCTCCGGCGTGCTGGAGGGCAGGCACACCGACATCGACGCCGTGATCGCGACCGTCGAGAGCAACCTGGAGCTCGTCGCGAAGGAACTGCGCTCCAGCGCGGACACCTACGCGTCGGCCGACCAGGACAACGCGGACAAGCTCCGCGCGACCGGAGGTGGACTGTGACCGAGGGTTCCCTGGTCGCGCCGGTCCAGTCGTCCCGCGAGGCCTGGACGGGCTCCAGCCTCGCGGACGGCATCGAGGGGCTCGTCGACGCGATCAAGAGCGAGGGCTGGGTCGACGACGCGATCGCCGGCGCGTCGCTCGGCGTCGACGTCGCGGCGAGCGTGATGGACCCGATCAGCGCGTTGCTCGCCAACGGGCTCGGCTGGGCCATCGAGTACTTCGACCCGTTGCGCGAGATGCTCGACGAACTGACCGGCAAGCAGGACGTGGTCAGGTCGCACGCCGCGACGTGGAACAACATGGCGACGGAGCTCGCCGACATGGCCACCGACCTGCGCGCGGACCTCGAGAGCGACCTGCTCGGCTGGGAGGGCGAGGCGTCGGAGGCCTACCAGCGGTTGATGGTGAACAACGTCAACGCCATCGGTGGCCTGTCCGCGATCGCGGCGGCGATGGCGGCCGCCACGGAGGGCGCGGGCGGCCTGGTCGAGATGACCCGCGAGATCGTCCGCGACCTGATCGCCGACCTGGTGGCCAGGGTGATCGTGTGGGCGGTCGAGGCGATCTTCGTGATCACGATCCCGGTGATCGCGGCGCAGATCGTCGCGGCGGTGGTCAAGTGGGCGGGTCGCATCCTCACCTACACCACGAGCCTGATCACCAGCCTGACCAACCTCACGAAGCTGCTGAACGGGTAGGGCTCGATGACCGGGAAACCGAGAACTCCGGGCGGCGGCGGCAGCACCCCGAGCGGCACGCCGAAGAAGAAACCGTCCCAGCAACACGGCAACATCAACGCGGGCGCCGGCCTGACCAGCGCGACGAAAGCCGCCGCGCAGACCGCTCAGGCAGGCACGCCCGGCGGTGGCTCCGGCACCCCCGGCACCCCTGCCGGCAAACCCGGCAACCAGCAGAACAACCCGCCCGCGAAGAAACCGTTGCCGGCCAAGCCGACCACGCCGCCCAAAGCCGACGACATCCACCACAGCGATGCGTCCAAAGAGCACATCATCCACGGCGACGGCGGCAAGCAGGGCGGCCACATCGCGGGCACCGGGTTCTCGAACAAGACCGAGTTCCCGAAGGGCTGGGACGAGGCCAAGATCCTCGACGCGGCCCACCAGGTCACCCAGTCCGGGCAGCCGGTCACCGGTCCGAAGCCCACCAAGGACGCCAACGGCGACCCGGCGTGGGCCTACAACTACGAGGGCATGGTCGACGGAGTGCTCGTCCGGACCACGGTGCTGTCGAACGGCGAGATCCGCACGTCGTTCCCGCCGGACGCCACGAACCCCGGCGTGATCCTCAACCCGCCCGCGCCCACCCCGGCCCCGCAGGGCATCCCCCAGGGCAACCCGCCGCGCTACAGCAACCCCGCGGCCGGCGGCGACGGCAGCTGGACCTGGGAGGGACCGAAGGGCGACCGTGTCATCAAGATCGTCCAGGACGATCAGGGTAACGTCACCAAAACCGATCTCGGCCCGTACAAAAAGAAGTGAAAACCATGGATGTGAAGACCTACGCGACGGTCACCGACCTGTGCGCGCGGCTCGCGGGCCGGTTGGAAGACGACACCCTGCGTTCGGTGCGCGAGGACTACTTCGGTGGCGAACCCGCGCAGGCCGAGGCGACGCTGCTGCTGTCCATGGCGTACGAGAACATCGGCATCACGGCCGAGGAGCGCGAGCTCATCGCGTCCACATTGGATGATCCGGCCAGCCCGGACCTGGCCGCGGTGCCGAGCATCGACGAGGTGCCGCCGCTGCCGTACCGCTTCAGCGCCAACGCTCCCGCCTCCGCGCCGGACCCGAGCAGGGCGGACGTCGTGTTGTCCGCCGACGCCGCACGGCACGGTGGACGCCGGTTGCGCCGGGCCTGGCGCGAGCCGCTCGACGGCGCGCCCGACGTGGCGAAGTGGGTGTACGTGTTGCAGGCGCACGAGAACGCGAACCTGCTGGGTGCGTTCGCCGGGCTCTCCGGACGACTGTGGGTGGTGTTGCAGGAGAAGTGGCCACTGGAGGTCGTGGTCGAGGGCAGGCTGCTGCCGCCGTACCAGGCCGCCGCCGTCACCGTGGCGCCGCAGATCTGGAGCCTCTAAGCCTGCCCCAGCACTCGCCGGAAGGTCGGGCACTCCATGTGCGACGGTGCCGGGCAGGCCGCCGCGTGGCGCAGGTCGTCGCGCATGGACGCGAGCTTGCGGATCGTCGCGTCCAGCTCGTCCGCCTTGGCCGCCAGCATCGCGCGGTTCGGGCTCGGGCGGCCGTCCGGGGCGAACATCTGCAGGACCTCCTCCAGGGAGAACCCGGCCGAACGGCACACCGCGATCAACGCCAGCTGTTCCAGGACCGAGGTCGAGAACACCCGCGCCAGACCCCGGCGGCGCACCGAGGTGATCAGGCCGCGTTCCTCGTAGTAGCGCAGAGTGGACGCGGGCACGCCGGAGCGCCGCACCACCTCGCCGATCCCGATTTCATCCACGACACTTGACCTCAAGCCGACTTGAAGTAGGACGGTACGAGCATGACATCAGAGGTCAACAGCGCCCAGGCCGAGTGGTGGAACGCCGCAGGACAGGGCTGGGCCCAGGCACAGGACATCGTCGACCTGGTCCTGAAGCCGTTCCAGGACCTGCTCGTGGAAGCCGCGCGAGAACGGCCCCGCGAGCGGGTGCTCGACGTCGGCTGTGGCACCGGCGGCGTGACACGGGCGATCGCGGACGCTCTCGACGGGACGAGGTGCGTCGGCCTCGACATCTCGGAATCGATGCTGGCCGCGGCGCGAGAGCACGGGAAGGCGGAGTTCCTGCTCGCGGACGCGCAGGTCCACGTGTTCGAGGAGCGCTTCGACCTGATCGTCTCGCGGTTCGGGGTCATGTTCTTCGACGATCCGGCCACCGCGTTCCGCAACCTGCTGCGCGCCTCGGTGCCGGGCGGTGAGCTGTGCTTCATCACGTGGCGCACACCGGAGGAGAACCCGTTCATGACGGCCGCCTCACGCGCCGCCGCGTCGTTGCTGCCCGACGCGCCGGCTCCTGATCCGGACGGACCGGGGCCGTTCTCGCTCGCGGACGCCGCCAAGACCCGGAAGATCCTCGAAGAGGCCGGCTGGAGTGGGATCGACATCAGCGCGGTGGACCGGATCTGCACGATGCCGGAGTCGTTGCTGGTCCCGTACCTGAGCAATCTCGGCCCGATCTCCCGTGCGCTCAAGGAGGCGGACGAGTCCGTGCGGCCGCAGCTGATGGCGCAGGTCCGCAGCGCGTTCGACGAGTTCGTGCACGGCGACGAGGTGCGGGTTCCCGGTGCGTGCTGGCAGGTCACCGCGTCAGCTCCACTCTGACTGACGCTGCCAGGTCATCAGGTTGTCCAGCACCTCGCCGGACCACCCGCGGGTGTCGAGTTCGGCGTGCGAGGCGTAGCGGCCGCGGTAGAACAGCAGCGGCTGCGCGTCCCGTGTCGGGCCGAGTTCGACGACCTCGCCGACGACCACGTGGTGGTCACCGGCGTCGTGCACCACCGTCACCTGGCAGTCGATCCACGTCAGTGCGCCGTCGAGCACGGGAGCACCGGTGCTCGACGGCGTCCAGGACACGCCGGCGAACTTGTCCGCGCCGGCCCTTCCGAACACCGTCGACACCCCACGCTGGTCCTCCGCCAGCACGTTCACGCAGAACGAGCCCGCCGACGCCATCGCCGCCCAGCTGCGCGAAGTCCGTTGTGGACAGAACAACACCAGCGGCGGGTCCAGCGACAGGGCCGCGAACGACTGGCAGGCGAACCCGACCGGTCCGTCCGCGGACATGCCTGTCACCACGGTCACACCGGTGCAGAAGTGACCGAGTACGGAACGGTAGTGGGCTGCTGTTTCTGACTGCATTACTTCTGGTGGCCAACGCTGAAGTCGTGTCCCCACAGGCTCACCGCCGTGCTCTCGCGTGCGATCCAGTCCTCATCGGACACCTGCCGTCCCTCACAGCCGAACTCGACGTCGAACCCGCCGGGTGTCTTCATGTAGAACGACAGCATCAGGTCGTTGACGTGCCTGCCGAGCGTCGCCGACATCGGCACCTTCCTGCGCATCGCCCGGTCCAGCGTCAGGCCGACGTCGTCGGTGTTCTCGACCTCGACCATGAGGTGCACGATCCCGCTCGGCGTCGGCATCGGCAGGAACGCGAGGCTGTGGTGGCGCGGGTTGCAGCCGAAGAACCGCAGCCACGCGGGCGGTCCGTCGGCCGGGCGACCGACGAACTGCGGTGGCAACCTCATCGAGTCGCGCAACCGGAAGCCCAGCACGTCGCGGTAGAAGTGCAGCGCGGCCTCGTCGTCCGATGTGGACAGCACGACGTGCCCGAGGCCCTGCTCCTCGGTCACGAACCGGTGCCCGTACGGCGACACCACGCGGCGGTGTTCCAGAGCCGCGCCGTGGAAGACCTCGAGGGTGTTGCCGGACGGGTCCTCGAACCTGATCAGCCCGTTCACCCGCCGCTCGGCCAGGTCCTCGGCGCTGCCCTCGACGTACGCGACTCCGGCCGACGCCAGGCGCTTCGCCACCTCGTCCAGTTCGGCCTCGGTGGCTGCCTCCCAGCCCGACGCCTGCAGCTTGTCGGACTCTCCCGGCACGATCACCAATCGCGCCGGGAAGTCGTCCATCCGCAGGTACAAAGCGCCTTCGGTGGAGCCTTTGCCCTCGACCATGCCGAGGACCTTCAACCCGAACTCGCGCCACCGGGTCATGTCGGTGGTCTCGATCCGGAGATATCCCAGCGAACGGATCCCCATCACGCCTCCGTCAAGAAATCAGTGGCCAGCCTGTTGAACTCGTCGAACTTCTCCAGCTGGGCCCAGTGCCCGCACCCGCCGAACACGTGCAGCTGCGCGCGCGGGATCAGTTTCATCGCCAGCAAGGCGCCGTCCAGCGGGTTGACGCGGTCTTCGCGGCCCCACACGAGCAGCACCCGTTGACGGAGCTTGTAGGCCTCGCGCCAAAGCATGCCCTGCTCGAAGTCCGGGCCGGCGAACGACTTGCCCAGCGCGGCCATGGCCCGCAACGACTCCGGCTTCGACGCCGCCTCGAACCGTTCGTCGATCAGCTCGTCGGTGATGAGTGACTGGTCGAAGACCATGATCCGCAAGAATTCTTCGATCTTCTCCCGCGTCGGCGTGCGGGCGAACGCGCTGAGCTTGCGCACACCCTCCGTCGGGTCCGGCGAGAAGACGTTCAAGCTGAGGCCACCCGGCCCCATCAGCACGAGTCGTCCGGCCCGTTTCCCGTAGTCCAAGGCGAACCGGACCGCGGTGCCGCCGCCGAGCGAGTTGCCCAGGATGTGTGCCTGCTCGACACCCAGCTCGTCGAGCAGGTCGTTCAACGCCCTGGCCGCGAAGGTGAAGTACTGGTCGTGCTCGGCGGGCTTGTCGGACTGGCCGTAGCCGGGCAGGTCCACGGCCAGCACGCGGAACGACTTCGCGAACACCGGGATGTTGCGGCCGAAGTTGCTCAACGACGACGCGCCTGGCCCACCGCCGTGCAGCATGACCAGTGTCTCGGCGTGATCCGCACCGGCTTCGTGGTAGTGCAACCGAACCTTCACAGCACTCTCCTCAGAACAGCCCGTCGCGGACCTGGATGCCGAGCTCGTTCTTGCCGTACAGGACAAGCACGCGCTCCGGGTCGTTGGCCGCGTGCACGCGTGCGGCGTGCGCATCGCGCCAGAACCGGGGCAGCGGTGAACCCTGGTTGATCGCCTTGCCGCCCGCGCTCTCGAAGAGCCGGTCGATCGCCGAGATCGCCCGCGCGCTGCCGAGCACCTGGTCCCGCCGGGCCCGCAGCCGCAGGTCGATCGGGATCTTCGTGCCAGCGACGGCGTGTTCCCACTCGTCGTTGATGTCCTTCTCGAGCTGCCACCACGCCGTGTCGATGTCGTTGGCCGCCGTGGCGATCCGCACCTGCGCGAACGGGTCCTCGACCGACTTCTCGCCCAGATAGGCGGCCCGGACGCGCTCACGGGTCGCGCCCACGTGCAGGTCGTATGCGCCGGTCGCCATGCCGATCATCGGCGCGGTGATCGCGTACGGGTGGATCGTCCCGTACGGCATGCGGAACAGCGGACCGGGATTGACGTCCTGGCCAGGACAGATGCACCGCGCCGTGTGCAGCATGCTCAGCGCACGGTGCTCCGGCACGAACACGTCCTCGACCACGATGTCGTTGCTGCCGGTGCCGCGCAGGCCGACGGTGTCCCAGACGTCGTTGATCGTGTAGTCGGCGATCGGCAACAGGAACGTGCGGAAGTCGACGGGTTTGCCCTCGTCGTTCATCACCAGGCCGCCGAGCAGCACCCAGGTGGCGTGGTCGCAGCCGGACGAGAAGCTCCACTTGCCGCTGAACCGGAACCCGCCCTCGACCGCCGTCGCACGACCCGTCGGCGCGTACGACGACGAGATCCGGGTGTCCTGGTCCTCCCCGAACACCTCTTCCTGCGCCTGCACGTCGAACAACCCGACGTGCCACGGGTGCACGCCCAGCACGGACGCGACCCAGCCCGTCGAGCCGCACGCGCTCGCGATCAGCTTCACGGCGGTGTAGAACTCCAGCGGATGCGACTCGAACCCGCCGTACCGCACGGGTTGCAGCATCCGGAAGAACCCGGTCTCCTGCAAAGCCTTCACCGACTCCGGTGGCACCTTGCGCAGCTCCTCCGCCTCCTGCGCGCGTTCCCGCAGAGCAGGCAGCAGCTCCCGCACCTTGCCGAGGATTTCCTCGCTCATCGGACTTTCTCCCTGCTCAGCTCCAGTGCGATGTCGATCAGCTGGTCCTCTTGCCCTCCCACGAGCCGGCGTTCTCCCGCTCGGATGAGGATCTGCGCGCCGGACACGTCATAGCGCTTCGCTTGCGTGTAAGCGTGTTTGAGGAAGCTGGAATAGACGCCGGCGTACCCCATCATCAGTGCCATCCGGTCGAGCAGGCACTCCTCGGGCATGACGGGCCGGACCACGTCCTCGGCCGCGTCCACGATCTTGAAGAAGTCCACACCGGTCTCGAACCCGAGCTTGTCGCACACGCCGACGAACGCCTCCAGCGGCGTGTTCCCGGCACCAGCCCCGAATCCGCGCACGCTGCCGTCGATCTGCCGCGCCCCCGCCCTGGCCGCGGCGACCGAGTTCGCGACGCTCAGCCCGAGGTTCTCGTGCCCGTGGAAGCCGACCTGCGCGTCCTCGCCCAGCTCGTCGACCAGCGCGGCCACCCGGTCGGAAACCTGTTCCAGGACAAGGGCTCCTGCCGAGTCGACCACGTACACGCACTGACAGCCCGCGTCCGCCATGATCCGCGCCTGCTTCGCCAACGCCTCGGGCGGTTGCGAATGCGCCATCATCAGGAACCCGACGGTCTCCAGCCCGCGTTCCCTGGCCAGCTGGAAGTGCTGCACGGAGACATCGGCCTCGGTGCAGTGCGTGGCGATGCGGACGATCGAGGCGCCGTTGTCCTGGGAAACAAGAATGTCGTCCTTCACCCCGACACCCGGCAGCATCAGCACGGCGATCTTGGCCTGCGTCGCCGTGTCGGCCGCGACCTTGATCAGCTCCTGCTCCGGGGTGAGGCTGAAGCCGTAGTTGAACGACGACCCGCCGAGCCCGTCGCCGTGCGTCACCTCGATCACCGGCACCCCGGCGCCGTCCAGTGCCGCCACGATCGAACGGACGTCCTCGACCGTGAACTGGTGCCGCTTGTGGTGCGAGCCGTCACGCAGTGACGTGTCGGTCAGCCGCAGCTGCATGTGCGATCTCCTCCCCCACCTTGGTCGCGGCGGCGGTCATGATGTCGAGGTTCCCGGCGTACGCGGGCAGGAAGTCACCGGCGCCCGCGACCTCGACGAAGATCGACACTCGACCGGCGTCGAACTGCGGTTCGCTCAGCAACCGGAAACCCGGTACGTACGAACGGATGTCGGTCTCCATCCGAGCAATCGAGTCCGTGATCGGATCGGGGTCGGCGTCCTCGGGGATGGCACAGAAGATCGTGTCGCGCATGATCATCGGCGGGTCCGCCGGGTTCAGCACGATGATGGCCTTGCCGCGTTCCGCTCCCCCGATCGCCTCGATGCCGTGGCTGGTGGTGCGGGTGAACTCGTCGATGTTGGCCCGCGTGCCCGGTCCGGCCGACACCGACGCCACGCTCGCGACGATCTCCGCGTACGACACCGGAACCACCCGCGAAACGGCGTACACCATGGGAATCGTGGCCTGGCCGCCGCACGTGATCAGGTTGAGGTTGGGCGCGTCCCTGTGTTCGCCGAGGTTCACCGGCGGCACGACGTACGGCCCGACCGCCGCCGGGGTCAGGTCGATCGCCCGGATCCCGGCCTCCGCGTAGCGCGGCGCGTTCGCCCGGTGCACCGCCGCGGACGTCGCCTCGAACACGACGTCCGGCAGCTCGTCCTGACGCAGCAACCACTCCGCGCCGTCGACCGAGACCTCCAGGCCCAGCGACGCCGCGCGCTTGAGGCCCTCGCTGGCCGGGTCGATGCCCACCATCCAGCGAGGCTCCAGCACTTCGGAGCGCAGGAGCTTGTAAAGCAGGTCGGTGCCGATGTTGCCGGAGCCGACGATGGCCGCCTTCACCCAGTCACCTCACTCGAATTTCAGGTCGACAGAACCAAGTCCGGCGAACTCGGCGTGGAACTCGTCACCCGGCCGCGCGTCGATCGCCCGCGTGCACGACCCCGGCAGCACGATGTCGCCGGCCAGCAACCGGACGCCGAAGCCCGCGACCTTCTCCGCCAGCCACGCCACCGCGATCGCCGGATCGCCCAGCACCGCCTCACCACGGCCTTCGGCGACGACTTCGCCGTTGCGCCGCAGGGTGGCCGCCACCGCGCCGATGTCCAGTTCGGACGGACGCACCCGTTCGGAGCCCAGCATGAACCCGGCCGAGGACGCGTTGTCCGCGATGGTGTCCTGCAGGCCGATCTTCCAGTCGATGATCCGGCTGTCGATCAGCTCGATGGCCGGCGCGACGAACTCGGTGGCGGCCAGGACGTCCTCGACCGTGCAGCCCTCTCCTGGCAGGTCGCGGGCCAGCAGGAACGCGATCTCCACCTCGACCCGCGGATACAGGTACGCCGAGGCGTCCGCGATCCCGGCGAGTTGCATGTCGTCGAGCAGGTGGCCGTAGTCGGGTTCGTCGACGCCCATCATCTGCTGCATCGCCAACGACGACAGGCCTACCTTGTGGCCGATCACGTCCCGGTTGCGGTGCCGGACGTTGAGCAGCTGGATCTCGTACGCGTCGACCACGTCGATGTCGGGATACAGCTCGACCAGCGGCTTGATCGGCACGCGGTCGCGTTCCGCCACGCGCAGCAACTCGGCGGCCGCTTCCCGTTTCTGGATCGTCAGCACCTGGCCTCCCCTGCACCTGTTGACATGGCAGCGTGTTGCCCCGCACGGCGGCCCGAGAAGACGCAGTCGGCGAGCGCGAGCCCGCTGACGTAGGACTCCGAGCACACCCCGACGGCCGACCGGCCCGCCGCGTACAGGCCGGGAACTCCCTGCACCTGACCGGTTTCCTCGTCGACGACGAGTCCGCCGAGCGTCAGCATCGGGCACGGGTAACCGAATCCCGCGCGCACCGACACGTTGATCAGTGAATAGGGCGGCTTGCCGACCGGTTCGGGCACGCCGATTCCGGCCTTGGCCGCGACTTCCTCGATCGTCGGCGCGGTGACCATGCCGCGGCCCAGCAGGTAGCGGACCTGCCAGCGCTGGAACGGCGCCGTCTGCGTCCTGACCTGGGCGCGTGCGACAGCGAGGATGTCGTCGTCGATCAGCAGCCACGCCTTGCCGCCGCGTTCGACGATCTCACTGCCGATCGCCGCGCCGTACCGGGTCGCGTCACCGAACGCCTTGCCGTCGACGTCGACCAGCACCCCGCGTTGCAGAGCGCTGGGCGGCGTGACGAACCGCCAGACCGAGATCTTGTCCATCCGCGCGGTCTTCCCACCGGCGGCGATGCCGAGCCGGATCCCGCCGCCGTCGTCGCCGGGCGTGCCCAGCGCGAGTCCGCCGCGGTGAGCAGGAGCGTTCTCGTGCACCATCGCCCGGTCCGCGATGAAACCGCCGGCGGAGATGATCACGCCCTGGCGCGCGATCACCGTCACCGGGCGGGCGAACCGTTCCAGCCACCCGGCCAGCCCGAACAGCCTTCTGCCCAGCGGCGGGTAGTAGAGCCACGGTTTGGCGCCCGCCCTGGACAACGCCCCGTGCAGCGCCTTCGCGATCCCGGACAACGCGCGGCACCGCACACCGGTCACCCGGCCGTCCGTCGTGATCAGCTCGACAGCGCGGGTCTGCGGCATGATCCGCACGCCCGCCCGCCTGGTCGCTTCCGCCAGCCGGGTGAAAAACGCCTTGCCCGAAGTTCCCTTGGCCCTGGTCCGATGTCCGCGCGGGGCCGGGTCGGGCCAGGCGTCCTCGCTGCCGGACTGGTACAGGTAGTAGTCGTCGGTCGGGTACGAGGTCTTGAACGGGGACACGCGGGCATCGAACGGCACGCCCTGGTCCTCCAGCCACGCCAGCATCTTGGCGCTGTCCTCGCAGAACCGCCGCAGCGTCGCCTCGGACACCGCGTCCCGGACCTCGGTGCGCAGGTAGGCCACCATCGCCTCGACCGAATCGGTCACTCCTGCCTCGACCTGCTGCCGCGTTCCACCACCCGCGTAGACGACACCGCCGGACAACGCGGTCGCGCCACCACCGGCGAACCGGTCCAGGACCACCACGGACGCACCGGCCGCCGCGGCCTCGACGGCGGCGCACGCGCCGGCCGCACCGAAGCCGATGACGACCACGTCAGCGGTGACCTCCACGCAACCCTCCTGGAACAGGTTCTTGGCCAGAAACAGGTTCTTGGTGAGTCGACTTGCCTGGAACTCCTACACCATAGCGCCAAAGCGCCCCGAAACTATAACCTGTTCTAGTTCGACTTCCGGGGAGGTGCGATGTACGACGTGATCGTCGTCGGCAGCGGTGCGGCAGGCATGACAGCCGCCCTCTGCACCGCTCAACAAGGCCTGCGCACCCTGATCATCGAGAAGGCCGAGCACTACGGCGGCTCGACCGCGCGGTCCGGCGGCGGCATCTGGGTGCCGAACAACGCGGTGGTCGCCGCCAACGGCGTGCCGGACTCGCCGGAGCAGGCCAGCACCTACCTGGGGCACATCGCCGGGGAAGTACCCGCCGAGCTGCGCGAGGCGTTCCTGGACGCCGGACCCGCGATGCTCGCGTTCGTCGCCGCGCACACACCGCTGAAGTTCCGCTGGGTCCGCGACTACTCCGACTACTACCCGGAAGCGCCCGGCGGCCAGCCGCGCGGCAGATCCGTCGAGCCGCTGCCGTTCAACACGAAACTCCTCGGCGAGGAGCTCAAGGACCTCGAACCGCCGTACGTGCCGACGCCGGCGGGCATCGTGATCACCCAGACCGACTACAAGTGGCTGACCCTGATCGGCCGCCACCCGCGCGGCATCGTCACCGCCGCCAAGGTCTTCGCCCGCCGGTTCCTGCCGGGCCGGCGCCTCACCATGGGCCAGGCGCTGTCCGCCGGACTGCGGGCGGGACTCAAAGCACTGAACGTCGAGATCAGGCTCAACACCGCCATGACCGACCTGCACTACGAGAACGGCCGCGTCGCTGGCGTCCTCATCGGCGACCGGCTGATCACCGCCAAGCACGTCGTCCTGGCCGCGGGCGGGTTCGAGCACAACGAACGCCTGCGCAAGCAGCATCAGGACATCGGTACGGAGTGGACAGTCGGCGCGAAGGCCAACACCGGTGACGGCATCGAGGCCGGCATGCGGGCGGGCGCGGCCGTCGGGCTGATGGACGACGCCTGGTGGGGCCCGTCGGTCCCGCTGCCCCGCGGCCCGTTCTTCCTGCTCGCCGAACGCTCGCTGCCCGGCTCGGTGCTGGTCGACAAGACCGGCCGCCGGTTCGTCAACGAGGCGGCGCCCTACATCGACGTGGTCAACGCGATGACCGGCGACACCTGGCTCGTCTTCGACCACACCTACCGCGGCCGCTACCCGTTCTGCGGCATCCCACCGCGCCGCCCGCTCCCCCGCCGCTGGAAGGAATCCGTGCTCACGGCCCCCAGCCTCGAAGAACTCGCCCAGGAAGCCGACCTGCCGGAACTCATCGACACCGTCCGGCGCTTCAACACCCTGGCCGTGGACGGCAAGGACGAGGACTTCCACCGCGGCGACAGCGCGTACGACCGCTACTACGGCGACCCGCGCAACCACCCGAACCCCAACCTGGCACCGCTGACGACCGGCCCGTTCTACGCGGTCAGGATCGTGCCCGGCGACCTCGGCACCAAGGGCGGCCTGCGCACCGACACCCGTGCGCGGGTGCTGCGCGAGGACGGTTCGGTGATCGACGGCCTGTACGCGGCCGGAAACACCAGCGCTTCGGTCATGGGCCACACGTACGCGGGCGCGGGCGCCACCCTCGGACCGGCCATGACGTTCGGTTATCTCGCCGGTCTCGACATCTCTGGAGGCATGTCATGACGCAGGACGCCGTACGCACGATCGACACCGGCGCACCTCCAGCGCGGTTCGCGCGCGGCTGGCACTGCCTCGGACTGGCCAGCGCCTTCCGCGACGGCAAACCTCATGCGGTTGAGGCGTTCGGCACCAAGCTCGTGGTGTTCGCGAGCGAGGACGGCAAGATCAACGTGCTGGACGGGTACTGCCGGCACATGGGCGGCGACCTCACCCAGGGCACGGTCAAGGGCAACAACATCGCCTGCCCGTTCCACGACTGGCGCTGGGCGGGCAACGGCAAGTGCGTCGACATCCCTTACGCCAAGCGGGTTCCGCTGCGGGCGCGCACCCGGTCGTGGATCACGATGGAGGAGAACAAGCAGCTCTTCGTGTGGAACGACCCGCAGGGCAACCCGCCGCCGGAGAACGTGACGATCCCGCGCATCGAGTCGGCGTTCAGCGACGAGTGGAGCAACTGGACCTGGGACTCGGTGGTGATCGAGGGCGCGAACTGCCGCGAGATCATCGACAACGTCGTCGACATGGCCCACTTCTTCTACATCCACTTCGCGTTCCCGACCTACTTCAAGAACGTGATGGAGGGCCACGTCGCGTCGCAGTACCTCACGACGCGGGGACGGCCGGACGTGGCGATGGGCTCGAACTACACCGGTGACGTGGAAGTTCGTTCGGAGGCCGCCTACTACGGGCCGTCGTACATGATCGATTATCTGTGGAACGACTACAAGGGCCTCGAGATCGAGACCGTGCTGATCAACTGCCACTACCCGATCACGCCGAACTCGTTCCGGCTGCAGTGGGGCGCGATCGTGAAGAAGCTGCCGGGTGTCGACGACGTGCACGCGGACAAGATCGCGGCCAAGTTCGCGCGCGGCATCGGCGTCGGGTTCCTCCAGGACGTGGAGATCTGGCAGAACAAGACGCGGATCGACAACCCGTTGCTGTGCGAGGAGGACGGGCCGGTCTACCAGCTGCGGCGCTGGTACGAGCAGTTCTACGTCGACGTCGAGGACGTCAGCGACGACATGACGCGGCGCTTCGAGTTCGAGGTCGACACGAGCCGGGCGATCGAGGTGTGGGAGAAGGAGGTCGCCGAGAACCTGGCCAGGCGGGAACCGGCGCCTCAGGAGTCGGCCACGTGAACGAGCGGGACGAGTTCCTCGTCGGTGGCATGGGGCCGGTGAGGTGCGACTGCGGGAACCGGGTGCTGGTCAAGAAGAACAGCCCGCAGCACACGAGCGTGCAGTGGCTTTCCGACACTCGCGACTGCCCCGAGTTGTGCGGGCCGCGGTCGGCGTTCGTGCCGACGTGCCTGCGGCTGCGGGACAGCATCGAGAAGGCCGTGCGCGACGGCACGCTGGAGGTCGCGGATGGCTGAGGTGCACCGGGTCCGGGTCGACGAGGTGATCGAGGAGACCGCCGACGCGCGCTCGTTCGTGTTGTCGGGAGTCGATTTCACGCCGCGGCCCGGCCAGTTTCTCACCGTGCGGGCGGGCGAGGTCGCTCGGTGCTACTCACTGTCCAGCGCGCCGGGCGAGCCGTTGAAGATCACGGTCAAGCGCACGCCGGACGGGTACGGCTCTGCGTGGATGTGCTCCGAGGTGCGGCCTGGCATGGAGCTGGACGTGCTGGCGCCGGCCGGGGTCTTCACCCCCAGTTCGCTGGACGGCTCGCTGCTGGCGTTCGCCGCCGGTAGCGGGATCACGCCGGTGATGTCGATCATCAAGACCGTGCTCGCCCAGGGATCGGGCAGGGTCTTCCTCTTCTACGCCAACAGGGACGAAGGCTCGGTGATCTTCGCCCGCGAGCTGGACGAGCTGTCGCGATCCTGTCCGGATCGGCTGGTCGTCGTGCACTGGCTGGAGTCGGTGCAGGGGTTGCCGCACCTCGGCGCGTTGCGGGCGTTCGTCCAGGACTGCGACGAGGCGTTCGTGTGCGGGCCGGGACCGTTCATGGAGGCCGCCCGCAAGGCGTTGCGGGACGTCAAGGTCGTGCACGTCGAGAAGTTCGTGTCGCTGTCCAGTGATCCGTTCGCCGAGGTCGTGCCGGTGGCGGACGATCGACCGGACGCCGTGGTCGAGGTCTCGCTGGACGGCGAGGAGCACCGGTTTCCGTGGCCGGCGCGGCAGAAGTTGCTCGACCTGTTGCTGGAGAAGGGACTCGACGCGCCGTACTCGTGCCGCGAGGGTGCGTGCAGCGCGTGCGCGTGCCGGTTGGTCGAGGGCGAGGTCAAGATGCTCAACAACGACGTGCTCGACTCCGAGGACATCGCCGAGGGCATCGTGCTGGCGTGCCAGTCGGTTCCGGTCACCGACACGGTGAAGATCACCTACGAGTGAGGAGTGCTTGATGCCGATCGATCCGGACGTCGCGATCGGGGCGGAACTTCCAGAGATCAAGTTCTCCTGGACGCACTCGGACGTGCTGCTCTACCACCTGGCGCTCGGCGCCACCGAACTCCAGTACGTCTACGAGCAAGGTCTGCGAGTGCTGCCGACGTTCGGCGTGGTCGCGCCCCGGTTCCACGAGACCGCGCCGCCCGCCGTGTCGTTCCCCGGCGTCGACATCGACCTGGCCCGCGTGCTGCACGGCACGCAGGAGATCACCGTGCACGCTCCCCTCCCCGCCGAGGGCGAGGCGGTGCTGCGGACTCGGATCGCGGACGTGTGGGACAAGGGCAAGGCCGCGGTCATCGTGCAGGAGTCCACGGCTCTCACGCCGGACGGGACCGCCCTGTACACGACCAGGTCCAGCATCTTCGCGCGCGGCGAGGGCGGGTTCGGCGGCGAGCGCGGGCCGTCCGGCAAGGTCGAAGTGCCCGAGCGCGAACCTGACGTCGTGATCGAGACGCCGACCTTGCCGCAGCAGGCCTATCTGTACCGGCTTTGCGGTGACCGGAATCCGCTGCACGCCGATCCGGGCTTCGCCAGGGCAGCCGGGTTCGACCAGCCGATCCTGCACGGGCTGTGCACGTACGGCGTGGTGTGCAAGGCGGTGATCGATGCGCTGCTCGACGGGCCGGAGCAGGTGCTGTCATTCGGGGCGAAGTTCGCGGGCGTGGTGTTCCCCGGCGAAACCTTGACCACACGAGTGTGGCGTGAGGGTTCACAGCTGGTGCTGACAACGTCCGCCGGAGACCGTGCTGTGCTCGCGGACGCGGTGCTCACCACGGTGTGACGGCTTCGGTGCCTTCGTTCCAGCGCCAGCCCGGCTGAGTCCCCTGCAGGTGCACGCCGCCGATCCACCGG
Source organism: Lentzea sp. NPDC054927 (assembly GCF_053610285.1). NCBI lineage: Bacteria > Bacillati > Actinomycetota > Actinomycetes > Pseudonocardiales > Pseudonocardiaceae > Lentzea > Lentzea sp. NPDC054927. Next base: position 466,624 of record NZ_JBSGXZ010000001.1, read on the forward strand.
TCGATGCCGTTGATCGTGACGTGGTCCGCGGCGCCCGCGAGCACCTGCGCCCCGGTGTCGGTCAGACCGAGGCGGGTGTGGCGGGTGATCCGGTCGCTGTCCGCGGTGAGCAGCGGCACGGGCGCGTGCACCATCCGTTCCATCGTCAGGAAGCACCAGGTGTCACCGAGGTACGGACGCGTTTCCCTCGCCCAGACGCGGACGAACGCCGTGCCCGCGTCGGCCGCCCCGCCGGCGACGGCGGCCAGCACGCGCCGTTCGGTGAGCGCCAGACCATCCCGAGTGGACGGATACTCCCGGCAGAGCCGGTCGAACGCCTCACCCAGGAACCGCAGCTCGCCCGAACGACTGGCGGCGATGGCGGCGAGTCCTTCCGGGGTCGGCGCCCGGAAGACGGCCCACGCCCCGACGGCCAGCTCCAGCGCAGCAGGAGTCAGGACGGCACACGCGTTCGTCTCGGGCAGCTCGCGCAGTTGCTCCGCCGTGAGCTCGCCGAGACCGCCGAAACGGGCGATGCCGGGGTACTCGCCGATGCAGATCAGGGTGATGTGCCCGGCCGGGACGCCCAGGCCGGCGAGGCGGTCCAGGATCTGGATGATCTGCAGCTGGTCGTACAGGTCCGCCTCGAACCACAGCACGTACTCGCCGTCCCGGCCGGCCTCCAGGATCCGGTCCCGTTCGGCGAACATCGCCGAACCCTCCGCCCGGTCGTCGACGTCGCTGTCCGCGAGGAAGCCCGCTCTGATCCGGCGGAGTTCCTCGGGCCCCACCGCAGGCACCGGGCCCTCGTGCAGGGAGTCACGCCAGTACAGGACGTGCTGCGCGAGGCCGGTGCCCGGGATGTCGGTGCTGTCGCCATTGCTCACGTGCAACGCGGACTCGGTCATGGTCCGCCAGATTAGGCCTCCCGGCCCAGTATCAGGCCGCTCGTCGGCACGCCGGTCCCTGCCGTGACCAGGACGTGGTCCACACTCGCGACCTGGTTCACCGCGGTGCCGCGCACCTGCCGGACGCCCTCGGCGATGCCGTTCATGCCGTGCAGGTAGGCCTCGCCGAGCTGGCCGCCGTGCGGGTTGAGCGGGAGCGAGCCGTCGAGTTCCAGGGCGCCGGACGCCACGAAGTCCTTCGCCTCGCCCTTCGCGCAGAAGCCCAGCTCCTCCAGCTGGACCAGCACGAACGGCGTGAAGTGGTCGTAGAGCACGGCGACGTCCACATCGGACGGACCGATGCCCGACTTCTCCCACAGCCCGCGCGCCACCACGCCCATCTCGGGCAGGCCGGTCAGGTCGTCGCGGTAGTAGCTGGTCATTGTGAACTGGTCGGCACTGCTGCCCTGCGTGGCGGCCTTGACGTGCGCGGGCTTGTTCGGCAGGTCGCGGGCGCGTTCCGCCGAGGTGACGACCAGAGCGACTCCGCCGTCGCTCTCCTGGCAGCAGTCGAGCAGCCGCAACGGTTCGGCGATCCATCGGGAGGCCTGGTGATCTTCGAGGGTGATCGGTCGTCCGTGGAACCACGCGTGCGGGTTCGTGGCAGCGTGCTTGCGGTCGATCACCGCGATCCGGCCGAAGTCCTCGGAAGTCGCGCCGTACTCGTGCATGTACCGGCGGGCGAACATCGCGACCATCGCACCCGGTGTGCCCAATCCCATCGGGTACGACCAGCTGTTGTCGATGTTCGCGGCGGCCGCGGTCTGGACCTGACCGAACCGGTGGCCCGACCGTTCGTTGAACGCCCGATAGCAGACCACGACCTTCGCCGCGCCGGTCTCGATCGCCATCGCGGCCTGCTGGACGGTCGCGCACGCCGCCCCGCCGCCGTAGTGGACGCGGCTGAAGAACGTCAGCTCCGGGATGCCCAGCTCGCGCGCGACCGCGATCTCGGCGTTGGTGTCCATGGTGAAGCTGACCAGGCCGTCCACATCGGACGGTTCGAGCCCGGCGTCTTCCAGGGCTGCCCTGACGGCCTCGGCGGCCAGCTGGAGTTCGCTGCGCCCCGAGTCCTTGGAGAAGTCCGTCGCGCCGATACCTGCGATCACGGCGTTCATGCCGGCACCTCGATCTTCACGGTGCCGGTGACGTGGTCGCCGTGCCCGGTCCTGCCGACGACCTCGATGGTCAGGTCCTGGTCTTCGCGTCCGATGACCTGGCCGAAGAACTTCAGCGTGTCGTAGGCGTAGCAGGGCGCGCCGAGCCGGATGTTCACCTGACGCACCAACGCTTCCGGGCCGGCCCAGTCCGTGACGTACCGCTGCACCAGACCGGTCGTCGTGAGGATGTTGATGAAGATGTCCTTCGAGCCGCGCTGGATCGCCAGGTCGCGGTCGTGGTGGACGTCCTGGAAGTCGCGCGTGGCCAGCGCGGTGCTGATCACGAACGTGGGCGTGGCCTCGACGTGCCACTCGGGCAGGGAATCACCGATCCGCACGGGGCCTCCAGCTCGGCATCGTCAGCTCGTCGTCGACCTTGGTGAACACGACCTCGACCGGCAGCCCGATGCTGGGCTCGCCGGCCAGTTCGCCCAGCATCCGCACGCCCTCGTCCAGTTCGATCAGGGCGATCACGAACGGGGTCTGCTTGCCGGGCACCTGCGGGTGGTGGTGCACGACGTAGCTGTAGACCACGCCGTACCCGTCCGAGACGAGGTACTTCGGTTTGGTGGCACCGCATTCCGGGCACATCGGGCCTGGTGGATGCCGCAGCAACCCGCAACCGCCGCAGCGTTGGATGCGCAGCTCGCCTTCTCGGCAGCCTTCCCAGAAGTACTCGGTGTCGCGGTTGACGGAAGGCCGGATCGCCTGTGCTTTCGGAGGTTCCTGGGCCGCTTCCCGCTTCTCCGCCGGCCGGAACTTCAGCACCCGGAACCGCATCTCCGCCACCGGCTCGTCGCCGACCCACCAGGTGCTCCTGGTCGTGACGAACCAGCCCTCGCCCAGCCCAGTCTTCTTCGGGCCGGTCACGTCCTCCAGACTCGTCGTCACCGACAGGTGCTCGCCGACCTTGAGGTAGCGGTGGTAGGTCTGGTCGCTGTTGGTGGCGACCACGGACGTGAACCCGGCCTCGTCGAGGATCTTCATCATCGCGCCGAGCGGGTCGTCCAAAGTGCGCTGGCCGTGCAGTCCGGCCATCGTCCACACCTGGACCATCGCGGGCGGTGCGACCTCGGTGTAGCCGGGGTGCTGGTCGCCGATGGCCTCCAGCCAGTTGTTGATCATCGGCAGGTTGACCGGGTCGCGTGCCAACCTCGGCGCGCATTCGCCCTTTTCCGCGATGCGTGCGGCTTCTTTCTCAACGTCGATCATCGCACCACCCGAGGTAGGCCGAGCCCGATGCTGGTGATGAGCTCGCGCTGGATCTCCTGCACTCCCCCGCCGAAGGTCAGCACGAGGTTGCGCCGCGCCTGGACGTCCAGCCACCGCACCAGTTCCGCATCGGCGCCGTGGCGTCCGACCAGTTCTTCGAGCAGGCGGCCGATGCGCTGGGTCCGGTCCGCGGCGAACACCTTGGTCGCCGAAGCGTCCGCGACCTCCACCTCGCCGGCCGCGACCTGCCAGTTCAGCAGCTCGTTCACCCGATGCACCGCCCGTGCCTCGGCCAACGCCCGTTGGACGTCCGGCAGGTCGAGGAGCTGGCGTTCGGCGGCCCAGGCATGCACTCGCTCGATCAGCGCGCCGATCCTGCCGGACGGGCCGAGCATCACGCGTTCGTGGTTGAGCTGGGTGGTGATCAGCCGCCAGCCCTTGTTCTCCTCGCCCACGCGCATGTTCTCGGCCACGCGGACGTCGTTGTAGTAGGTGGCGTTGACGTGGTGCGCGCCGTCGCAGGTGATGATCGGCGTCCAGGAGTAGCCGGGATCCTCGGTGTCGACGATGAGGATCGTGATGCCCTTGTGCCGCGAGTCCGGCGCCCCGGTGCGGCAGGCCAGCCACACGTAGTCCGCGTCGTGGCCGCCGGTCGTGAACGTCTTCTGCCCGTTGACGATGTAGTGATCACCTTCGCGGACGGCCTTGGTGCGCAACGCGGCCAGGTCCGTGCCGGCGTCCGGTTCGGTGTAGCCGATGGCGAAGTGGATGTCGCCCTTGAGGATGCGCGGCAGGAAGAAGTCCTTCTGCTCCCGCGTGCCGTACGCCTGCAGCGTCGGCCCGACCGTCTGCAGCGTCACGTACGGCAGCGGGACGTCCGCGCGGGCGGCCTCGTTGACGAAGATCTGCTGCTCGATCGGCCCGAACCCCTTGCCGCCGTACTCCTGCGGCCACCCGACGCCGAGCCTGCCGTCTTTGCCGAGCCTGCGCACCAACGCGCGGTAGGTCTCGCCGTGCCGTTCGGTGAGCATCGCCTCGCGTTCCCCGGCGGACATGAGGTTCGCGAAGTACTCGCGCAGCTCGTCCCGGAGCTTGAGCTGCTCGGCGCTGAGGTCAATGAACATCGATGACTCCCAAGCGGTGCTCCACTCCGCCGACGAACCGCGTCAGCTCCTTGGCCATGCCGTAGTACCGGTGCATCGGGTAGGTGATGTCGAGGCCGAGACCGCCGTGCAGGTGGTGGCAGGTGTGCACGGCCGGCATCGCCTCGGCCGCGAGCCAGTAGGCGGCGGTGTCGAGGTCGTTGTCGTCGAGGCTCCAACACGCCGTCAGTGCGGCCAGGTGTAGGGTGCGGGCGGCGATGTAGACGTCCGCGACCTGGCACGCCGCCGCCTGGAAGGTCGACAGAGGCTTGCCGAACTGGTGCCGGGTGCCGACGTGCTTGACGGTGAGGTCCAGGGCCCCGGCCAGGACGCCGTCCGCGACCGCGCACGCTCCCATCAACGCGAACCGCCGCAGGTCCTCGGCCGCGCCCGCCAACTCCTGCCCTCGGACACCGTCCAGGTGCACGGTTCCGTCCGATGTGGACACACCGGGTTGCGCGGGATCGATGATGAACACACCAGCGTCGGTGCTCACGAGGATCCGGTGTGCCTCCGCGGCGTGCGGCACGTTGATCTTCACGCCGAAGATCCCGTCCGGACCCGCGGTGGTGCTCGGACGGGCGGGCAGCGGCGCGGACGGCTCGCTCAACGCCGCCGTCAGCACGCCGTGTTGCTGAGTCACCAACGGGAGCAGCTCGTCCTGCTGTTCCGGAGTGCCGTGTCTGACGATCGGCAGCACGCCCAGCGCCAGCGTGGCCAGCGCCGGAACGTCCACCGCCCGGCGCCCGATCTCGGTGAGCAGCACGGCCGTCTCCAGCACGCCGAGCCCGTCGCCGCCGAGCCGTTCCGGAACGGCCAGGGCCAGCAACCCCGCCTCCCCCAGGGCTTTCCAGGGCGTGTCGCTCTCCCTGCCCAGCACGTCGGCCGCCAGCGCGGCGATCTCCCGCTGGGTCTCGTCGAGCTGGAAGTCCATCACGTCTCCCTCGGTAGACCGAGAATTCGTTCTCCGGCGAGGTTCATCAGCACTTGCGTCGTGCCGCCCGCGATGCTCAGGCACCGAGTCAGCAGGAACTCGTGGACCAGCTCGTTGTCGGCGGCCGCACGCGGTCCGAGCAGTTCGACCGCGAACTCCGCGACGTCCTGTCGTTGCCGCACGCCGACCAGCTTGCGCACGCTGGACTCCGCGCCCGGCTCTTGCCCGCTCAGCACCCGCAGGCTCGCCCTCAGGTCCAGCACCGACACCGCGAGTCCCTGCGCCACCAGCTCACCGAGTCGTTCCGGATGTTCAGCGGCCGCCGGTTGCCGCAGAACCTGTTCCAGTGCATCGCCGAGCGACGACCCGCGTCCCATCGCGACGCGTTCGTTGGCGAGGGTCGTGCGCGCCAGCCGCCAGCCGTCGTTCACCGCGCCGACCACGCAGTCGTCCGGCACGAACACGTCGTCCAGGAAGACCTCGTTGAACCGCGCGTCGCCGGTGATCTCCCGCAACGGCCGCACGTCCACGCCGTCGGAGCGCATGTCGACCAGGAAGTACGTGATGCCCTTGTGCTTCGGCACCTCGGTGTCCGTGCGGGCGAGACAGATCGCCCAGTCGGCCTGGTGCGCGAGCGACGTCCACACCTTCTGCCCGGTCAGCCGCCAGCCGCCGCCCACCTTCAGCGCCTTGGTGCGCAACGACGCCAGGTCCGACCCGGCCTCCGGTTCGCTGAACAGCTGGCACCAGGTGAGCTCCCCGCGCAACGTCGGCCGCACGAACCGTTCCTGCTGCTCGGGCGTGCCGTGGCGGAGGATCGTCGGTCCCGCCCAGGCCCCGATGATCAGATCCGGCCTGCGCACCCCTGCTCGCGCGAACTCGTCGTCGATCACCATCTGCCTGGCCGGGCTCGCGTCCTGCCCGAACGGCTTCGGCCAGTGCGGCACCAGGAACCCGCTGTCCGCCAGCCGTTCCCGCTGCTGCGCGGCGTCCAGTCCGGCGATCTCCTCGGCGAACGCGCGCACCTCCTGGTCGCGTTCGATCTCGACCGAGTGGGACCTGCGCACGCCCTGGAGTGCCAGTTCGGCGACCCGCCGGCGCCAGTGCGCGACCCCACCCGCGAGCTGCTGCAACGCCAGCGCCCGGCGCAGATAGCGATGCGCGTCGTGCTCCCACGTGAACCCGATGCCGCCGAGCACTTGGATGCAGTCCTTGGCGTTGCGCACCGCGGCATCGAGCGCCACCGCCGCCGCGACCGCCGCCGCCAGCGGATGTTCGTCCTCACCGACCGAACTCGCGGCGTCCCACGCCACCGAACTCGCTTGCTCGGACCGGCACAGCATCTCGACGCACAGGTGCTTGATCGCCTGGAACGAGCCGATGACACGCCCGAACTGCTGCCGCTGTTTCGCGTACTCGACGGCGGTGTTCAGGCACCACGCCGCCACCCCGCTCGCCTCGGCGGCCATCAACGTCACCGCGAGGTCCGTCGGATCAGCCACGGCCTCTCCTGGCGCGTTGACCACCACCGACCCGAGCGAACGAGACAGGTCAACGGCTTCGAGGCCGGTGACCGTCACCTGCTCGGCCGGTACGAGCATCCACGTGTCCGTTTTGAGCAGCAGATGTGTTGCCTCAGCAGCACCGACGACGTGCTGTGGCGAAAATCCCAACCCGGCGATCCCGTCAAACTCCGGAAACAGCACCGAAACCAGCGCCGTGGGCAGCAACGGCCCCGGCACGAGGTTCTCCGCCGCCCGCTCCAGCATCACCGCGAGATCGGCGACCGTGCCGCCCTCCCGCGTCACCTCGAAGAACCCGACCCGGACGAGATCAGCCCACTCGCCCTTGGCCGCGTCCACACTGTCCCGCAACGCTCGTTGTTCACCGGTCGTGGCGATCGGCATGCGGCCTCCTCCAGTACGTGAAGAAGTTTATAGAACGTGTTCTAATTCGAGCAACAGATCATGGCCGCGAAACCGATCGAGTATCATGAGAGGGCAGCTGCAACACGTTCCAGGAGGATCATCTCCGTGTCACCTTCGAAGTCGCGCACGGACGCGCTCATGGCGGGCGAGGAGCTCAGCTCCGCGGCCCAGCGCGAGCGCCGCAAGCGGATCGTCGACGCGACCATCGCGCTGGCGTCCAAGGGCGGGTTCGACGCCGTCCAGATGCGCGCCGTGGCCGATCGGGCGGACGTCGCCCTGGGCACGTTGTACCGCTACTTCCCGTCGAAGGTCCACCTGCTCGTGTCGAGCCTCGCGGTGGAACTCGAGCGCGCCCAGGAGAAGATGGACCGCACCACGGTCCCCGGTGACAGCCCCTACGAGCGCGTGCTGTTCGTGCTCGGCCGCATCACCAGGGGCCTGCAGCGCAACCCGCACCTCACCGAGGCGATGACGCGCGCGTTCACCTTCGCCGACGCCTCCGCGGGCGCCGAGATCGACCGCGTCTCCTTGCTCATGGAGTCGATGTTCACCCGCGCGATGAGCGCCGAGGAACCGACCGAGGAGCAGAAGGCGATCGCCCGCGTCATCGGCGACGTGTGGCTGTCGAACCTGGTCGCCTGGGTCACCCGCCGCGCCACCGCCACCGACGTCGCGAACCGCCTCGAACTCACGGTCCGCCTGCTGCTGAAGTAACCGGCCTAGTGTCCTGAGTCGCAAGGTCGCAGCCAGTCATCCCGTCTGGCTGGGTGGCGTCTGCAAGTACCGCCAACTCTTGATCAGATCGCCTGTAACTACACCCAACAAGCAGGTCTGCGGTCCGTGACCGCCGGAGCAGGCCGGTCGGTCGGGTGTAGTTACACGCCCGATGATCTTGAGTTGGTGGTACTTGCACACGCCACAAGCTGACCGTGAACCAGCGACTCAGGACACTAGGCTGGGCGGGTGCAGCGGATCCGGGTGTTCCTGTCGTCTCCTGGCGACGTCGCCGACGAGCGTGCCATCGCGCTCGAGGTCCTCGACCGCCTGCCGTACGAACCGGCGCTGCGCGGACGCGTGGCGATCGAGGTCGTCGCGTGGGACAAGCCGGGTGCCGGCGCGCCGATCCTCGCGACGGGCACACCGCAGGCGTCGATCGACAGCGGGTTGCCGCGGCCACGGGACTGCGACGTCGTCGTGGTGCTCTTCTGGGCCCGGATGGGCACCCCGCTGCCGTTTCCCGAGTACACGCGTGCGGACGGCCAGCCCTACCTCTCGGGCACGGAGTGGGAGTTCGAGGACGGTGTCCGCGGCGGCGCGCAGGTGCTGCTGTATCGCCGCGACGCCGAGGTGATGATCAGTCTCGCCGATCCGCGGCGGGCGGAGAAGCAGCAGCAGTACGACCGGGTCCAGGACTTCTTCGCACGCATGCGAGACCCGGTGACCGGCGCGATTCTGCGGGGGTACAAGGAATACACGGCTCCCGAGCACTTCCGCGACGAGCTCACCACCGACCTGCGTGAGGTGCTGCACCGGCTGGTCGTCGGTGAGGCCAGGCAGGACACGGGACCGCGCTGGCAGGGTTCACCGTTCCCCGGCCTGCGCTCGTTCACGCCGGCGGACGCGCCGATCTACTTCGGACGTGGACGGGAGACCGACGAGCTGGTCAGCCGGGTGGACGCCAGCCGGTTCGTCGCGGTGGTCGGCGCCAGCGGGTCGGGCAAGTCCTCACTGGTCGGCGCCGGGCTGATCCCCCGGCTGGCCGCGCGCGGGTGGACGGTGCCCTCGCACACCGGCAACCAGTGGATCGGGCCGCGCTTCACTCCGGCCGAACTGGGCGACGACCCGTTCCTCGCGCTCGCCGTGAAGCTCGGCGGGATCCCGCGCGAGGTCGTGCGCGACCTGCGGGCCGGCCACCTCGCCCAGCACATCACCGACGACACCCTGATCTTCGTCGACCAGTTCGAGGAACTCTTCACGACCGTCGCGCCCGAGCACGTCGAGCCGTTCGTCGCACTGCTCGCGAACCCTGGCCCCGCCCACGTCGTGGCGACCGTCCGATCCGACTTCTACCACCGGTGCGTGGAGATCCCCGCCCTGGCGAAGTTGCTGGAGACCGGCCAGTTCCCGTTGTCCACGCCCACCGACACGCTGATCGACATGATCGCCAGACCCGCCGCGTGCGCGGGCCTCGACTTCGACGAGGGCCTGCCCGGCCGAATCCTGGACGACGCCGGCAAACAACCCGGCACCCTCCCCCTGCTCGCCTACACCCTCGACGAACTGCACCGGGTCTGCCCCGGCACGCTCACCCACCACGCCTACGAACGACTCGGCGGCGTGGCGGGCGCCATCGGCACCCGAGCCGAGGACGTGTTCCAGCGCAAGCTCGACGACGCCACCCGCGCCACCTTCGACGCGGTGTTCCGCGAACTCGTCGACATCGACGAACACGGCCACGTGGCCCGCCGCCGCGCCGCACTGTCCACTGTGGCCGGCTCACCCGCCGCCGAACGGCTGATCGACGTCTTCGTCGAGGCCCGCCTGCTGGTCCGCAGCGCGGAACCCGGCCAGGAACCCGTGGTCTCCGCCGCGCACGAGGCGTTGTTCGGCAGCTGGAACCGCCTGCGCGAGTGGATCGAAGTGGGCCAGGACGACCTCGTCCTGCTGCGCCGCGTCCGTGCCGCCGCCCGCGAGTGGGACGAGGCCGACCGCGCGGACGCCTACCTCTGGCAACACGAACGCCTCGAACCGGTCTACGAGATGATCTCCCGCCTGCAGCCCGCGATCGACCCGGTGCTGCGCGACTTCATCGAGTTCGAACACGTCCGCCTGCTGACCGAGTTCACCTCCCCCGCGCTGGAGGGCTACCGGCGCCAAAGCATCGCCGACCGCCTGTGCGTCATCGGCCTGCAGGCAGTGCCGGAACTGCTCGACGCCATGCTCGACGGCGCCCCGGCGGTCCGGACCGCCGCCGCGGCCGCCCTCGCCCGGCTGGCCCCGGCGTCGATCCTCGGCCTGGTCGAAGCGGCGGCCCACCACCCCGACGCAGACGTCCGCCTCGCCGCCCTCAGTGCGTTGCGCCAGACCACAGACCCGCACGTGGTGCCGGCACTCGGCCATGCGCTGCACGACCCCGACGACCGCGTGCGCTCCCTGGCCAGCGGCGGCCTCCGCGCCATCGGCGGCGCCGAAGCCCAATCCATCCTCGCGGCCGCCGCAGGAGATGCCGACGTCGACATCCGGTGGCAGGCCGTCGGCATGCTCGGCGCGTTCGGCGAAGCGGCCGTCAACCCCTTGCTCCTCGCCATGCGCGACAACGACGTCCGCGTGCGCACCGACGCACTCCGCGCCCTGCAAGCGATCTGCGCCGACGCACCCGAACCGTTGATCAGCGCCCTGCACGACCAGAACGCGAGCATGCGCGCGGCCGCCACCGAAGTGCTGGGCACGCTGGACGAACGCGCGATCCCGGCGTTGCTGGCCGCCCGCGACGACCTCGACGACGACGTGGTCTGGCGGGTGCGCGACGCACTGGACGCCTTGGGCCACGCCGATCCAGTCGACGAGTTGATCGGCAACCTGCCAGACACCGTCGACGCGCTGGTGCGGCACGGTGAGGAAGCGGTCGCCCCGTTGCAGGCCGTCCTCACGTCGCTGCGGCCCAGTGAAATGCGCGTCGCTGCCGCTCATGCGCTGCGCAGGCTCGGCGATGCAGGCACCCATGCGCTGGTGGCGGCATTGCACGACGAACGCCCGCAGGTCTGGCTCAGGGCGATGGACGCGTTGAAAACGTGGCCGGGATCGTTCTCCGACATACTCGATCTCCAGGGGCGACCGCACGAGGCCGCCGTCGCCTTGCTGCTGGCCGACGAACACGGTTACGGCGTGACGATGCTGCGGAACGCGGATTTGCCCACTCGCAGGGTGTTCGCGGCGACGCTCTCGGCCTGGCCTTCTCACTACGTGAACAGCCGGTTGGTAGAGCTGCTGCAAGAACAGGACACGGCTGTTCCTGTCCTGGCCGCGCGCAGTGTCGGGGCGATCGGCGCGGAGATGCTGCCGCTACTCGCCCCGCTGGTGAACGACCCGAACTTGCAGTATCCGCTCAAGCTCGCGCTGCAAGCGATCGGAGCCGAAGCCGTGCCGTGGCTGCTCGACCTCGTATCCGGACCCGACGAGCAGGCACGAGAGCTGGCCATCGACGTGCTGAGCGACATCAGCGGCCAGGCGGCCGTCTTCGGGCTGGTCGAACGCGGCATCGAGCTTCAGCCGAGGAAGTAGACCACCCGGAAGAACGACTGCCCTCGCGCCACGGTGATCCCGCACTCGGCGATGATCTGGTTCGCGTCGCGGCTCTCGTCCGGGTTCGCCGCGTCATCGCAACGCACGGAGTAGGCCTCGGCAGGGGTCTCGCCCTCCAGCACCCCGGCCCGCCACAACAGTCCGAGGAACTCGTCCAACGCGCTTTCGATCCGCTGGAACAGGCCCTTGTCGTAGGAGTCCTCGAAGATCGCCCAACTCGTGCCCGCGACGATGTTGCGGCCGATGAAGTTCATCAACCTCCGCCGGTTCAGGTATCGCCAGGCCGGATCGCTCGACATCGTGCGCGAACCCCACACCCGGATGCCGCTCGCCATGGACACCAGACAGTTGATGCCCCACGGGTGGAGCAACTCCTGTTCGGCCTTCGTCAGGTCCTGTTCAAGCCCGAGCACACCCTGAAGTTCCAGGTTCGCGGCTTGGCGCTGCGGTCCGCGCAGCAGATCGGAGCGTGCGTAGGCACCTGCCACGTGCCCACACGGTGGCGCGGACACGATCCCGGTGTGGTCGATGACGCGCAGCCACGGGTAGTACAGCGCCACGTACTTCGAGTCGTAGCCGCGCGTGGTTCGCCAGTCCCTGACCTGCTGCGCGCTGAGCCCTTGCGGCGGGTCGATGATCGCGATGCGGTCGCCCATCAGCTCGCAGTGCGCGAGCGCCCCAAGCCGAAGAGAGTGCGCGAGCTCGTCATCGCCCGTCACATCAGGCACACACACCGTGGAGATGTCGTCGATGCGCTCCAACTTGGTGAAAACCTCGTAGAGATCTTCGTCCTGCGGAACGATCCAACATCCCGTGCCGCCGTTCTGGAAGAAACCCTGCACAGCGCGTGGGAGGTGCATTGTCTCGTCGGAGATGTCCCAGAACTGGCGGCGGTAGGCGTCCCAGCTCGTCACGTAGGTCGGATCGGTGTGGTCGTGGCGTGCTGGACGGCCGATGAACGCGGCGATCGAGTGCTCAGCCAGCCACTTGGTGTCGTTCGGCTTCAACGGCCGTGGCGGCTCGTACGGACGACGCAGCTGCGGATTCGTCCACGAACCGGCGTCCACCTCTTCGATGTAGACGCCGGGACGCATGTAGGTCGGCACGCGCACATCGTGACAGTTCGGCAGCCGGCGCGTCATGATCTCGGGCGTGCGCGTGTTCCTCAGCCATCGGACCGAGAGCGAAGGCCCGCTCGCCCAGCGGTTGTCCGCCGACCTCGAGCGGCACGGTGTCGCGACCTGGATCGCGCCCCGCGACATCGACCCCGGCGTGACGTGGCCGCAGGCGATCGAGGCCGGGTTGCAGTCGTGCACGCACGTGGCCGTGCTGGCGTCGGAGCAGGCGTTCCAGTCCAGGGCAGTCCAGCAGGAGCTGCAGATCGCCGAGATGCTGCAGATCGACGGGCACGTGGTGCTGGTGCCGTTGCTGGTGGCACCGGTCGAGCTGCCGTTGTGGCTGCGGGTGACGCAGGGCGTGGACTTCACCGGACCGTACGAGCAGGGGTTCGACGCGCTGGTCAGGATGCTGCGGCGGATGCCGGTCGCGGTGCGCAGCGAGCCGGTGGTCTACCACCGGGTGCGGCGTGGCGACCGGATCGACCTGCTGGCACACCGGTATCTCGGCGCGTCGCAGGACTGGCGGCTGATCGCCGACGACAATCCCGGTCTCGACGTGTCGGCGCTCGTGCCCGGCACGCTCGTGGCGATCAGGAGGCGGTGACGGTGGCTGGCCTCGGCTTTCCGCTGCGACTGGACGCGCGCGGACGGATGACCGTCGTCGCTGGCGGGGCGGCGATCGAGTCGTCGCTGGCCGTGCTGTTCGGCACGGTCGCGGGCGAACGGGTGATGCGGCCGGACTTCGGGGTGCGGCCGGACTGGACCGAGCAGGAGCTGCCGGACCGCGTGCGGGAGCTGATCGCCGCGCACGAGCCGCGGATCGAGGTGGCCGGGCTGGAGTTCGACGACCTCGCCCAGCAGTGGGGCACGCGCCGGCTCGGGTGGGCGGTGGTGCGGGTGGAGTACGTCGTGACGGCCACCGGCGAACGCGGCATGTTCGAGGGGCGGTTCGAGTGGACGCGCTGAACGCGGACGGGCGGTTGCCCGTTCCGTCGCTGGACGACCGGCGCTTCTCCGACCTCGTCGACCAGGCGATGCGGCTGCGCGCCCAGCTCTGTCCGGAGTGGACGAGCACGGAACCGGGCGACCCCGGCGTGGCGTTGATCGAGATCTTCGCGTTCCTCACCGACCAGCTGATCTACCGGCTCAACCAGGTGCCCGACCGGCTCTACTCCACGTTCCTGAACATGGTCGGCGTGCGCGGCCGACCGGCCGGCGTCGCGAGCACCATGGTCGCCTTCGGGCTCGGGTCGCCCAACGACCAACCGGTGCACATCCCGGCCGGCACGAGCGTCGCCACCGTCCGCACCGACGACTCCGCACCTGTCGAGTTCCGCACCGTCGCCTCTGCGGTCGCGCCGGCCGGACGTCTCGCCGGCGACGCCACCCGCACCGAGGAGTGGACGTATCTCCCGTTCACCGGCGGAGCACCGAACGCGCTCGTCTGGGTCAAGTTCGCGGACAACGCGGACGTCGAGCTCGACTGGGAATCCTCGACCAGGGACGGCTGGTCGGCCGCGTTCTCCGAGAACACGTTCGTCCACATCGGACCGGACTGGGACGGCCGCCAGCTCAGGTTCAGGCCGGTGGTGAGCCGCCTGGACATCCCGCTGGTGCAGGAAGCGCACTGCTGCGGAGTGTCCGTGCTGGCCGAACACGGGACACGGGTGACCGGGGAGGAGCTCGGCACCGGAACCGGTCGGCCGCGGCAGCGTCTGCGCACCCGCCAGGCCCCGGTGGTGCCCGGCGAGCACCGGGTCCGCGTCGGCGGTGCCGAATGGGCCGCGGTGGACTCGCTGGTGGATTCATTCGGTGACGACCGGCATTACGAGATCGACCGCAACACCGGTGAGGTCCTGTTCGGCGACGGCGCGCACGGCGCGGCTCCCGCGGCCGGCGAGCAGATCGCGATCGACTACGTGGCCGGTGGCGGCACGGCCGGCAACGTCGCCGCCGGAATGATCACGGTGTCGAAGGCATCGGTTCCCTTCGTGTCGTGGGTGATCAACCGCTCGCCCGCGCTCGGAGGCATCGACCCGGAACCCGTCGAGGAGGTGCGCGCCAAGGCACCCGCGCTGCTGCGGTCAGGATGGCGGGCCGTGTCGGCCGCCGACTTCGAACGACTGACCCTGGAAGCCACCCCGGAGGTCGCCCGCGCCCGCTGCCTCACCGACGACGACGGCGGCGCGCGAGTCCTGGTCGTGCCATCGGTCCAGGTCGACGACGACTTCGCCGACCTGCTCATCCACAACCCGGTGTTCGAAGCGGTCGGCTCGTACCTGGAGGAACGCCGGACCGTCGGCACGCGCCTGGTCCTCGAACCACCGATGTACCGGGGCGTCGTCGCGTCGGCAACCGTGACGAGGTCGGGCTACGAGCCGATCGACCGGCTGCGCACCCGTGCCGCCGAGGCGGTCCGCACCTACCTCCACCCGGTCACGGGCGGACGGGACGGCCGCGGCTGGCCGTTCGGCCGGTCCCTCGTCGCGGGTGAACTCTTCGGCGTGCTGCTGAACGTCGCCGGTGTCGAACTGGTCGAGGAAGTGCAGCTGTTCCACTGGAATCCGATCAGCGGCGACCGCAGCGGCCCGGACAACTGGATCGGCCTGCCGCCGCACGCACTGCTGTGGCCCGGTCCCCCGGAGATCGAGTTCCGATGACCACACCACCCCGCATCACCTCACTGGTGCCCCGCGGCATGCTCGACGACTGGCTGCTGGTGAAGTTCACCGCGATCTTCGACGAGCTCGTCGACGGCGTCGCCACGCAAGTGGACGACCTCGCGCTGCTCACCCATCCCGCACTGGCACCCGACGCGATGGTCGGCTGGCTGTGCTCCTGGCTCGGCTGGGACCTCGCCGGCTGGCCGTCGGCCGACGCCGGGCGACGGCTCCTGCGTGACGCCGGCGAACTGCTCACCTACCGCGGCACCGCACGCGGCATCCAGCGCCTCGCCGAGGTGCTCGGCGGGGCGGACGTCACCGCGGTGGACGTGGTGGATCCCGGCAGCACGTCGATCGGCCCGCCCGGTGACACCAGTCATGATCGGCAGATCACCGTCCTGGTGCACGGCCCGATCGCCACCACCTGGACCCAGGACGACCTGGGTCGGTTCGAGCGGCTCATCCTCAGTGATCTTGCGGTTGGCCATCCTGCTCAGGTTCTGTTCCGGTCACCGACCACGTCCCCTCCGGATGGTCCAGAACGAGGGTCAGCGGATACCCCTTCGTGATCCGCCCGTCGAGATTGACGTGGATCCGCCAGCGATCCGAAATCAGCGGCTCGCACCGAACCGAGAACGCACCGTCAGGTTGGCCGGACAACGACCTGATCTCGTGGGCGATGGCCTCTTCCAGGTCCACCGAATACTCGATCGACCCGCGCAGTCGTGTCACCGCGGATTTCAGGGCGGCCAGCAGCCGCACGGTGGAGGCGCGGAACAGCCACGCTTCGCTGGACAGGGTGCGCGCCCCGGCGGTCCGGATGCCCCAGCCGGGCAACGCTCGCAGCACGCTCACCCCGACCTGCTGGAGAACCCACTGCTCGTCCGGCGCGACATCGGTGGCGACGTCCACCACGTCGATCAGCTCGATTCCACCCACCGAGGCGCAGACTCCCTCGTCGCGCGCCACCCGCGCCCACGCCCCCGCGACGTGCCCGCACGGCGGAACCCACCCGTCGCCCGCCCGGATCCACGGGTAGTACAGGACCGCGTTCGGGCTGTCGATCGCCAGCACGTGTGTTCGCCAGACCCGCGCCTGCCTCGGGTCCCGGCCAGGCGGGCTGTCGAGCACCGCGATGCTGCCCCGCCGCTCGCACTCCGCGACGACCTGCCGTTGAGCGTCAAGCCAGTACTGCGCGTCCTCGTTCATCCCCGGCTCGGCCAGGCCTGGGAAGCACACCACGTCGGCGTCGGGCATCGCCTCCAGCGCCGCGGGCAGGTCGTCCGGCTCGTCCAGCCGAACGAGCTCAGCCGGGCCGCCACCGTTGGCGAACCAGCCCCGCAGCACGCCTTCCAGCACCTCGGCACCGCTGAACGACCACATCTCGTAGGCGTTCTGCATCCGCCCGAGTGGGCCGCTGAACGTCAGGAAGACTCCGCGCATGACCTGATCGTCCTCAGGAATGACCCGCGCGTCACCCCGGCGAATGATGCCAGCGCATTCCCCGCCGCAATAACGTCTGTCCTGTGAAGACGCTCATCGTCCTGGCCGTGCTGGCCGTCATCGGTGGCGGAACGGTGTTCCTGGTGAACCAGTCCGGCGGCTGGTCCACGCTGACCGGCAAGGCCTGGGCCATCACCTACGAGGTGCGGGCCCAGCCAGCCGACACGGCCGTGGACCTGACCTACACCGAATCGCCGGACCGGTACCGCAAGCAGACCCCGGAGACCGTCACGATCTCGAAGCCGCTGCCGTGGCAGCTCGAGGTCGTGATCAACGCCGGCGAGAAGGCGAAGGTCGAGGCCACGCCCAAGGGCGACCAGGTGCTGACGTGCCGCATCCTGCTCGACGGGATCAAGGAGCTGGCGACCGCGACCGCGAAGCCCGGCCAGAAGGTCAGCTGCGAAACGGTGACCACCGGCTGACCGGCCACCTCACCGGGTTTGCTCGTCCTCCTCACCGGGCTCCAGTTGCGGCGGCGGGTCCTTCTGGATGTTCGCCAGCGTCTGGTTGATCATCTGCTGACCCACCACGAGCGGCAACGCGCCGTTGGCCGTGGCGCCGTCGGTCACGATGCTCGGCGTGTTGAAGTCCTTGAGCTGTCCGAGCGACTGGAGCAGCACCTCGGACTGCACGCCCAGCACGTTGGCCCTGGCCTCCATCTCCGCCACCGGAACAGTGGCCCGTTCCTTCTCCGTGTCGATCTTGGTGCTCTCGATCTCCTTCGTCAGCTTGGCGTTGTCCAGCTCGTGCTCCAGCGTTGCCCGCCTGTCGCGTTCCTCGGCCTTCCTCCGCCGGCGCGCGTCCAGTTCCGGGTCCTCGCACTCGAAGTCGCTGAGGGTCGTCCGCCCGGCCTCCACGCCCCACTCCGTGAGCGCCTCGGCGACCTTCGACTCCAGCTCCATCCGCACTTCGTTGAGTCCCTCGATGAACTGCAGCACCTCGTACTCCGACGCACAGCTTTCGAAGTAGCCCTTCACGGTGCGGCCCAGCACGCGTTCCACGAACCGCTGCACGGGTGCGGGACTCTGCACGTCGCCGAGGCCCGTCATGTCCCGGTCTTCACCGAACCGGCGCACGAGCAGCGGTGCCGCCTTGGCCGGGATGCGGATGATCTGGGTCATCGTGAACAGCAGCCGGTTGCCCTCGACGTTGGCCACGATCTGGTCCAGCGCGGCGTCGTAGCGGTCGGCGGACTTGGTGTCGCTGCGCTGCCAGTCCAGCGTCAGCTCGCGCGTCGGGATGATCACGACGCGGGCGAACCACGGGTTGATGCGGTAGACGCCGCCGTGGGGCAGCGTTTCGGCCTGCGCGCCGCGGCGGCCGCCGCCTGCCAGGAACTCCCAGGGCTTCTGGAAGCTCGCGTGGCCCGCCACCACCGGGCCGACGGTCTTGTCGTCCTCGTCCGGTGACTCGCCCACCTTGGCGATGACGACCCCGGTGGCGCCCTCCGGGATGCTGATGTCCATCAGGTCGGAGCGGGTGAGCTCGTCCTTCTCGTCGTCACCCAGCGTTTCGGTGGTGATGACGTCGAACAGCGCGGGGTTGATGTCGTAGTAGGCACCACCGGGCAGCACCATCGACTGCTTGCCCATCTGACCACCGTTCAGCAGGAACTCGCGGCCGTCCTGGAAGTAGTCGCAGTCGACGTGCCGGCACAGCGTGAACTCGACCGGCGGCACCGCACCGACCTTCGCGATCACCAGCCCGATCGTGCCGGTGGGGACGTAGGTCCTCTCGACGTTGCGGACCCGGAACAGCAGCGGCGGCAACAGGTAGCGGCGGTCGGCCTGCAGGGTGGCGGCCTGCACGCCCTGGCCGCCGTGCACCCGCACCGGGTACCTCTCGCTCTTCAAGCCACCGAACCGCTTGTACACCAGGCCGATCTTCCCGGTCGGCACCGACTGGTAGCCGGTCAGCGCCACCACCGCGGCCAGAGCGATCACCAGAACGACAAGCATGAAAAATGTCATCGGACACCGTTGTTCCGCAGTCGGGTGTGCACGGTCATGACCGTGTCGGTCCATTTGTCGTGCCAGCTCTCGAACCGTTCGAGCTGGGGGTTGCGCATCGTCGGGAAGAAGCCCGGCGGGAAGAAGTCCGCGCCGACGAGTTCCTCGTACACCGGGGACACCTCACCCCGCAGTCCTTTCCACCCCACCGACAACGCCAGCGCGAGGAAGTCCCGATGGCGGCCGGGTGGTGCGCCTGGCGGCGGTCCGGGATGCCTGGCCTGCTGCACCGCGAACCCCTGCTGGGCGAACTTCGACCAGAGCGCGTCGATGTCGGCGAGCAGGCCGGTGGGCAGCTTGGCGCCGTCGGTCCGGCGCAGCCATCCCTTGTCGAGTCGTTGCGCGGCGTCCAGCAGCAGCGACGTCGTCAGGATGTCGGCGTGCGCGAGCTGGCCTTCTTCCAACGCGTGCCGCAACTTCCGCAACGAGGTCTCCGCCGGCACCGACGCCACCGGGACGACCGGGCTCGGCCTCGGCACCGGTGGCGGTGCCCCCTCCAGCAGCTCCCGCAGGTCGTGGATCTCCTGCGGACCCGGCAGCCGCCCGTCCCGTGCGTCGAAGAAGCTGGTGGAGGCCAACAGGAAGTGCCGCTGCCCGCGCAGCAGGATCGGCAGGAACGGCCGCCCGTACCGCTGCCCCTCGAGGATCTCCCGCTCGACCCACTCCGAGCGCTCGGACGCGGGCGACATGATCACGATGATCCCCGGCGCGGCGGACAGCTTGTCCCGGATCTCGACGGGAACCCTCGCGCCCCAACGAAGCTTGGCGTCGAGCCAGACCGGTAGCGCGGAGGCCTCCAGGTGCTCCGCGAGCCGCTTCACGTAGGCCGCGTCAGCCTGCGTGTAGGAGAGGAAGAATCCGGGTGGTCCAAACGACATGCGCGCAAGCTAGTCACGACGCCGCCGGTTGAGACAGACGCGGCAACTCATTGTCCATCAATTGGCCACTCCAGCTCACCCGCTCGGAGCAGTCCCGCCCAGGGCGGCGGTTCAGTCCGATGAACGTTGTACCGGAATCTCCACGCGCATTGACCCGCCCGGACGGACACTGCTTGTGTGGCCCTGAGCACAGGGGGTCACATGACGACCAGCAGGCGGCGGTTCTTCGGGCAGGCGGCGGCGGTGTCGGCAGGCGTCGCCCTGACCTCACCAGCACTGGACTCACCCGCGGTGGGGGCGATCGCGGCCGAAAGCCCGCCGCGGACGGGGCTCGTGGACGTGGCCTTCAAGGTCAACGGCGAACGCCAGAAGCTCAGCCTCGATCCACGGGTGACGTTGCTGGACGCCCTCAGGGAACGGCTCGGGCTCACCGGTACGAAGAAGGGCTGCGACCGCGGGCAGTGCGGCGCGTGCACCGTGCACGTCGACGACCGGCGCGTGCTGTCGTGCCTCACCCTGGTCGCGACCTTGCAGGGCAAGGAGGTCACCACGATCGAGGGCATCTCGGACGGTGACGACCTGCACCCGGTGCAGCGCGCGTTCATCGACCACGACGGCTTCCAGTGCGGGTTCTGCACCTCCGGCCAGATCATGTCGGCGGTCGAGGTGGTCGAGGAACGCGAGGTCCGCACCGACGACCAGATCCGGGAGGCCATGTCGGGCAACATCTGCCGCTGCGGCGCCTACCCGAACATCCTGGAAGCGATCAAACAGGCCAGGGAGCGTTGATGCACGCGTTCGACTACGCCTCGCCGTCGACCGTCCCCGACGCTCTCCGCCTCGCCGGGCCGGGCTCCGCGTTCCTCGCCGGCGGCACCACCCTGGTCGACCTGATGAAGCTCGACGTCCTGACGCCGGACCGGGTGATCGACGTCAACGCCCTGCCGCTCAGGGGAATCCGGCTGCACGACGGCGTGCTGCGGATCGGCGCGCTGGAGCGGATGAGCGACGTCGCCGCGCACCCCGTCGTCACGTCGGTCCACCCGATGATCTCCCGCGCGTTGCTGCTCAGCGCGTCCGGCCAGCTGCGGAACATGGCGAGCATCGGCGGGAACCTCATGCAGCGCACCCGATGCGACTACTTCCGCGACGTCACGTCGGCGTGCAACAAGAGGAGTCCGGGCAGCGGGTGCCCGGCGCTCACCGGGGTGAACCGCGGCCACGCGATCCTCGGCACCAGCGACTCTTGTGCCGCCACCCACGCCAGCGACGTCGCCGTCGCGTTCGTCGCACTGGAAGCCCAGGTCGTGCTCAGGAGCGAGGACGGCGACCGCACGGTGCCACTGGAGGACTTCTACCGGCTTCCCGGCAGCACACCGGAGAAGGAGAACGTGCTCGGGCCCGGCGAGCTGATCGCCGAGGTGGTCGTGCCGGTGCTCCCCTGGGCGCGGAACTCCACGTACCTCAAGATCCGCGACCGGCAGTCCTACGAGTTCGCGCTCACGTCCGTCGCCGCCGCGATCAACCTGAAACGCGGCGTGATCCAGGACGTCCGGCTCGCCGCGGGCGGAGTGGGCACCAGACCGTGGCGACTACGAGCCGTCGAAGAGGCTCTCCGAGGCGGCGTGGCGATGGAAAGGACGTTCGCCGACGCCGCTGAGTCCGCTGTGGACGGTGCACGACCGCTGGCGCACAACACGTTCAAAACGAGCCTGTTGAAACGCACGATCGTCAGGGCGCTGCTCGACGTGGCGGGTGTGCGATGAAGACACCGATCGGACAGTCCGTCGACCGGGTCGACGGCCGCATCAAGGTCACCGGCGCGGCGCCGTACGCCGCCGACACGAAGATCGCTGGCGTCACCTACGGCTACCTCGTCACCAGCACGATCGGCAAGGGCTCTGTCACCGCGATGGACACCACCGCCGCGCTCGCCTCCCCCGGCGTGCTGGCCGTGTACACGCCGTTCAACCCGCTCAAGCTGTTCGCGTACGTCCAGGAGCAGAACGACGAGCGCTTCCCTCCGTTGCAGGACAAGGAGGTGCGCTACTTCGGCCAGCCGATCGGGTTCGTCGTCGCCGAATCGTGGGAACAGGCACGTGACGCGGCCGGCCTCGTCACCGCCACCTACCAGCAGCTTCCGCACGTCACGGAGTTCCCCGGCCGCACTGCGCAAAAGCTCGAGGAAGTCGAAGAGATACTCGGCACTCAGACGCTGGGCGCGGTCACGTTCACCGCCGACTACACCTCACCTGTGCACCACCACTGCGCGATGGAACCGCACGCCACCGTCGCGACCTGGAACGGCGACCGCCTCACGGTCTACTCGACCTCCCAGGGCGCGTTGCTCGTGCAGAAGCGGTTGTCCGAGACGCTGGGCGTGGACCCGGCGAAGATCCACGTGCTCAGCCCGCACGTCGGCGGCGGCTTCGGCGGCAAGTGGGGCAACTGGGCGCAGGTACCGCTGGCGTGCGCGGCGGCCAGAGCCCTCGGACGTCCGGTCAAAGCCGTGCTGACCCGCGAGCAGGTGTTCGCACTCGCCGGCCACCGTCCGTTGACCAAACAGACGATCTCGTTGACGTGCAACGAAGACGGCACCCTGACATCGATCACCAACGACGGCGTCTCCAGCCGCGGCCTGGCCGGCAACTTCTCGGAGAACCCGGCCGGCTGGGTGCAGACCACCTACGCCAGCCCGAACCTCCGCACCACCAAGAAAGTCGTACCGCTGAACCTCGGCGCGGCCACCGTGATGCGCGCACCGGCCGAGGCGAACGGCTCGTTCGCGTTGGAGAGCGCGATGGACGAACTGGCCGGCCGGCTCGGCCTCGACCCGCTCGAGATCCGGCGGCGCAACTACGCGACCGTCGTGCCGAACACGAAGAAGCCCTGGTCCAGCAAGCACCTGGACGAGTGCTACCGCCTCGGCGCCGAGGAGTTCGGCTGGTCACGCCGCCCGAAGCAACCCCGCGCGACCCAGGACGGCGACTGGCTGGTCGGCACCGGCATGGGCACCGCGACCTACGCCGCCTGGCGCGACAAGGCATCCGTGAAGGTCCGGCTCGTCGCGAACGGCACGGCCACCGTGTCCGGCACCGGAGCCGACCTGGGCACCGGCCAGTACACGGTCTTCGCGATCCTCGCCGCCGACGCCCTGGGCATCCCGGTCGACCGCATCCACCCCGAGCTCGGCGACTCCACCTCCCCCGCCGCGGCCAACGCCGGGGGCTCGGTTTCCACCTGCAGCAACGGCCCCGCAGTCCAGGACGCCGCCGCCAAAGCCCGAGCCGAGCTGATCACCCTCGCCGTCACGAACCCGCGTTCCCCGTTCCACGGCAAGGAAGTGACCTACCGCGACGGCAGCGTGTCCGGCGGCGGGCTGACCATGAGCTTCGGCACATTGCTCAGCACGTGCGACGTCGCCGGCGTGGAAGCCGTCGGCAGCTCACCGCAACTCGTCGATCCCGAGCACGGCTACCGTTCGTTCGGCGCACACTTCTGCGAAGTACGCGTCCACCGGCTGACCGGCGAACCACGCGTGACCCGCTGGCTGTCGGTGATGGACGCGGGCACGATCGTCAACGCCAAGGCCGCCCGCAGCCAGATCCAGGGCGCGGTGATCATGGGCATCGGCCAGGCGTTGCTGGAGGCCACCGAGATCGACCACGCCACCGCCCGCTTCTCCAACGCCAACCTCGCGTCCTACCTGGTGCCGGTGCACGCCGACATCCCGAAGATCGGCGTCCGGTTCATCGACCGCCCCGACCCGTTGGTGAGCGGGCTGGGGGCCAAGGGAATCGGCGAGCTCGGCATGGTCGGGGTGGCCGGCGCGATCGCGAACGCCGTCCACCACGCCACCGGTGTACGGGTCCGCGATCTGCCTATCACCCTGGACAAACTGCTGGGCTGACGGCAGCGGTGCCCGGTCCAAGTGCAACTGGGGCCGCAGGTAGACGCGTGATCCCGCAGCACCCCATAAACTCAGGTTTAGACGGAGGTCGTTGACATCAACAAGAGTTGTCTCCCCTGTCCATGAGATCTCGGGGGAGTTCTCTTGAATCGAACGCTGAAATCCGTGCTGTCCTTGTTCGCCGCGATCGCCGCGCTGCTCGTCCTCGCTCCTGCGGGCGCAGCGCAACCAGACCAGAAACCAGCCCAGGATGACGTCACCATCATGGGCATCGGTGAGGCCACCGGCATCCTCCAGGCGCCTACCTGGATCCGGTTCCGGCCGAACCCGCTCTACGGCGAGCACCTGGAGCTGAACTTCGGCACCGACATCGCCACCATCTGCAAGGACTGGGGCACGGACGGAGAGACCTGGAATCTCGTCCTCGACCACGACAAGAAGTTCGTCGGCTGGACCCACGCCTACAACCTCTCGGTGAAGTCACAGAGATGGTGCAGCGACATCGGTCAGTCGACCGCCCTGCACGCCGAGTACAACCCCGCCTGGGTACACCTGTACCCGAAGGAGGACTGGGCCTACGACGTGGTCGCCAACGCCAACAACCTCGCAACGCTCTGCTGGGTGACCAACGGCGGCATCTACTGGGACATCGTCCTGGCCCACAACACCAACACCGTCGGGTTCACTCACTCCAGCTACCTGGTCAACGCCGGCAGCAGGACGAACTGTTCCTGAGCATCACCACTTGACCGCGGGGCCGTCCACCGCTGAGGTTTCCCGGTGGACGGCCCCACCTGCTCACACGTTGTCGACGTGCTCCACACCGGAGCTGCGGTAGCTCTGCACCGCCGTCTTCACCTGAGCCGGGCTCAACACCTGGTCCTTGGCGAAGTACACGTAGTCGACCTCCTGCTGGTAGGCCCGCTCGGCACTGCTGCCCTGCAACCCACCCGAGATGAACCACAGGTTGAAGTTGATCGACATCGGCGTCTCCGGGTAGTACTTGTCGCCGTGGTCGGCGACCAGCGTGCCGTCGATGTAGTACTTCACCCGGCCGTTCGCGACCTGGAAAACCAGGTCGTGCCAGCCGTTGTAACTCGCGCGCTGCTCGTTGTGGATGTTGTCGGCGACCCACGGCTCGTTCTGGTAGGTCTCCCAGGTCGTCTCGTACATGATGTTGGCCGGCTCGCCCCAGCCGCCGTTGGGCAGGTACTCGAAGTCGATCTCGCCGTAGTTCGGCGCCATCGGGGCGTCGAGCGGGGTGATGGTGAAGAACGTCTGCACCACGTGGTCGCCGTCCGGGCCGAAGACCGGCGCGTCGCTGAACTTCACCCTGGACGCGTAGGTGCCCTCGAAGAACTTGCGCTGGTGGAACATCTCGGTCTGCCTCGCCGCGGAACCGTTGTTCCACGAGTCGAGGCGCATCACCTTCTGGCCGTCGACGGTCGGGAACGTCACCCGCGACGGGTCCCAGGTCGCGCCGGGCACGCCGGGGCCGCCGCCGCCCGATCGGACCGTCCAGCCGCGCTGGCCGATCCGCGCGTCGCTCGAGCTGGTGTAGCTGAAGTCGTCGAACATCTTGGGGCCGTTGGGGTTCGGCGGCGTGGTCGTGGTCGTCGTCGTGGTGGGCGGGCTGCCACCGGGCGGGGTGCCCCACAGCAGGGTGCTGCCGCGGTAGACGGTCACCTTCGACGACGGCGAGTACGTGCTGTCGCCGCGGAACGAGTAGTCGTCGGACTGGTTGATCTGGCTCCAGTTCGTCCGGTAGAAGCGCAGCTGCAGGTCGCCGGAGTCCTGGTTGGGCGCCAGGGTTCCGGCGCCGCTCGTGAACCCGACCTCCAGGTAGCGGTCGGCCGAGCCTCCGGTCAGCGTGCCGAACTGGCCGGTGACGTTGCCGCAGCCGCGAACCGCCCACGAGCAGGCGAACCGGTAGCCGACGTCAGGGGTCTCGCTGCGGAAGTAGTAGCGGATCTTGACGTCGGACAGCGGCACGCTCGTGGTACCGGAGTTGACCAGCTTGAACCACGGTTCGACCTGGTCGGTGGTCGCACCGGACGCGCTGGTCCGGTACTGGGCGGTGATCGCGTCGGCCGCGAAGGCGTTCGGCGCCACCGCTATCGCGGCCACCGTCAGGGCCGCGCAGGAAACGGCTATGAGTGCTCGCAAGGTTCTCTCCTCACTTCGGCAGGGATGGACAGTGCGGCGAGCCTTGATGCGTGGTAGCGCATCCGTGTGGTGAAGCCCTCCCAGTCCGGTCGCTGCGACCAGAGGGTGTCGGCCAGTGCGACCAGACGCGGGAAGGCCAGGTATTCCAGGTGTTCTCGGGTGCGGACGTGTTCGGTCCACAGCTGGCACTGGGCGCCGAGCACACCGTCGGGCAGCGGAACCCGGTAGACGTCCCGGGTGGTCACGACGAAACCGGGCTGGCCGGGTGGTTCGTGCGCGCCGTCCGACTGCGGGTAGTCGAGGTAGGTGGAGGTGTGCGGGGTCATCACGACGCCTTGGCCCTGTTCCAGCGCTTTCGCCGCCTGGGTCTCGTCCTTCCACGGCATCACGACGGAACGCGGGTCGCCCGTCGGTTCCCACGCGGCGGGGACGCGGCCGCGGTCGAGCAGGTACTTGGCGGCCTGCGTGAGGAACCGGCCGTGCACGTCTTTCGGCAGCAGGCATTCGTCGCCGCCGAGGTGGACGTGCTCGCCGGGGAACACTTCGAGGACTTCCGCCAGCACCTCACGGACGAACCCGATCGCGTGCAGGCCGAGCGCGGCATCGCTGATGCCCCAGCGGGTCCAGACCGGCAACGGTTCCGGGGCGACGCCGAGGCCCGGGTAGGCGGCCAGCGCCGCGCGGGCGTGACCGGGCATCTCGATCTCCGGCATGATCCGGATGCCGCGCTCGGCCGCGTGCGCGACGAGTCCTTCCAGTTCGCCGCGGGTGTAGACGCCGCCGTGGGGCACGCCGTCGCCGTTGGTCTCGTCGCGCCAGCCGCCGACCGAGGTCAGCAGCGGGTGGCTCGGGATCGGCATGCGCCAGCCCTGGTCGTCGGTCAGGTGCAGGTGCAGGACGTTGAGCTTGTGCAGGGCCATCAGGTCGATGAACCTGCGCAGCACGTGGACCGGCTGGAAGTGCCGGGCGACGTCCAGCATGAACCCGCGCCACGGCAGCCTCGGCACGTCCCGGATGTCGACGCCGGGCAATGTCCAGTCCACTTCGGACACGCGACTCGTCCGGAGTGCCTCGACGGGCAGGAGTTGACGGATCGTCTGCACGCCGTGAGCCAGGCCTGTTGCGGTGGCGGCGCGCAACAGGACGCTGTGTTCGTTCACGGTCAGCGCGTAACCTTCCGCGCCGAGCCCGACGAGCTTGGCGTCGAGCGCCATGACGATCTGGCCGTGGTCCGCGATCGGCAACGGCAGACCGGTGGCCGGCCGCAGGGAGGTGCGGAGCAGTCTGGCCGCCTGCTCCGCACCGGGCGTGACGCGCACGCTCGTACCGCTGCCGAACGTGAAGCCCTTGCCGCGCCGCACGACCCTGCTCGGTTGCGGGACGATCATCCCTTCACCGCCCCTCCGACGATCCCCGTGGTGACCCGGCCCTGCAGCACGATGAAGATCAGCAGCACCGGCAGCATGAACAGCGTGGAGGCGGCCATCGTGGCGCCCCAGTCGGTGCCGAAGGTGTTGTTGAACGACGACAGCCACACCGGCAGCGTGCGGTCGTCCTGGTCCTTGATGATCAGCACGTTGGCGAAGGCGAACTCGTTCCAGGCGGTGATGAAGCCGAACAGCGACGTCGCCAGCAACCCTGGTGCCAGCAGCGGGAACACCACCCGCCGGAACGCCTGCCCGCGCGAACAGCCGTCGACCTGCGCGGCTTCCTCCAGGTCGACCGGGATCGCCGCCAGGAACCCGCGCAGCGTGACGATGGTGAACGGCAGCGTCATCATGAAGTAGACGAGCGTGAGCATCCAGAGCGTGTCGAGCATGCCGGTGTCCCTGGCGATCACGTAGATCGGGATGAGCAACGCCTCCCACGGCGTCATCTGCGCGACGAACACCATGAGCACGAACGCCCTCCGCCCCTTCCACTGCAGGCGCGCAACGGCGAACGCCGCCAGCAGCGCGACGAGCAGCGCCAGCAGCACCGCCCCGCCCGCGACCAGAAGGCTGTTGCGCCAGAAGGAGAAGAACCCCTTCGCGGCGATCGCCGTGCCGAAGTGGTCCAACGTGACCGAAGCCGGGAAGAACGTCGGTGTCGCGCCCTGGATGTCCTTGGTGGGCTTGAAAGCCGTGAGCACCATCCAGTACACCGGGAACACGGAGATCACGAAGACGACGAGCGCCGCCGTGGTCCGGGAGATCCGGCCGATCATGCTTCCCGCTCCTGCCGGTAGAGCTGGCGGAAGTACGCCAGCAGCGCGAGCACGAGCAGCACCACCATGAGCATCGACACGGCCGCGCCCAGGTCGTAGCGCTGCAACGACTGCGCGACCTGGAACGCGTACACCGGCAACGTCGTCGTGGCCTGCCCCGGACCGCCCTGGCTGATCACCCAGATCTGCACGAACGCCTTGACGACCCAGATCACCTCAAGGCACGTGATCAGGCCGAACATCGCGCGCAGCATGGGAAACGTGATGGTCGAGAACACCCGCCACGCACCCGCGCCGTCGATCCGCGCGGCCTCGTACAGCTCCTGCGGCACGGTGATCATCGCCGCGTACAGCGACAGCGCCGCGAACGGGATCGACTGCCAGACGATCAGCGTCACGAGGATCCCGAACGTCGCCTCGCCGTCGGCGAACCACGTGTAGTCCCGGTACTCCTCGAAGCCCATCGCCACCAGCGCCCAGTTCACGACGCCGAGCCGCGACTGGAAGAGCCACTGGAACACCGTGGTCGCCGCGATGATCGGCGTCGCCCAGGTGAGCACGAGGCCGCCCATCACGAGCAGCCTGAGCCACCTGCCGAGCCGGATCAGCAGCAGTGCGACCAAAGTGGACAGAACCATGATCAGCACGACGTTGATCGCGGTGAACCACAGGGTCCTTTTGACGACGCCCCAGAACTCGGGATCGGACAGCACCTTGACGTAGTTCGCGAGCCCGACGAACTTCGCGTCGCCGCGCACCAGCTGCGGCAGTCCGAACTCCTGCAACGAGATGATCACGTTGCGCACCAGCGGGTACAGCAGCAAGTACGCCGTAGCGAGCAGTGTGGGCGCGATCAGCACGTACGGCAGGATCGGGCGCTTGCGGCGTCTGGGCGCGGCCGGCGCAGTCGCCTGCACCGGCCGCTCGGCCAGGAGCGTCATCTGAAGTCCTCCGAGGAGACACAGCACTTCAGGACGGGGTGGAATCGGCCCCCTGCGGAGCAGGACTGCGACAGCCGTGTCGCTACTAAGACGACACGGCGTACATGACCCACCCGCGTGGTGCCACACAACGATTTGGTAGTTTGTGGAAGGTGAGTGGTCAGGTGAAGCGGGCGTTTCGATTCCGCTTCTATCCGACAGCGACGCAGGCTGACGAGCTGTCGCGCACGTTCGGATGTGTTCGCAAGGTGTACAACCTGGCGTTGCAGGCCCGCACGGAGGCGTGGACGCTGCGCGGTGAGCGGGTCGGTTACGAGGCCACGTCGGCGTTGCTGACCGCCTGGAAACGCACAGAAGAACTGGCGTTCCTCAACGAAGTATCGGCGGTGCCGTTGCAGCAAGCGTTGCGGCATCTGCAGGCCGGGTTCACGAACTGCTTCGCCAAGCGTGCCCGGTACCCCAGGTTCAAGTCGCGGAAGAAGTCGCGTGCCTCGGCGGAGTACACGCGTTCGGCGTTTCGGTGGCGTGACGGGGCGTTGACGCTGGCAAAGATGGCCGAGCCGTTGGACATCCGCTGGTCCCGGCCGCTGCCGGAGGGGCCGATGCCGTCGACCGTGACCGTGTCGCGGGACCCGGCCGGGCGCTGGTTCGTGTCCCTGCTGTGCGAGGACCCGAGCGTGACGCCAATGCCCGCCACGAAGGCGGTGGTGGGCATCGATGTCGGCCTCGATCACCTGCTGGTCCTGTCGACCGGGGAGAAGATCGGCAATCCCCGGCACGAACGCCGGGACCGAACGGCGCTGACGAAGGCTCAGCGGGCCTTGTGCCGCAAGCAGAAGGTCAGCAACAACCGGGCCAAGGCCCGCATGAAGGTCGCTCGCTTGCACGCCCGGTCCGCCGACCGGCGCGCGGACTACCTGCATAAGATCACTACTCGGCTCGTGCGTGAAACCCAAACGCTCGTGATCGAGGATTTGGCCGTGTCCAACATGGTCGGCAACCACCGCCTGGCCCGCGCGATCGGTGACGCTGGCTGGCGGCAGTTCCGCCAACTGCTGGAGTACAAAGCGAGCTGGTACGGACGACAAGTGATCACCGTGGATCGCTGGTTCCCGTCGTCCAAGCTGTGCTCTGCCTGCGGCGCGCTCGCGGCAACCATGCCGCTGCACGTGCGCACCTGGACCTGTGCCTGCGGCGCGACCCATGACCGGGACGTGAACGCGGCACGCAACATCCTGGCCGCCGGGCTGGCGGTGACAGTCTGTGGAGCCGATGTAAGACCTCAACGGAACCCTCCGGGCGGGCAGTCGGCGACGAAGCAGAAACCCCACGGCGCGAGCCGTAGGACTCCCCTCGTTCGCGAGGGGTAGGAAGTCAATTGCCCGAGTTCAACGCTTGAGTGATGACCTCGTCGGCCCTCGCGGCCGCTGTCTTCGGATCAGCGCCGGTCAGCACCGCCGTCTGGAACTCCTTGATCGGGTTGCGCGCCTCGACCGCCGCCCAGTTGGGCGAGTTCGGCGTTGCGTGCCCGTTGGCCGCACCGACCGCCATCGCCGCCGTGCCGGGGTCGCCGCCGACGTCCTTCGCGAGCGACTTGCGGTTCGGCACGTAGTTCATCGCCTTGGCCAGCTCGACCTGCCACTTCTCGCCGGCGAGCGCCTTGACGACCTCGTAGGCACCGTCCTGCCTGCTCGACGCGAGCGGGATGATCAGGTCGGACCCGCCGGTGAACACCGCGCCGGACTTGTCGGCCGTCTTGCCGGGAATCGGGAAGAACCCGATCTTGCCCTCGAGCGCCGGATTCGCCTTGGTGACGAGCTTGGCCGCGCCGGGCACCGCGATGAACTGCGCGACCTTGCCGCCCGCCACCACGTCCGTCTGCTGCGGCTTGGCCTCGTCGGAGTCCTTCGGCCCGTCACCCAGCGCCTGCAGCTTCTGGTAGAAGTCCATGCCCGCCAACGCCTCCGGCGTGTTCAGCGAACCCTTCCACTTGTCGCCGTCCTGCGCGGCGAGGTCGCCGCCCTCGTCCCAGACGAAGCCCGACAGCGTGTACCAGTTCTGGCCAGGCAGGTAGATGCCCTGCTGGTCGCCCTGGTCGAGCTTCGCGGTGGCCGCGAGCCACTCCTCGCGGGTCTTCGGCACAGCGACCTGGGCGGCCTCGAACAGGTCCTTGCGGTAGATCACCACCCGGTTCGCCGCGTAGAACGGCACGCCGAACTGCTTACCGTCCACCGCACCGGGTTCGGCCAGACCGGGAATCCAGTCGTCACCCTGCAGCTCGCCCTTCTTGCCGGACAGGTCCGTGACACCCTTGCTGGCCACATACTGGGCGACCTGGGTGTTGCCGACCTCGATCACGTCCGGCGGATCCGTGCTGGCCAGCGCACTGGTCACCTTCTGCGTGATGCCGTTCCACTCCTGGATCTGGATCTTCAGGTCGAGGTTCGCGTGATCGCGTTCGAACTCGCTCTCGAACCTCGTCACGAAGTCCTCGGTGGCCGTGTCCTTCATCAGCCACACGGTGATCTCCTGCTTCTCATCACCCCCTCCCGCGGACGTGCCGCAGGCGGACAGGGCAAGCGCCAGAACGAGCAAGGCAGCGGAGCGCGACACGACTCACCTCTCGCTGGGATGTGACCAATTGGTCAGGTCCAATGGAGTGGGTAGAAAGTGGCATAGACCACTTGTCAGGTCAATACCCTGCTCGGACGCGTGAGAGCGCTCCCGATCTTGCTCAGACTGGTTACTTACCACTGGTATGCGATACTGGCCGCCGACGAAGCGGAGAGGCATGGCCGAAGCGATCCTCAAGCGCGAGCGGGTCCGCGACTACCTGCTCGAACTCATCGAGACCCACCCGGCGGGAGCCCCGATCCCCGCCGAACGCGTGCTGTGCCAACAACTCTCGGTGTCCCGCCCCACCGTCCGCTCAGCCGTGGAAGAACTCGTCAACACCGGCCTCCTGGTCCGCCAGCACGGCCGCGGCACCTTCGTGGCCCGCGCCAAGATCACCCAGGAAATGGTCTCCGACACCGGCTCCATGTCGCTCCCCCAAGCCTCCGGCACCTGGTCCTCACAAGTCCTGGAACACGCCCGCATCCCAGCAGGCGCCAGAGTGGGCCGCCGCCTGCACCTCTCCCCCGCCGCCGAGATCCACTACATCGCCCGCCTGCGCCTCGTCGACGGCGAACCCATGGCCTTGGAGTACCTCCACGTCCCCGCCCTGATCGCGCCAGCCTTGACGCTGCACGACATGGAGTCCGGCGACTTCTACGAACGCCTGCGCGAGCACGGCGTCCACGTCCGGGACGCGGTGCAGTCGATCGAACCGACCGTGACCAACGAGTCCGAGGCCGCACTGCTCGGCGTACCGGAGCTCGCGCCGGCGTTGCTGTTCGAGCGGCTCACGACGGACGA
The DNA here is from genome assembly GCF_053610285.1 of Lentzea sp. NPDC054927. Lineage (NCBI taxonomy): Bacteria > Bacillati > Actinomycetota > Actinomycetes > Pseudonocardiales > Pseudonocardiaceae > Lentzea > Lentzea sp. NPDC054927. Next base: position 499,039 of record NZ_JBSGXZ010000001.1, read on the forward strand.
GGAGGGGCGGCAGGTCGAGTACGTGCACTCGATCTACCGGGGGGACCGGTATCGGATCGTCTCTCGCCTGACCCTCGGTGCGTCGCCGCGGAACACCGTGGACGTGCAGGCGAAGGTCGGCAACGACCCGTTCTGACGTAACACCGGACTCCCGCCGCGCGACGTGAGATCACATGCGAGGTGCCACGGTTGTCCGAGTAGTCGCTTTCGCCTTGGCAACCATCGCCTTCATCGCCGGGATCATGCATCTCGCACGGCCGCCAGATCGCGATCATCTCGGACGTTGGGTCTTCGAGTACGTCGGCATGTACCGCTCTGCCCAGCCGGTTCCACCGCTTCGTTTCCTTCTGACCGCGACCAGCTTGAATCCGATAGAGCGTCGGCTCCAAGGCACGTTGACGCTTCTACCAAGCGAGCCGGATGACAGACCGACGTTCGTTGATGCGAACGGCCTGTCAGTTGAACAGACCAACGGAGTCCTCAGAGCGGAGTTCGTCGACGCGAAGCTGCTGATCTACATTGGCGACGCTTCGCTCAGGCACGAGACGATCTATTTTCCGCTGCGTCACGTAGTGAATCCGCAGGCGGCCGAAAACTCGAGCAGTGTGAGCGTATCCATTCCTCTGCACGCCGATCCGTCACAGTTTCCCAACGACACCTATACCTTCGCTCTCTACCTCGATGTCCGCACAGGCCCAGGCGTCGCTGCCACACCACCACGGCATGCGAACGCCTCGGTTCCACTACCCGTCTGGCAGGGATCCGTCCTGCCTGTCACCTTCGGCATCGCGGTCGATGAACGGCTCGGGCAGTGGAACCTCGGCACCAACGCGGTTGTCACGAGCACAAAGAAATACTCTCCTGCTGTCATCAAAGGTGGTTTCAGTCGCGGCTGGGCCTACTGGGCATTCATTTACTCCATCAGCCTGATGCCAGCAGTGATCGGGCTGAGCTTCTTCGTCCGCACCCGGCGCCGGCGCGGCGGCACGAACGACACCTCAGCGGCGATGGAACTCGCCGCTGCACTGCTCGCTCTCATCGCACTGCGCCAGGTGTTCGTTCCCACCGACATCGTCGGCCTCACCAGGCTCGACTTCGTGCTGGGCGTGCAACTGCTCGTCGTGTGCTGGTTAATGGCGGTCACTTATGTGGCTGAGCCACCCGCTCTCCCATCGCCACCGAAACCCAAGGCCCGGTCGCGCACCCGCCGCCCGATCCCCCGACTTCCGGCCGGCGCCGTCCGCCGCTAAAGAAACCGAGCCGTCTGACTGTCGATGAACGTCTGCGCCCGCTCCAGCGTGTGCGACGCGTAAGTCCCACTGGCGCGCGCATCCAGCAACGCGTTCTGCTGCGCCTCCATCATCAACCGTTGCAGCTCCCGGCGTTGATGCATCGCACTGTCCGGATCCTGCTCGACGAACATCTTCTCGACACCCTCACTCATCGCGAGCGTGCGTTCCCGAGTCTGCTCCAGCAGCTCGGAGTCGAACTCCTGCCCGTTCTCCCGGCACAGCTCCGGATTGCCCAGGAAGCTGTGGGTCGCGGTCATCAGCTCACCCGCCAGCCGCGCGTACTCCCGGCGTTCGTGTTCGTCGTCGTTGCCCCGGACGCCGAGCCACCGGATCACCAGCGGCAGCGAGCCGCCCTGCACGACCAGCGTGACGATCGCGACCGTGAAGGCGATCAGGATCAGTTCCGTGCGGTGCGGCAGATCCGTGGGCAACGTCTGGGCGGCGGCCAGCGTCACGACGCCGCGCATCCCCGACCACGCGAGCACCGCGCCCCCGCGCCAGCTGAGTCCTTCGCTCGCGTAGAACGCCACGTCGGCCTGTTTGCGTTGCAGCGCGCGGACTCCCCGGTCGTACCGCTTCTCGTCGCCGGGACGAGGGCCTCGTGCGGTGAAGCGGTCCAGAAAGGACTCGATCTTGTCGGCGAACGCGTCCGCGCGGCGTTGCTGACGGCGCAGCAATGCGATCAGCGGGATCACGAACGCCCCGCGCAGCACGACCAGCGCGAGCGTCACCAGCAGACCGATCACGAGGGTCTGCGCCAGGCCTTCCTTCGCCACGTCGTTGACGACCGAGGTGAGCTCGAAGCCCATCAGCAGGAAGACGCCGTTCTCCAGCAGCAGCTGGATCGTGCGCCAGTTCGTGCGTTCGGAGATGCGGTCGTGCGCGGCGAACTTCCTGGCGCTCAGATGTCCGGTGATCAGGCCGGCCACGACCACGGCGATCACGCCGGACGCGTGCACCTCCTCGGCCGGGATGAACGCGAGGAACGGCACGACGTACGAGATCGCGGTCGTCAGCACGGGCTGACCCTGGATCCGCGACCGCGCCCACACCGAGACCAGGCCGACCGCCGCCCCGATCACCACACCCACGGACACGGCGAACGCGAAGTCGCCGACCGCCCCGCCGAACGACACGCTGGCCGTGATCGCGACGATGGCCGTGCGCAGCAGCACGAGCGCGGTGGCGTCGTTGACCAGCCCCTCGCCTTCGAGGATCGTCACGAGTCGTGGTGGCAGGCCGAGCTTCTTGCCGATCGAGGTGGCGGCGACCGCGTCCGGCGGGCTGACCACCGCACCGAGCGCCAACGCCGCCGCGAACCCGATCTCCGGCAGCAGCCACCAGATCAGCAGCCCGGTCCCGAACGCCGACACGGCCACCAGCAGCACCGACAGCGACCCGATGGCCGCGAAGTTGCGCCGGAAGTCCACGACCGGCACGTTCACCGCCGCCGAGTACAGGATCGGCGGCAGCACGACCGTCAGGATCCATTCCGGCTCCACGGACATGTGCGGCGCGCCGGGCAGCTGACTGCACGCCATGCCGACGATCACGAGCAGCACGGGCGCCGCGACGCCGAGCTTCGGCGCGAAGTACGACACCGCCACGATGATCAGCACCGCCGCCACGGCGAGCAAGGCCAGTTCCTGCATGACGTGCAGTTTGTCTGATGGAGCGCGATCTTGCCCGCGATGCAACAGGGGAAATCCCGGGGTGCTGATCACACTTCCCCGCGTGGTCCTCTGCGCCGACCGGAAAGTCCGGTTCAAAGGGGGAGATCACCATGCGCAGACCTTTGCTGGCAGCCGCACTGGCCGCCGGGACACTGCTCGCCGTCCTGCCCGGCCAGGCTTCGGCAGCGCTGTCCACCGACGACGCCATCCCGCCGGTCGCGGACCGCATCTTCGAGCTCGGCCACGACCGCGGCTTCACCAGCCAGCGCACCGACTACCAGCACCGCGCCATCACGGTCCGCTGGTCCGGCGCCGTCCCGAGCGACGTCCAGCGCTACGCCGACGCCAAGCCCAACGGCGTCTCCATCACCATCGTGCCCGGTGCCAAGTACTCCCGCGCCCAGGCCGAGGCAGCCCGCACCAAGCTGCAGACCAGCGCGTACGGCCGTCAGCTCGGCATCGTCTCCACGTCGTTGCGCCAGGACGGCAGCGGCATCGACGTCAACGTCGCCGGCACGTTCTCCACCCTGGCCGCCGACGCGAAGCAGGTCGCGGGCATCGAGGACGTCCAGATCAACTATGGCGCCGTCACACCCCAGGGCTACTCACGTCCGAACGACGCCGCCCCGTGGAAGGGCGGCGCCCGCATCCGCCACGGCAGCGGCGGCTCCTGCACGTCCGGCTTCGCGGTGCTCAAGGGCAGCGTCGGCAAGCTGATCACCGCCCGCCACTGCGACCCCGGCGCCAACGCCGCGGTGACCGACGGCGCCGGCCAGCAGATCGCACCGGGCGGCGCGTCCGTCGCGGGCATCCCTGCCGTCGACTCGCTCATGATCGACCCGTCGGCCTCCCCGGCCACCACCGCGAAGGTCTACCGCGGCGCCTGGAACAGCAACTCGACCTCGACGGTGAAGAACTACGCGTCGAACTGGCCGGGCGACCCGGTCTGCAACTCGAGCTCCAGCACCGGCGAGCACTGCGGTGAGGTCTACGACGACAGCCAGAACATCAGCTTCGGCGGCGTGACGGTCAACGTCATCCAGGTGAAGGCGACCTCCGGGATCATGGGCGGCCAGGGCGACAGCGGCGGTCCGATGTTCAAGAAGCTGTCCAACGGCGTGCAGGCGCGCGGCATCCTGCTCGGCCCGGACACCGACTACGCCCAGACCACCTCGTGCGGCACCACCGCACCGGACGCGCAGGGCATCTACTGCTCCCGGTACATCAACTACGTGCCGATCAGCACGATCCTCAACGCGTGGGGCGTCAGCCTGGAAGTGGGCTGACCGCGGGCAGGACGTGGCGGCCGTCGCGATCGGTGCTCAGGCACAGCGAGCAGATCTCTCCCCCGATCGCACTGGCCGCCATGTCCGGCCGCTCGTAGGACTCCCCGCACACCACGCAGTCGTACCGCGTCCCGCTCGGGTTCCCGTCGGCGTCCAGCACCGGCTCCGCGATCCCGTCATCGGTGCGGCGCAGGTAGAACCGCCCACGGGTGAGCACCGCGAGCAACGGCGTCAACACGATCGGGATGCCGACCGCCACCAGTGGCGAGTAGGGCTGCACGGCCGAGCCGAACAGTCCGAAGTAGACGGAGATGGACAGGATCGACGACGCGAGGAACGAACCGACGCCCACCGGGTTGACCGCGTAGAGCATGCCCCTGCGGAACTCCGGCTGCTTCGGCGACAGCTTCAGCACGTACTTGTTGATCGCGATGTCCGTGGCGACCGTGACGACCCACGCCATCGCGCAGTTGGAGTAGAAGCTCAGGATCTTGTTCAGGAAGCTGAACATGTCCGCCTCCATCAGCACCAGCGCGACCGCCAGGTTCACCAGCACGAACACCAGCCGCCCCGGATAGTGCTTCGTGACGCGGGTGAACGAGTTCGTCCACGCCAGCGACCCCGAGTAGGCGTTGGTGACGTTGATCTTCACCTGGCTCAGCACCACCAGCACGAGCGCCAGCGGCACCACCAGCCACGCCGGCATGAACTGCTTGAACACCCCGGTGAACTGCTCGATCGGCTCCACCGCCGCGACCTTCCCGACCGCGTCGAGCACGTAGACCGCCATGAACACGCCGATCGCCTGCTTCAACGCGCCGAACACCACCCAGCCCGGCCCCGCCAGCACCACCGCGGTCCACCACGCCCGCCGGTTCTCCGCGGTGCGCGGCGGCATGAACCTCAGGTAGTCGATCTGCTCACCGATCTGCCCCATCAACGACAGGCACACGCCCGCGCCGAGCATCACCGCCGCGGTGTTGACACCGCTGTCCCCGTAAGCGAGAAAGCGGCTCACCGAGTCCGGCTCCGAGATCACCAGGAACAGCAACGGCGCCACCATCAGCAGCAACCACAACGGGTTCGTCCAGCTCTGCAGCTTCGCCAGCACCTTCATCCCGTAGATCACCAACGGGATGATCACCAGCGTCGACGTCGCGTACCCCAGCCACAACGGCAACCCCAGCGCGTACCGCAGGCCCTGCGCCATGATCGAGCCTTCGAGCGCGAAGAAGATGAACGTGAAGCTCGCGAAGATCACGCTCGTGATGACCGACCCGTAGTAACCGAACCCGGACCCGCGCGTGATCAGGTCGAGGTCGATGTTGTACCGAGCCGCGTAGTAAGCCAGCGGAAACCCGGTGACGAAGATGACGATCGCCGCGAACGCGATGGCCAGCAACGCGTTCCCGGTGCCGTGCGTGAGCCCGATGCCGGCACCGATCGAGAAGTCCGCCATGTAGGCGATCCCGCCGAGCGCGGACGCTCCGACGACCGCCGGCGTCCAGCGCCGATAGGTCCGCGGCGCGAACCGCAGGGTGTAGTCCTCCAGCGTCTCCTTGGACGCAGCGGGGACGGGCGCGCGCTCCACAACCTCGTCAACGGTCATGGATCTCGACGCTAGGGAGCCCGCGTTTCAGCCGATCAAGGCGCATGTGACGGGAGTGTTTCGCGGGTTCCCACGACCTGGAACGCTCCACAGTGGACTGTGCGGTGGGAAGGTCAGACGGAGGCGGTCGGACCCCACGTCGTGTCAGGCTCGGAATCGATCGTCCGCGCTTCCTCCTCCATGCGTTCCTCGATTTCCAGCCGCACCGATGATGAGGTCGGGGCTGATGCGGCGACCGAGCCGTGCACGAACTGATCTTGACCGAGCTCGTCCAAAGCGCCGTGCAGTTCCCAGGCCGCGGCCTCCAGACCCGCCACCGCCCGAGCGGTTCCCTCCTGGCCAGCCCGTGCCAGCGCGACAAACGCCGCATCAAGGTTGTCGAAGGCGAACTCGAGCGCTGGCTGAGCCCGCGTCTGATCCAGAAGATGGTGCTTCAGGGCTTCCGCATGGACGAACGGATGCGTCACCTCGCCGCGGTCAGACGCACGCAAAGCGCTGATGGTCGTGAACAACGCGGTGAGATGCAGCGGGACCGGATCCAGGTGCTCGTTCGGGTCGACGGCGCGCCAGCCCATCCCGAGACCTGCGACCAGCGTGGCGATGGGCTGCACACCAAGCTCCACCAGCTTCTCCGCGCTCTTGCTGAAGAACACGCCGAAGTGGTTCGCGACGTCTTCAGCGAACACTCCCGCCACACCTACCGCGATCACCACGGGAGCGATCTCCCGCGCACGAGCACAAACTCGCCGCACAATCGAGCGCACCCGGCTGGGTCCGATGTAGCGCGGTGTCGACTCGACCTGATTGCGCACTCGCATCCCGAAAGTCAGCAGGTCCAGTCGCGCTTCCTCGACCCGTCGCCGCCTGTCCTCGCCGTCCATCGGCGCTGCCTTCAACGCACTGACGGTCCTGTCGACCATGTCCCGAGCGGACGGCTTCGGTGGGACGCGGTAACCGAACGCCTCCAGCATCGGAGCGAGGTCGAGCGTCGCGAAGTCCAGCATCGCGTTGAGCCGTTCGACCGGCAGCGGTTCCGCCGCCGCGTCCGCCAGCCGGTCCCACATGTCGCTGTCGCGCGCGACCGCGGTCAGTTTCTCCAGAAGGTCCCGCAGTCGCCTCCGAAGCTCGGGCGTGGTGGTCCGCTCGAGCTCCACCACGCGTGCGAGCACTCGTTCGGCTTCCTGCATCTCGCTGGCCAGCCGCAGTTGAGCAATCATGACGACCTCCACACCGACGCCGGCCAGGTGACCGGCTATCGCCCTCGCGCAGACGGCCGTTACGTCCATACGGAGTACCCGCTACGGTCAAGATCATGGATGATCTGGTGACGTTCATGAAGGAACGCAGGCGCGCCGACGAAGCCGCCGCGGCAGCCTGGGCAGCACGATCCGCGACCATCACATCGTGGGCCCAGAAGGTGGCCACCCTCCTCACCAACCACCAGATCCCGGCCGAACAAACCCTCTACGACCGCGTAGGCGAACAGAAGGTCCGCATCGCGGCGGGATGGCTCGTCCTGACCACCAGAACCCCGAGCGCCACCCACCCCGGCGTGTTCAAAGACGCCGGAATCCTCCTGACCCCGAGCGCGGAGCTCTGGCAGTACGACAACGAATGGCCGATGTCCGCCCGCCTCACCCCGACCATCCCCGCCTTCCGCACCGCGGAGGGGTCAGCGTTGATGGCCAGGTGCGAGTGGATCCTCGACAACGTCATCGAGGCGTTCGCGGACACGCTGGACCGCAACGGCATCGACGTGGCCGAGCTGGAAGACCTCTAACGCTCCAGCTTCCAGATCCGGACGGACTTGTCGTCGCCACCGCAGGCGATCCGTTCGCCCTTCGGGTCGAACGCCACCGCCTCGATCCTCGCACCGGCACCGATGACGGTGGCGCGGACGGACTTCGACGCCACGTCCCACAGCTGCACCGCGTTGCCGTGTCCCCAGGTGGCGATCGTCTTGCCGTCCGGGTGGTACAGGGCCTTCGTGATGATGTCGTCGCCCTCGGTCCGGTCGAACACGGCCTTGCTCTGCCCAGTCGCCACGTCCCACAGCTGCATGCTGTTCTTGCCGTCGTCGTCGGGAACCGCGAGCGTCTTGCCGTCCGGGGAGAACGCCACCCCGTCGCCGGTCGAGTCGTTGATGGTCTGGACGGTCTTCCCGGTCGCCGGGTCGACGATCTTGATCTCCTGGTACTTCGTGCCGGCGTAGGCGAGCATCTTGCCGTCCGGGCTGAACGCGAGTTCGCTGCTGCCGTTCGCTTCGGTCAGGCCGATCTTGACCTTGCGGGTCGCCACGTCCCACACGTTGAGGCGACCGGTGTGGGTAAGGCCGACGATCGTCTTGCCGTCGGGGTGGAAACGCAGGCTCTTCATGATGGACCTGGCGTCCTCGAGTGTGCCGATCTGCGTGCGGTCGGCGAGGTTCCACAGGTACGTGGTGCTGTCGCCGGTCCGGTTGCCGCCCGCCGCGAAGATCTTGCCGTCGGGGCTGATCGCGACCGCGCACGCCGACGCGCCGCCGGGCCCGTCCGGGTTCTGGACGGTGCCGATGAGCTTGCCCGCCGCGGCGTCCCAGATGCGGACGACCGCGCCGTCGCTGCCGAGACCGTCCTCGGCGCTGACGAGAATCTTGCCGTCCGGGGTCCACGCGATCGACGAGACGGACGCCTTGTGGTCGGTGAGCTGGATGTGCTCGGTGATCTCCTGCGGGCGTCCCGGTTTCGCCACGGACGAGGTCGTCGACTGCTCGGAGCCGCCCTCCTGGTTGGAGGCGAGCTTGTTGTCGTTCGTCGACGGCAGCTGAGCACCTTCGCCGTTGTTGTTCCTCGAGGTGATCCACCACGCCGTGCCGCCGCCGAGAGCTGCCACCGCACCGGCACCGGCCAGCAGCAACGTGCGTCTGCTCGGCCCGGATCTGACCGGGACGGGCACGACCATCGGGGCACCGGAGAGCAGCGCGAGGGCCTGGTCCACCGACGCGCGTTCGGCCGGGTTCTTGCGCAGCAACGCGCCCAGCAACGACGACAGGTGCCCGGCGCGCACCGGGGGTGGCGGTTCCTGGGTCAGCAGCATCGACAGCGTCGTCATGAAGTCCTGGCCCTGGTACGGGGGCCGGCCCTCCACGGCGGCGTACAGGGTGGCGCCGAGCGACCACATGTCGGTCGCCGGGGTGATCGGCGCGCCGGTGCCCTGCTCCGGCGCCATGTACGCGGGCGTGCCGACGATCGAACCGTCGGTGGTCAGCGGCACGTCGCCGGTGAGCCGCGCGATGCCGAAGTCGGTGATCACGACCCGGTCGCCGGACAGCAACACGTTGGCGGGCTTGAGATCCCGGTGCACGATCCCGGCCTGGTGCGCCGCCCGCAACGCGCCCAGCATCGACGTGGCGACGTAGGCGACCTGGTCGACGGGCAGCGCGCCCTGGGCCTTGATGGCGTCCGACAGCGAACCGCCCCGCACGAACTCCATCACGATCATCGGCGCGCCGTTGTACTCGACGACGTCGTGCACGGTGACGATGCCGGGGTGGTTGAGGTGACCCGCGAGCTGCGCCTCACGCATGGCGCGCTGGCACAGCAACGCCCGCTGCTGCGGGTCGAGACCGGCGGGCAGCAGCAGCTCCTTGACGGCCACCTCACGGCCGATGACCTCGTCACGGCCGAGCCAGACCCGGCCCATCCCGCCGGTGCCGATCACCTGGACCAGCCGGTAGCGCTGCGCCACCAGACTTCCTGTCGCATCTGTCACGGCGCGCAGCTTAGATGGGAACACGCTCTCATTCGCGCGTATCCCTCAAGTTCGAGAATTACCGGAACTGTTGGTAGCGAAGAAACATTGTGCGTTCTCAATCGGTCGACAATGGACCTGTCGCTAGTGGACTCTCGCGAGCTCGATGCCCACCTCTCCGAACATCCGCAGCTTCCGCACGCGGGTGGGCTCCACGGTGAACCCGGCCGCCGCGATCCGCTTCGCCACCGCGTCCCCGACGTTGTCCCGCAGGTGGATGTGCAGGTCCCCGCTCGCACCGCGTTTCCGCCTGCCGTGGCCGTGACCGTGGTCGTGCAGCACGGCGTCGGCCAGCACCAGCACACCGTCCGGCCGCAGCACCCGGCGCACCTCGGCCAGCATCTCGTCCTTCGCCGGGGTTTCCAGGTGGTGCAGCATCAGACTGGAGAAGACCACGTCGAACGACCCGTCCGGGAAGGCCAGTTCCTGCGCGAACCCGCGGTCCAGCTGTGCGGTGAGTCCCGCGCGCCGAATCTTGCGCTCGGCCCTGGCCAGCATCTTCAGGTCGGGGTCCACCCCGGTCAGCTCGACGTTGCGGTGCCGCTTTCCGGTCGCGCGCAACAGGTTTCCGGTTCCACACCCGACATCGAGCACGCGCTGGCCGTCCCGCAACCCGGCCAGCGTGATCATCTGGTCGTGCACGCGGGAGAGACCGGACACCGAGTGCATCACGTCGTACAGCGGCATCAGGTAGTGCTTGCCCATTCCGGGCAGGTAGTCCCGTTCCTGGGACGATGTTTCGGCCATGCCTACATTGTGACCGGTCAACCACCACGGTTTCTGTGCCGATCCACGGTTTGAGTGGGATGATTTGACGGTGAGAGCCCGACGAACGGTCCCGATCGGGGACGAGCCGGCGAACTACAGATGGCAGCCTGTGCCCGGCGAGCTGTCCGTGGCGGCCGTGCCCCTGGGGCACGCGGCCGGCTTCAACGGCGCCCACGAGGCGCACTCGCACGACTTTCCCGGCCTGGCCTACTTCCGCGCAGACGGCGGCATCGTGCGGACCGGGAAACAGGTCCGGCACGTCAAGGCCGGCGACCTGTTCGTGATCGCACCCGGAGACGTCATGGGCCAGGCCTACTCCGACGACCTCGTCGGCGCGCAGGGCTGGAGCGTGTTCTTCACCGCCGACGCCCTCGGCCCGGACACCCCAGGCGCCCACCTGGCGTGGCGCACCCATCCATTGCTGTTCCCGTTCGTCCGCGGCGGCGCTATCGGCGCGTTGCGGCTCAAAGTGCCGCCACCGGACCGTCACGAGTGGACCTCCCGCATCGAAGCGCTGAACGACGAACTGACGCAGCGCCGCGAGGGCTACCGGGAAGCCGTGTCCGCCCACCTGGTGCTGCTGCTGGTCGGGGTGTCGAGGCTGGCCGCGGACGTCGTCGGCGACCTGCGCGAGAACGCGGAACCGCTACTGGCCGAGGTGTTCGACGTGATCGAGCGGCGCTACCCGGAACCGTTGTCACTGCGCGAGGTCGCCGAGGCCATCAGCATCTCCCCCGGCCACCTGACCTCGACGGTCCGCAAGCGCACCGGCCGCACGGTGCAGGAGTGGATCACCGAACGCCGGATGGTCCAGGCCCGGCGGCTGCTGTCCGTGTCCGAGCTGACGATCAGTGACATCGGTAGGCAGGTGGGGTTCCCGGATGCCGGCTACTTCGCCCGGACGTTCGGCAAGCTGCACGGCATGAGCCCGACGTCGTGGCGGAGGGTGAACGCCCGCTGAACTCCCGCGGACAGCCTGGCGAGGGGTGGGCGTTTCGTCGGGTTCCGTTAGTCCGATCGTGGCACTGTCGTGACCATGACCGGCGGCGAGCAGACCACCTTGAACACCAACGAAAAAGACCTCGGAACGAGGTTCCACGACCTCATGGAGGTCGTCGTCCGGCGGCTGCCGTTCGGTCTGTCCAAGGTCATCGCCCCCAGCTTCCTCGGCTTCGCGCTGATCAACGGGTGCACGTTCGGTATCGACCTGCTGCTGCTGGCCTTCTTCCGCGGCGGCCTCGGTCTGCCGGTGCCGATTGCCTTCACGATCGCCTACGTGCTGGCGTTCGGCCTGAGCTTCGTCCTCAACCGCGCGCTCAACTTCCGCTCACACGCCCCGGTCGGCCCGCAGGCCGGCCTGTACGCGGTGGCGATCCTGATCAACTACCTGGCGTTCATCCTCGGCGTCGGCAGCGCGCTGACCGAGATCGGCGTCCAGTACCTGCTCTCCCGCGTCGTCGCCGGTGCCTGCGAGGCCGCGTTCATGTACAGCGTGATGCGCTGGATCATCTTCCGCGACACCAAGGGCGACTGATTTCGGTCGATTTCGTCAGCCTGGTCACCCCGGCAATCAGTGCCAAATCAATGCCATGCCGTGACAGCTCAAGGTCGTCACTTTAGGTTCAGAACCAGTCATTCTCCGTCAACGGCGTAGCCACCTCGGCGGTGCGCGACGCCAGGAGGACCGGCTGATGCGACTGGTGGAACGGGAAGAACAGCTCGCTCGACTCGACCTGCTGTTCGCCGACTGCCTGGCGGGCCGGGGTCGAATCGCGCTGGTCAGCGGCGCGCTCGGCAGCGGGAAGACCGCGTTGCTGCAGGAGTTCGGCGAGCGCGTGGCCTTCGCGGGAGCGGCTTTCGTCAGCGCGGTCGGGTCGTGGGCCGAGCGCGGGCTGAGGTTCGGGGTGATCAGCCAGATCCTGCACGACAAGGCCGTTTCGGCGCTCGGGCACCGGTTCATCGGCGCGGTGCTCTACCGGACCGCGCTGCTGAGCCCCGCGCTGCACGTGCTCTGCCTCGGCCTGCTGGAACTCACCGAACGGGTGCCGCTGGTGATCGGCATCGACGACGTCGACCTCGCCGACCAGGCATCGCTGAACTGCCTGCTGTCGCTCGCCCGGCGGCTGCGGTCGGCACGGGTGATGTTCCTGCTCACCGAGTCCCCGCAACCGCGGTCGTCGTTCCGGATCGAGCTGCTCCGTCTGCCGCAGTGCGCACCGGTGGTCCTGGAGCCCTTGACCGAACGCGGTGTCGCCGCGTGGCTCGGCGAGCGCGACGCCGGGCGGATTCACGCGCTGAGCCGCGGCAATCCGTTGCTGGTGCGCGCCGTGGCGGACGACGACCTGCCCCAGGCCGTGCTGCGGTGCCTGCACCGGGGCGGTCCGCTGGTCCGGCACACCGCGCGGGCGATCGCGGTGCTCGGCGAGTTCGCGACGCCCACCGCGATCAGCCGACTGATCGGGGTCGACCCGCACGCGATCACCCACGCCATCCAGGTGCTCACCGCGGCCGGCCTGGTGGACGGTGGCAGGTTCCGGCACGCCGGCACGCGGGACACCGTGCTGGCGGACGCCACTCCGGCCGAGCGCGGCAGCCTGCACGCCCGCGCGGCACGCATGCTGCACGACCAGGGCAAGGCGGCCGACGTCGTGGCCTGGCACCTGCTCGAAGGGCCGCCGCGCTGGCACGAGTGGGTCGTGCCGGTGCTGCGGACGGCCGCGCGGCACGGCCGGACCGAGTTCGCGTCGCGCTGCCTCGAACTCGCCACGAAGTCCTCTGTGGACCCGATGGAGACGGCCGAGATCACCGCGGACCTCGCCCGGCTGGAGTTCAGGTCGAACCCGCTCGCGGCCGGCCGCCACCTGACGGCGTTGCGAGAGGCCGTGCAGGCCGGGCACCTCGATCGCTCCGCGACGGTGATGGTGGTCAGCCAGCTGCTGTGGCACGGCCGGGCCGACGAGGCGCTCGATCTGGTGCGGGACGATCCGGACGTCGAGCTGTGGCTGGCTTCCGCGTATCCGGCACTGACCCGGTGGCGGCAACACCCCGACTCGCCGCTCACCCTGTTCCTGCGTGGTGACGAGTCCGCCTCCAGCCGCGCCGAAACCTTCCTACGGGGCGTGCAGCTCACCGGCGACATGCCGTGGGACGCGGTGTTCGCTTTGCAGACACTCATCTACAACGATCATCTGGACAGCGCGACCGCGTGGTGCGACACGCTGCTGGAGCGGTCCGGCGATCACCTGGCGTGGCAAGCGATGTTCTGCAGCCTGCGGGCGGAGATCGCGCTGCGCCAAGGTGATCTGCGTGCCGCACGACGTTTGGCGAGGGTCGCGTTCCGGCTCCTGCCCCCGCACGCCTGGGGCACCACTGTCGTGGGACCGTTGAGCTGCCTGATCCTCGCGTGCACCAGGGCCGGCCGGTACGTCGAGGCCGCCGAGCACATCGCCCAGCCCGTCCCGGAAGGCGCGCTGCAGAGCCGGTTCGGGCTGCACTACCTCCACGCGCGCGGCGAGTACCACCTGGCCACTGACTGGTACGAGGCCGCGCTCGCCGACTTCCGGGCGTGCGGTGACCTGATGCGCGCGTGGGGCCAGGACCACCCCGGCGTCGTGCCGTGGCGCGTGCAGGCCGCACGGGCGTTGCTCGGTCAGGGCCGCCCCGACCGAGCCCGGCACCTGCTGGTCGACCAACTGGCGTTGACCAGCAGGCGATCCCGCACGAGCGGCCTGGCGTTGCGCGTGCTGGCCTCCGTGAGCGAACCCGCTCTCACGGCCCGAATGCTCGCCGAGTCCGCCGAGATCCTCGACGAACGCGGCGACAGAGTCGGCCTGGCACACGCCCTGGCCGACCTGAGCGGTGCCCTCGGCCAGCACCCGCGCGCCCGGATGATCGCGCGGCGAGCCTGGCACGTCGCCCACGAATGCGACGCCCGCCCACTGCTCCCCGCCGACGTTCCGGACGCCGCCGAACTGGTGGAGGAACTGACCGAAGCCCAGCGCCGGGTAGCCGCCCTCGCCGCCGACGGCCACACCAACCGGGAGATCGCGCGCAAGCTGTTCGTCACGACGAGCACCGTCGAACAACACCTCACGCGCGTCTACCGCAAGCTGGAGATCAAGCACCGAAGCGAACTCCCGGCAGGATCTCGTCAACGACCTCGCCGGTGAACAACACGAACCCGGCCTCGGCGAAGTTCGCCATGTCGGCCTGCGCGGCCTGCCCCTCCGGCGTGCTCATCGCGGCCTGCAACGCCTCAGCCGAGTCCGCGGTGATGTCCACCTTCACGTAAAACGGCGGCGGCGTGCCGTCCGGGTTCGGGCCGAGCTTCGTGGCGGTGGCCCCGCGCAACCCGAGCTCGACGACCTTGCGTGCCAACGGCGCGTGCACGCCGAAGAAGTGTTCGTCGAACGCCTCCGGGTCGGCCGGGTGGTGGTACAGGCAGGTGAAGACGTACATGGTGTTCCCTTCAACGTGGGAAATAGCCGGTGTCCTTGAAGAACCGGATGTAGGTGTCCAGCAGCTCGTCAGTGATCTCCGGGCACGGGAAACCCGCTTTGTCGGTGTCTTCGACGTCGTAGGTGATGGGCAGTTCTTCCGCCCGCGTGATGTCCGTGAACACGTCCAGCAGCGCGTTCGCGGCGTTGCCAGGATCACCGCGGACCTTGTCCACCCACTGCTCTCTCGGCACCTCATCGAGGCGATAACCGTGCTGTCGCAGCTTCTGGATCAGGTTGCTGAGGCTCACGGGTTTCGGGTTGTACAAGTGGTACGTAGCGTTGCCCGGCCGTTGGGACAGTCCGACGATGGCCGCGCTGACGTAGTCGACCGGCGCGATCGTGAACAGCGCCTTCGCTTCCACGGGAACGGCTTTCGCCTGCAAGCAACCCTTGAGGCTGCGCCAGACGAAGTCGTTGGCCTGGCACGCACCGCTGTCCTGGCTGCCGCACACCGTGTCCGGGCGGTACACCGTGACAGGCAAGCCGCGTCGTTGCGCTTCTCGCACCAACTGCTCAGCCACCCACTTGCTCTGCTGATACCCCGTCGGCAGCTCCTCCGCCGGTCCGGTCTCGGCCTCGGTCGCTTTCGGACCTCCAGCCCGTCCGAACACACCCGTCGTCGACACGTAATGCACCGGCACCGCGCGATGTCGCGCGGCCAACCGCAACACCTCCTCCGTGCCTTTGACGTTGGCTGCCTTCAGCTCCTGATACGGAAACAGCCAATTCACCTGCGAGCCCGCGTGGTAAATGACGTCGATGGTGCGCGCCAGTTCGTCGAACCGTTCTGCGCTGAGCCCGAGCGCCGGCTCCGCAAGGTCTCCTCGGACGATCTCAATCCGGTCCAGGTCGACCGCCAACCCGTACCAGTCCAGGTTCTTCTTCAAGCGCGCCAACGCTTCTGCTGCTTCGTTCGCTCTGATGAGGCAGTGCACCCGCGCTGTCGTCTGGTCGAGTAGATCCCGTAGCAAGAACGCCCCGAGGAAGCCCGTCGCACCCGTCAGGAAGATCTCTTCGAGCTTGCTAATCACTGTGGCCACCGGCCAAATGTCGTCAGCCAGCTTGACTTCCTCGGTGAAGTCAGTCTTCCTGGTCGTGCTTTCACCGTTGAGGAACTCGGCCAACGCGGCGGGACGGGGTTGGTCGTACACAACGCCGGCCGGCAGCCGAAGCCCAGTCGCCCTGGCCAGCCGATTCCGCAGCTCCACCGACAGCAGCGAGTCGAACCCCATGTCCTTGAACGACTTCGCCGCATCGAACTCGTCCTCTTCAAGCCTGAGCACAGCTTTGGTCGTCGCACACACCAGCTCGAACAGATCCTCGACTTCTTCCTCTGCCGGCTCACCCGTGTCGTTCACGTCAAGCCAATAACGCCGCCGTTGGAACGGGTAGGTAGGCAGCTTGACCTTGCGCACCCCAGGAAACATCGCCGCCCAGCCAACCTCCACCCCACCCACGAACGCCTCCGCGAGCGCCCTGACAAACCGCTCCGGCCCACCATCGTCCCGCTGCAACGTCCCCGTGACAGCAGCACCCTCCACCGTCTCCTCGACCGCGACCGTCAACACCGGATGCGGGCTGATCTCGATGAACTTCCGATGCCCGTGGTCCGCAAGCGTCCGGACAGCCGACTCGAACAACACCGTCTGCCTCAAGTTCCGGTACCAGTACTCGGCGTTGAGCTCGGTCGTATCGACCCACTTCTCATCCACCGTCGAGAAGAACTCGACCTCCGCCCGCCCAGGCCTGATGCCCTCAAGCGCCTTGATCAGCTCACTGCGGAGCTCCTCAACCTGCGGCGAATGCGACGCGTAGTCAACCGGGATCCGCCTGCCTTCAACGCCCTCGAGCGCCTCCAAATCCCCCGACAGCACAATCGACGCAGGCCCGTTGATAGCCGCCACCGACAACCGCGAATCCTTGGGCAACTCCCTAACCGCCACCATGCCGCCCTTGCCCGCAAGCCTCCGCGCAATCAACTTGCTACGCCGCGCCACCACCTTCGCCCCGTCCTCAACCGACAGCGCCCCCGCCACCACCGCCGCCGCGATCTCCCCCTGCGAATGCCCAACAACCGCCCGCGGCTCAACCCCGTTGACCCGCCACAAATGCGCCAACGACACCATCACGGCCCACAACGCCGGCTGCACAACGTCAACCCGCTCCAGCGCCCCGGCATCCCCGAGCACCTCGAACAGGTCCCACGCAACCTCCGCCTCCAACGCGTCCGCACACTCCCGCATCCGTTCCGCAAACGCCGGCTCAGCCGCAATCAGCCCCTCCGCCATTCCAACCCACTGCGCCCCCTGCCCCGGGAACACAAAACAGATCTCGCCCTCGGCATCCGCTAGGCCCTCGACAACTTGATCCCCAACCACGACTGCCCGGTGCTCCAGCATCGCCCTGGTCGTGGCCAGCGAGAACGCCACATCTTCCGGCGCAAGCTCAGGCCGTCGCTCGCAGAAGTCCCTGATCTGCTCAACCTGCGCCCGCAACGCCTTGGCGCTCCTGGCCGACACCACCAACGGCACCAGCCCCGCCCTTACGTCGGCGATCTCAGCCCCGACATTCCCTACCCGACGAGTCCGCGCTGCACCACCGTTCTTGGCCTCGCCCGCAGCCGCAACGGCTGCCTGGCCGGCCCGCGTAGCGCCACCCCCGGTGGCCCCACCCGTCGCCCCCGCAACTCCCACGGCGTCAACTCCCGCAGTGCCCCCTGCCTCTCCAGCTCCTGCCGGGCCAGCCCTCGTCGCCGCAGCTACTGCCGTGCCAACCCCCACCGAGCCAACCTCGGCCACACCAACCCTCGTGGCACCTGCCTGCGCTACCTCAACCCCCGCCGCGACAGCCTCCGCGGCCCCGCCCCTCGTAGCCTCAGCTCGCGGCGCACCACCCCCTGCCGCCGTCGCCCCCGCCCGGTCAGTCCCGGCCCCGCCAAACTCCGCCCCGCCAACCCCAGCCGCGACACCCCTGACCTCAGCCTGCCGACCGTCACCCGGAATCGATTCAGACTCGCAGGCCCCCTTGGGGGATCGGGTCCCCACTCCAATCATCTCAACCGGGTCTGACAATTCCGGACCGTCCACACCCTCCAAGATCACATGCGCATTCGTGCCCGACACCCCGAACGACGACACCGCCGCCCGCCGCACACGCCCCCGCGACGGCCACGCCCGCGCCGACGTGAGCAGCCGAACCGCCCCCGCCGACCAATCCACGTGCGGAGTCGGCTCATCCACATGCAGCGTCATCGGCAACACGCCCCGCCGCATCGCCATCACCATCTTGATCACGCCACCCACACCCGCCGCCGCCTGCGCATGCCCGATGTTCGACTTCAAAGACCCCAGCCACACCGGATCCGGCCGCTGCCCGTACGTCGCCAGCAACGCCTGCGCCTCAATCGGGTCACCCAGCACAGTCCCGGTGCCGTGCGCCTCCACCGCGTCCACATCGGACGGTTCCAGCCGCGCCCGCGCCAACGCTGCACGAATCACCCGCTGCTGCGAAGGCCCGTTCGGCGCCGTCAACCCGTTCGACGCCCCATCCGAGTTGACCGCCGACCCCCGCACCACAGCCAAAACCTCATGCCCGTGCCGCCGAGCATCAGAAAGCCGCTCCAGCAACAACACCCCGACACCCTCGGACCACCCCGTCCCGTCCGCCGCAGCAGCGAAAGCCTTGCACCGCCCATCAACCGACAACCCGCGCTGCCGGCTGAACTCCACGAACACCGCCGGGCTCGCCATCAACGCCACCCCGCCCGCCAAGGCCAGCGAACACTCCCCCGCCCGCAACGACTGCGCCGCCAGGTGCAGCGCCACCAGCGACGACGAGCAAGCCGTGTCGACGGTGACCGCAGGCCCCTCGAACCCGAACGTGTAAGCAACCCGCCCCGAAGCCACGCTCCCAGCGCTCCCGGTCCCCAGATGCCCCTCGACCCACCCCGGAATCCGGCCGGACAAACGCGACCCGTAGTCGTTGTACATCACCCCGGCGAACACCCCGGTCCTGCTGCGCCGCAACGACAACGGGTCGATCCCCGCGTCCTCGAACGCCTCCCACGACGTCTCCAGCAGCAACCGTTGCTGTGGATCGATCGCCAACGCCTCCCGCGGCGAGATCCCGAAGAACCCGGCATCGAACTCCGCCGCGTCGTACAAAAACCCACCCGACCGCGCATAACAGGTCCCGCTCACCGCAGGATCGGGCGAGTACAACGCCTCCAGATCCCACCCGCGATCCGCCGGGAACGGACCGATCGCGTCCACCCCGTCCGCCACCAGCCGCCACAGATCCTCCGGCGACCGCACCCCTCCGGGATACCGGCACGCCATGCCGACGATCGCGATCGGCTCGTCCAGCCGCGCCAGCAGTTCGTCGTTCTCGCTCCGCAACCGCTGGTTCTCCTTGACCGCAACACGCAACGCCTTGACGACCTGATCCACGTGATCCTCCGCCTCAGTGCCCACGGGTGCCCAGCACGAGCCGCACCAGATCGTCGGTGTCCATGTCGTCGATCGCATCGGGCTCGTCCACCACGTCCGCCGGCTCCAGCCCAGCCATCAGGAACTCGGCCAGCGCACCCGGACTCGGGTGGTCGAACACCAACGTCGACGGCAACCGCATCCCGGTCGCGGCACTCAGCCTGTTCCGCAACTCGACGGCAGTGAGCGAGTCGAACCCGAGCTCCTTGAACGTCCGCCCGGCCAACACCCGCCCCGAAGTCCCCAGCACTCCAGCGACCTCATCGCGCACCAAACCGAGCATCTCCTGCCGCGAACCTCCAGCCACCCACGCCGACGCTTCCGACTCCGCCCGGACCCGAATCAGCCCACGCAGCAACGGATGCACCGTCACCTGAGGCGAGGTGTCCAACGGCACCGGTACCACCACGGCCTCACCGCACCGCAACGCCGCGTCGAACAGCCGCAACGCTTCCTCAGTACCCAAGGGCCGAATCCCGCTGCGGGCCATCCGCGCACCATCGGCGTCGCTGAGATGCCCGGTCATACCGCTCTCGTCCGCCCAAAGCCCCCACGCAAGCGACACAGTCGGCAACCCGCGTGCCCGCCGATGCCACGCCAACGCGTCCAAGAACGCATTGGCCGCCGCATAGTTCGCCTGCCCAGGTCCACCGAACGTGCCCGCGGCCGACGAGAAGAACACCACCGGCGCATCCGGCAGCAACTCGTGCAGATGCCAGGCCGCATCAGCCTTGCCCCGCCACACGCCGTCGACGCGCTCGGGCGTGAGCGACGAAATCACGCCGTCGTCGAGCGTTCCCGCCATGTGCACCACAGCATCCACCGGACTCTCGGCCAGCAACCGCCCCAACGCCGCCCGGTCCGCCACATCGCACGCCACCACCGAAACCTCGGCACCAAGCCCCTCCAACTCAGCCCGCAGCTCCGCGGCCTCACCCCGCCTGCTGGCAAGTACCAACCGCGTAACTCCATGCGCGACAACAAGATGCCGCGCCACGAACCCACCAAGCGTGCCTGTTCCACCGGTGATCAGCACCGTTCCTTCGAGCCGGAACCCCTCCGCCACCGACGGCCGTGCGAGTCGTGGCACCAAAACCTCATTGCCCCGCAACGCAAGCTGCGGCTCTCTAGACGCCACCGCCGCCGCCAGCAACTCCTGCGAAACCCCGTCCTCGACATCGACCAGAACGATCCGCCCAGGGTTCTCCGACTGCGCCGACCGCACCAACCCCCAGACCGCCGCCCCAGCCAGGTCCGGATCGTCCCCCGTGGCGTTCTTCGTGACGAGCACAAGCGGTTCCTGTTCGCCCGCAACCCATTCCTGCAGCACCGCCAACGCCTGATGCACGTGCTCCACCTCGACGACGTCCCCCAGAGGTTCCGCCGACCCAAGCGAAATCGGCGTCCACCTGACCGCATACAGTGACTCGGGCACAAGCCGATCAGACGACACAGGCCTCAGCACCAACGAATCCACCTTCAGCACCGCAGCGCCGCTCTCGTCAACCGCGACCAGCGACACCACATCACTCGCGATCGAGGTCAATCGCACCCGCAACACGCCAGCCCCGGTCGCCGCCAACGACACCCCGTTCCAAGCGAACGGCAACCGACCCTCGCAACTGGTCTGCTCACCCAGGAACATCGCGTGCAGCGCGGAATCAAGCAACGCCGGATGAATCCCGAAGCCCGTCTCCCTTTCCTGCAAGCGAACCTCGGCGAACACCTCGCCGTCGCCACGCCAAACCCGCTGCAACCCTTGAAACCGCGGCCCGTAGTCAAACCCGATACCGCTCAACCGCTCATAGAGGTCGCCAACTGCAATCTCTTCTCCAGCGGGCGGCCACTCGATCCCAACCTCCTGCGGCACACCAGGCGCCACCACCCCACTGGCATGCAAGACCCACTCCGCGCCCCGCGAATACACCTCAATCGTTCGCCGACCCGTATCGTCCGTCCCGCCGACCACCACCTGCAGCTCAACAACCACCTCAGGCAACACCAACGGCGCCACAATGGTCAGTTCCTCCACCACTCCACAGCCGGCCTCCTGTGCCGCCTGCAACGCGAGCTCGAGAAACGCCGTTCCCGGCAACAACACCGACCCCAGCACGGCGTGATCAGCCAGCCACGGATGCACGGACAACGACACCTTGCCCGTGAACAGGAACCCGCCCGAGCCCGCCAAGCTGGTCGCGTTGCCCAGCAACGGATGCCCGGCAGCACCGAGCCAGTAATGTTCCCGCTGGAACGCGTAAGTAGGCAGTTCGACCCGCCGCGCGTCAGGACAACACCGAGCCCAGTCGACGTCCGCCCCGCCAACCCAAGCCTGCGCCAGCGACCCCAGGAACCGATCCCAGCCGCCGTCATCCCGGCGCAGCGATCCGACAACGGTCCCATCGACCACGTCCTGAACCCCGATGGTCAACACCGGATGCGCGCTGACCTCGACAAACACCCCATGCCCGTCCTCGGCAAGCTGTTTCGTCGCCTGCTCGAACCTGACCGTGTTGCGCAGATTCTCGTACCAGTACCGCGCATCGAGCCCAGCCGTGTCGAACCGCTCACCCGTCAACGTCGAATAGAAGTCGATCTCAGCACTACGCGGCTCAATCCCCTGCAACGCCTCAAGAATCTCGTCCCGCACAGCCTCCACATGCGGCGTGTGCGACGCGTAGTCCACCGGAACCCACCGCGCATGCACGCCATCGGCCTCACAAGCCGCCAACAGCTCCCGCAGCGCCCCGACCTCACCGGCAAGCACCGTCGCAGCAGGCCCGTTCACCGCCGCAACATGCACCCGCCACTGCTGTGCGAGCTCCGCAGCCCGATCGGCGGACGCCGCCACCGAAACCATGCCACCCGTACCCGCAAGCTTCACAATCGCCGCGCTGCGCAGACACACCACCTTCGCACCATCCTCAATGGACAATGCCCCCGCGACGACCGCAGCCGCGATCTCCCCTTGCGAATGCCCGACAACCGCCTGCGGCTCAACCCCGAACTCCCGCCACAACCCGGCCAACGACACCATCACGGCCCACAGCGCCGGCTGCACAACCTCAACCCGCTCGAGCGCCGCAGCATCCTGAAGCACCTCGAACAGATCCCAGTCCACCCACCGCCCCAGCGCCGCCGCGCACTCCCCCATCCGCGCAGCGAACACCGGCGACGACTCGACCAACTCCACCGCCATGCCCACCCACTGCGCCCCCTGGCCGGGAAACACGAACGCCACCCGCCCGTCGCCCCCTGCACAACCAGACGCGACCTCGATACCGCCCAACAGGATCGCCCGGTGCGCGAACACCGACCTGGCCGCCAGAGTGCCGCCAACGTCCGCCGCATCAAGGCCAGGGTGATCACCCACGAACGCCACCAGCCGCTCGACCTGCGCCCGCAGCGCCGCCTCAGTCTTGGCCGAAACCACCCACGGCACCGACCCCGCAACCACGCTCGCCCGGCCAATCTCCGACTCCGCCTGGCCAGCCACAGCAGCCACCGCATCCGCCGCACCCGTCGAGGCCGTCCCACCTGTCGAGGCCGCACCGCCCGTCGAGCCCGCCGTGGCCGTCGAGCCCGCCCCATCCATCGGAATCGATTCGGATTGGCAGGCCCCCTGGGGGGATCGGGTCCCCACTCCAATCATCTCAACCAGGTCTGACAATTCCGGAGCATCCGCGGATTCCAAGATCAAGTGCGCGTTGGTGCCGCTCATCCCGAACGACGACACGGCCGCCCGGCGCGGCGCAGACCCAGCGGGCCACGGCCGGGCCTCGGTCAGCAGCTTCACCGAGCCCGCCGACCAGTCCACGTGCGGCGTCGGCGAATCCACGTGCAAGGTCGCCGGCAGCAGGCCGTGCCGCATCGCCTGCACCATCTTGATCACGCCACCGACCCCGGCCGCCGCCTGCGCGTGGCCGATGTTCGACTTCAACGACCCCAGCCACAGCGGTTCCGCGCGCTGGCCGTAGGTCGCGATCAGCGCCTGCGCCTCTATCGGATCGCCCAAAGCAGTGCCGGTGCCATGCGCTTCGACGACGTCGACATCGGCCGAGGACAACCCCGCCGCCGCCAGCGCCGCACGGATCACCCGCTGCTGCGACGGACCGTTAGGAGCCGTCAGCCCGTTCGACGCACCGTCCTGATTCACCGCCGACCCGCGCACGACCGCGAGCACCTCGTGGCCGTTGCGTTGGGCATCGGAAAGACGTTCCACCAACAACACACCCACGCCTTCTGCCCATGCGGTGCCATCAGCAGAAGCCGCGAACGGCTTGCACCGACCGTCAGGCGCGAGCGCGCGCTGCTTGCTGAACTCGGCGAACGCGATCGGGGTCGGCATCACGGTCGCGCCACCAACCAGTGCGAGCGAGCACTCGCCGTTCCGCAACGCCTGGGCAGCCCAGTGCAACGCCACCAACGACGACGAGCACGCGGTGTCGACCGTGATCGCCGGCCCCTCCAGCCCGAACGTGTAAGCCACCCGACCGGAAGCGACGCTGGCCGCGCTGCCCGTGCCGAGATAGCCCATGACCTCGTCGGGCGCGCGGTCGTACAGCCGAGACGCGTAGTCGTGGTAGACGACGCCGGTGAACACTCCGGTTTGGCTGCCGCGCAACGACAACGGGTCGATGCCGGCCCGTTCCACCGCCTCCCAGGACACCTCCAGCAACAACCGCTGCTGCGGGTCCATCGCGAGCGCTTCACGCGGGTTGATCCCGAAGAAGTCCGCGTCGAACTCCCCCGCGTCGTGCAGGAAGCCACCCTCGCGGACATAAGACTTCTCGAACTCCCAGCCACGGTCCACCGGCGGCCCGCTGATCGCGTCACGCCCCTCAGCCACCAGCCGCCACAGGTCGTCCGGCGACGCAACGCCGCCGGGATACCGGCACGCCATCCCGACGATCGCGATCGGCTCATCGGAACGAGCCACCTCAACCGACTCTCTGCGCCCGCCACGCAGGTGATCCGCCAGCGCCTGCGGAGTCGGATGGTCGAACAACAACGTGGCGGGCAACGCCATGCCGGTCGCGGTCGACAGCCTGTTGCGCAGCTGCACCGCCATCAGCGAGTCGAATCCGAACTCGCTGAACGCGCGCGCCGGGTCAACCGCGTCAGAACCCTCGTGACCAAGCACCACTGCTGTGTGCGCGCGCACCAAGTCGAGCAAGTCACGCTCTGGAGCGCTCACCACGGTCGTTGGTGCCGAACCGTCCAGCCAGTAACGCTTGCGCTGGAACGCGTAGGTCGGCATGTCGACGCGACGCGCATCCGTTCCGTCGAACAACCGTGTCCAATTCACCGGCACGCCACGCACGTACAACTCGGCCAGCGCCGTCAGCAACGCAACGGGTTCGTGCCCGTCCCGCAACGCAGTGGCGAACACGCATCCGTTCACCGAGGACAAGTTGTCCGCGGCCAAAGCGGTAAGTACGCCACGAGGACCCAACTCCAGGAACGCCGTCACGCCCTCGTCCGCCAGAGTGCGCACCGCGTCGCCAAACCGCACGGTCCGGCGCACGTGCTCAACCCAGTACTCCGGCGAGCTGATCTGACCGGCCACCACGGGAATCGACGGTTCCCGATAGGTCAGGCCTTCCGCGACGCGCCGGAAGTCGTCCAGCATCGGTTCGACGAGCGGCGAGTGGAAGGCATGACTGACGTCGATCCGTTTCGACTTCGCGAACCGGGCCGCGATCGCGAGCACCTCGCCCTCGTCGCCGGAGATCACCACCGCCTCCGGCCCGTTCACCGCCGCGAGGTCGACCCGCCCGGTCAGCAACGGCACGATCTCCTGCTCGCTCGCCTGGATCGCCACCATCGCGCCACCAACGGGCAACGCCTGCATCAACCTGCCACGCGCCGCCACGAGCGTCGCCGCGTCCTCAAGCGACAGCACCCCAGCGACGTGAGCTGCCGCCAGCTCGCCGATCGAGTGCCCCGCAAGGAAGTCAGGCCGCACGCCGAACCACTCCACCAGCCGGAACAACGCCACTTGCACCGCGAACAGCGCACTCTGCGTGTCCGCGGTCTGATCGAGCGGGCCGCCACCGAAGACGACATCCCGCAGCTCGCCACCCAGGTGCGCGCACACCGCGTCGAACGCCCTCGCGAACACCGGGAACGCCTCGTACAGCTCCCGCCCCATGCCCGGCCGCTGGCTGCCCTGCCCGCTGAACATGAACGCCACCCGGCGCCCGGCCACCGCGACGCCCTCCACGACGTGTGGGCTCACCTTGCCCTCAGCGAGGGCCTCCAGCCCGTCGCCGATGACCACTGCCCGGTGCTCAAGTGCCGCCCGCGTGGTGACGAGCGAGTACCCGAGGTCCACCCGCCTCACGTCCTCGCACGCCAGCAGTCGGCCTGCCTGGGCCCGCAACCGTTCCGCGCTCTTCGCGGACACGAGCAACGGCACCACGCCCTGCTCGCTAGACTCGCTGCTCGGAATCGATTCGGATTGGCAGGCCCCCTGGGGGGATCGGGTCCCCACTCCAATCATCTCAACCAGGTCTGACAATTCCGGAACATCCGCGAATTCCAAGATCAAGTGCGCATTCGTGCCCGACACACCGAACGACGACACCGCAGACCTGCGCGGACGGTCCAACGATGGCCAAGGCTGAGCCGAAGTCAGCAGCGAAACCGCCCCGGAAGCCCAGTCGACGTGTGGTGTCGGCGCATCCACGTGCAGGGTGCGCGGCAGCAAGCCGTGCCGCATCGCCATCACCGCCTTGATCACGCCACCCACCCCGGCAGCCGCCTGGGCGTGACCGATGTTCGACTTCAAGGACCCGAGCCACACCGGATCAGGCCGCTGCCCATAGGTGGCCAGCAAGGCCTGGGCCTCGATCGGGTCGCCCAGGACGGTCCCGGTGCCATGCGCTTCGACGAGATCGACGTCGGCGACGGACAGCCCGGCCGACGCGAGCGCCCGCCGGATCACGCGCTCCTGCGAGGGGCCGTTCGGCGCGGTGAGGCCGTTCGACGCGCCGTCGGAGTTCACGGCGGAACCCCGGACAACAGCGAGCACGGGGTGTCCGTTGCGCTCGGCGTCTGAGAGGCGCTCCAGCAGGAGCACGCCGACGCCCTCGGACCAGCCGGTGCCGTCGGCCGATGCGGCGAAGGCCTTGCAGCGGCCGTCTGGGGAGAGTCCGCGTTGCCGGCTGAACTCGACGAACGTGGCGGGTGTCGCCATCACCGCGACGCCGCCGGCCAGGGCCAGGGAGCATTCGCCGTTCCGCAGGGCTTGTGCGGCCCAGTGCAGGGCCACCAAGGACGAGGAGCATGCCGTGTCGACCGTGATGGCCGGGCCTTCGAGGCCCAGCGAGTAGGCGACGCGGCCGGACGCCACGCTGCCTGCTGTGCCGAGGCCCAGGTAGGCCTCGACGTCGTCAGGGATCTCGTCCAGCCGGGAGGCGTAGTCGTGGTACATGACGCCGGTGAACACGCCGGTTTCACTGCCGCGCAACGACGACGGGTCGATGCCGGCGCGTTCGAGCACCTCCCACGAGACCTCGAGCAACAGGCGTTGCTGCGGGTCCATGGCGAGCGCCTCGCGGGGTGAGAGGCCGAAGAAGTCGGCGTCGAACTCCCCTGCGTCGTAGAGGAAACCGCCGTGGCGCGCCGAGGACTTGCCTGCGCGGTCTGGGTCGGGGTCGTACAGGGCGTCGACGTCCCAGCCGCGGTCTGCCGGGAACTCGCCGATCGCGTCGACCTCGTTGAGCACCAGGTCCCACAGGTCTTCTGGTGAACGGACACCGCCTGGGTAGCGGCACGCCATGCCGACGATCGCGATCGGTTCGCCTGAGGAGACCTGCTTGGCGACACGCGGAACCGGGCGTGTACCGCGCAGTTCTGCGTGGAGGCGTTCGGCCAGGGCCTGTGGTGTCGGGTGGTCGAAGACGAGCGTGGCGGGCAGGCGGAGGTCCGTGGCGGCCGACAGGCGGTTGCGGAGTTCTACGGCGGTCAGCGAGTCGAAGCCGAGTTCGGCGAAGGCGCGGCTCGGTTCCACGGCGTTCGGGGTGTGACCGAGAACCGCGGCGGTGTTGGAGCGCACCAGGTCCAGCAGGGTGCGGAGCTGGTCCTGTTCGGGGAGAGCCGGCAGGCGACTGGGTTGGCGGGTGCGGATCAGGTTGCGCAGCAACGGGTTCGTCGAGGCGCGCTGGTCGAGTTGTGCGGCGACGAAGGTGGGCTCGTCGGCGCGCAAGGCCGCGTCGAACAGCGCGAGGCCGGTCTCGTCGGACATCGCGATGGTGTTGTCGCGGATGCCTGCTCCGGCGAGGTGGGCGGTCAGAGCACTGGTTCGCTCCCAGAGGCCCCACGCAATGGAGATCGCGGGCAGGCCGCGTGAACGGCGGTGCTGCGCCAGGGCGTCCAGGAAGGCGTTGGCTGCGGCGTAGTTGCCCTGGCCAGGGCTGCCGAACACGCCCGCCACCGACGAGAACAGCACCAACGGAACGGTGGGCGCGAGTTCGTGCAGGTTCAGCGCGGCGGTGGCCTTGGGGCGCAACACCTTGTCGAGGCGTTCGGAGGTCAGTGAGGTGATCACGCCGTCGTCGAGGACGCCCGCGGCGTGGACCACGGCCGTCAGATCGGGAATGCGGTCGAGCAGGGCCGACAGTTCGGCACGGTCGGCGGCGTCGCAGGCTGCGAACGTGACGTGCGCGCCCAGTTCGGTGAGCTCGGCTTCCAGGTCTGCGGCGACGCCGGTTCGGCTCACGAGCACCAGCTGCTGCACGCCGTGGGTTATGACGAGGTGCCGGGCGAGCAAGCCGCCCAACGTGCCGGTGCCGCCGGTGATCAGGACGGTGCCACGACCCAAGTCGAAGTCCGAAGTGGACGATTGGGCACGCTCCAGCCGTGGCACGAAAGCTTTGCCGTCGCGCACCATCAACTGCGGCTCGCCGGACGCGATCGCCGCAGGAAGCAACGCGTCACCGTCGATCAGGATGATCCGCCCCGGATGTTCGGACTGTGCCGAACGCACCAGGCCCCACACCGCTGCGCCGTCGGGATCGGGGTCGTCGAGGTCGACCGCACCCTGAGTGAGCACGACGAGACGGGTGTCCGCGCCGATCCACTGCTGCAGCTCTTCGAGGGCGGCGTGGACGTTCTGCGGCGACACCACGACCACGTCATCCGGCATGTCGGCGACGTCGGGCAACGTGATGGGTGTCCACGTGACTCGGTACAGCGAGTTCACGGGCGCCAGGTCTTTGAGCGGAATCGGCCGTAGCGCAAGGGATTTCACGGTCGCGACGGGTAGTCCGGCGGTGTCGGCGAGCTGCAGCGCGATGTTGTCGCCGTTGCGGGTCAAGCGGACGCGCAGTGCGGTTGCGCCCGACGTGAACAGCTCTACGCCGTTCCACGAGAACGGCAGAAGTGCTTGCTCTTGCTGCGTTTCTCCCCAGCCTGCCAGTGCGATCGGGTGCAACGCGGCGTCGAGCAGCGCCGGGTGCAGGCTGAAGTCGGCGGGATCGCCCGGCAGGTGCACCTCGGCGAAGAGTTCGTCGCCGCGTCGCCACAACGCGGTCAGGCCCTGGAACTCCGGGCCGTACTCGTAGCCACGGGCGGCCAACGTGTCGTAGGCGCCGCGGAGGTCGATCGCGGTGGTGTTCGCTGGTGGCCATTCGCGGAGGTCGAAAGGCTTGGCGACGGCGTTGGTCAGCGTGCCGCTTGCGTGCCGGCGCCACTGCTCGCCTTGGCGGCTGTGCACGGTGAAGGAGCCGTGCTGGTCGACCGCGAACTGGACGTCGATCGTGCCGCTGGCCGGGAGGATCAGCGGCGCCTCGATGATGAGCTCGTCGATCGCCTCGTGGCCGACCACCTTGCCGGCGGCCAGCGCCATCTCGACGAATGCCGTGCCGGGCAACAGAACCGTGCCGGACGCCGCGTGGTCGGCGAGCCACGTTCGTTGCGAGAGGCGGGTGGTGAACACCGTTGTGCCGGCATCCGCGAGTTCGACGGACGTTCCGAGCAACGGGTGACCGTTCGGGCGCGGCTCCAGCCAGTAGCGTTGGCGCTGGAAGGCGTAGGTGGGGAGGTCGACGTGGCGGCCGTTGAACTGCCAGTTGACGCTCACTCCCCGCACCCACAGCTGCGCGGCCGAGGTGTGGAAGCGGTCGTGGCCGCCGTCGTCGCGGCGAAGGGTGCCGAAGCCGGTCAGCAGCACCGGGTGCGGGCTGATTTCGAGGAGGATCCGGTCGTCCAGTTCGCGGACGACCTGGTCGTACTGGACGGTTTCGCGCAGGTTGCGGTACCAGTACTCGGCGTCCAGGGTGCCGCCGCCACAGGTGGAGAGGAACGGGATCGCCGGGTCCCGGGGCTCGATACCGGCGAGCGCGGTCAGCAGTTCGTCGCGGAGTTCCTCGACGTGGGCGGAGTGTGAGGCGTAGTCGACGGGGATCCGTTTGCCTGCCACTGTGTTGAGCGCTTCGAGGTCGCCCGACAGGACGAACGAATCGGGTCCGTTGATCGCTGCCACGGACAGGCGCGGGTCCAGGTGTTCGGGCAGGGTAGTGACGGCGATCATGCCGCCCTTGCCCGCGAGCCTGGTGATCAGCTTGGCGCGCAGGGCGACCACTTGCGCTCCGTCCTCAATGGACAGAGCGCTTGCCACGACTGCTGCCGCGATTTCGCCCTGAGAATGGCCGATGACGGCTTGCGGTTCCACGCCGTGCGCCTGCCAGAGGTGAGCCAGCGACACCATCACTGCCCACAGCGCGGGTTGGACAACCTCGACGCGTGCCAGTGCTTCTGGATCTTTCAGCACGTCGAACAGGTTCCAGTCGACGTACGGTCGCAGGGCTTGGGCGCAGTCGGCCATGCGTTGGGCGAACGCCGGGGACTCGACCAGCAGTTGCGTGCCCATGCCGGCCCACTGCGAGCCTTGGCCGGGGAACACGAACACCACTTCCGGGTTGTCGGCGGTGCCGGATGCGAGCTCGGTGTGGCCTTGGAGCACCGCGCGGTGCGGGAAGGCCGAACGGGTCGCGAGGGTGGCGGCGACGTCTGCGGGGTCGGGGTCGTGGCTGTCCACGAAGGCGAGCAGCTGTTCGATCTGGGCCCGCAGCGCCGTTTCGGTCTTGGCCGACACCAGCCACGGCATCGCTCCGTTGCCGCCCCTGGCCTCGGGCAACGTGCCAGAGCCGCCCCGGCACTCGCCTCCACACCGGCACTCGCTTCCGCGCCGGCTTTCGCCTCCACACCGGCATTCGCTTCCGCGCCGGCTTTCGCCTCCACACCGGCTCTCGCTTCCGCCCTGGCTGTCGCCTCCACACCGGCACTCGCCTCCACACGGGCACTCGCTTCCGCCCTGGCACTCACCACCGCACCGGCACTCGCCTCCGCGCCGGCCCTCGCCGCCGCGTTGGCTCTCGCTCCCGCCCTGACCTTTGCTCCCGCCCTCGACCGGGCCCTCGCGCCTGCCCCCGGCCATCGGAATCGATTCGGATTGGCAGACCCCCTGGGGGGATCGGGTCCCCACTCCAATCATCTCAACCAGGTCTGACAATTCCGGAGCATCCGCGGATTCCAAGATCAAGTGCGCATTCGTGCCCGACACACCGAACGACGACACCGCCGCCCGACGCGGCCGTCCCAGCGATGGCCACGGCTGCGAGGACGTCAGCAGCGAGACCGCGCCAGAAGACCAGTCGACGTGTGGCGACGGCGCGTCCACGTGCAGGGTCCGCGGCAGCAAGCCATGCCGCATCGCCATCACCATCTTGATCACGCCACCCACACCAGCGGCAGCCTGGGTATGGCCGATGTTCGACTTCAACGACCCCAGCCACACCTGATCGGACCGCTGCCCATACGTGGCCAGCAGGGCCTGCGCCTCGATCGGATCACCCAACACGGTCCCGGTGCCATGCGCTTCGACGACGTCGACATCGGCAGCAGAGAGGCCGGCTGAGGACAGCGCCGCCCGGATCACGCGTTGCTGGGCGGGGCCGCTGGGTGCGGTCAGGCCGTTCGAGGCGCCGTCGGAGTTGATGGCCGAGCCGCGCAGGACGGCCAGCACCGGGTGGCCGTTGCGGCGGGCGTCGGACAGGCGTTCCAGCAGGACTACGCCGACGCCTTCGGACCAGCTGGTGCCATCGGCGGCGGAGGCGAAGGCTTTGCAGCGGCCGTCCGCGGAAAGCGCGCCTTGGCGCGAGAACTCCACGAACGTGGCCGGTGTGGCCATCACGGCCACGCCGCCGGCCAGGGCCAGTGTGCAGTCGCCGCGTCGCAGGGCTTGGGCGGCCAGGTGCAGGGAGACCAGGGACGAGGAGCAAGCGGTGTCGACGGTGATGGCCGGGCCCTCGAAGCCGAAGGTGTAGGCGACGCGGCCGGAGATGATGCTGCCCGCGGTGCCGATGTCGTCGTGGGTGCCGTAGTCGTGGTGCATGGCGCCGGTGAACACGCCGGTGTGGCTGCCGCGCAACGACAACGGGTCGATGCCCGCGTGTTCGAAGGCTTCCCAGGAGACTTCCAGCAGCAGGCGTTGCTGCGGGTCCATCGTGAGCGCCTCGCGGGGTGAGATGCCGAAGAAGTCGGCGTCGAACGAACCCGCGTCGTGCAGGAAGCCGCCATGACGAACGTCCAGTGAGTCCAGGTCCCAGCCGCGGTCGGACGGGAACGAACCGATCGCGTCCACTTCGCAGGACACCAGGCGCCACAGGTCTTCCGGCGAACGGACGCCACCTGGGTAGCGGCAGGCCATGCCGACGATCGCGATCGGCTCATCCGACGGCGCCTGAACAGCGACGATCGGCACGACGCCGAACAGCTGGGCGTGCAGGTGAGCGGCGAGAGCCGAGCAGGTCGGGTGGTCGAACGCGCAGGTCGCGCCCAGCAGCAGACCCGTTGACGCGACAAGGTCGTTGCGCAGCTCCACTGCACCGAGAGAGGACAGGCCCAGCTCGCGGAACGGGCGGTCGACCGAAACAGGCGAGGAGCACAAACGGGCCGCGGCGGTGCGAACGATGTCCAGCAGCACGGCGGAGCGCTCAGGCGGGGACAGCGAGGTCAGGCGGTCGCGCAACGGTGTGCCGGACGGTTCGGTGGCGGGAGCGGTGACGCGCAAGCAGCAATGCGAGGAGGTAAGAGCGTCCAGCACATCGATGGCGCCGTCGCCCCACTCCAGCGAGACCGCGGGCAGGCCCTGCGAGCGGCGGTGCCGGGCCGCCGCGTCGCAGAAGGCGCCCAGGTCGGGACGGGACGGAGGCCAGCACAGCACGAGCGGGACGCTGACGGTGAGATCGGCTGTCTCAGGGGAGGTGTGGATGATCAGCGCCGCCTCGGACGAAGAGCCGACACCCTCGAGCTCGGCGGCCATCGGGCCGGAGCCGAGGACCGCGACTGGTCCCAGCGGTTCGTGCACCGCGGGCAACCTGGTCAGCCGCGGAGCCAGCACCACGCCGTCGCGCACGGCCAGTTGCGATTCGCCGGACGCCACAACCGCTGGCAGATCAACGGAATCCGTGTCGACGTCGACCAGCACGACGCGGTTCGGACGTGCCAGACCCCACGCGGAAGCCCAAGCGAGATCGAGAACGCCCTCGGTGTCGTTCACGGCGATGGCCCGACGCGTCACGATCACGAACCGGGCGGACGGCGCAGGGTCCGAGGCCAGCCAGGTATCGACCTGAGCCGCGAAGTCTCCACTGTGGACGATCGTGAGCTCGAACTCGGACCCACCAGCGACAACCGGAACCCACTCGACGCCGTAGAGCGGCCGAGAGGAGGCACGAAGCAGAGAAGGCTGCGCGGCCAACCTGTGGCGGAAGATCTTGCCCGACGGCGTTCGTGGCACCGAGGAAACCTCGCGCAGCTCCGCAGGAACCTTGGCCGCGGAGAGCTGCGCACGGCACCCGGAAAGCACGGAGGCGGGGTCGAAACCCTGCCCTGGCACCACATACGCGACCGGCACCTCGCCGAGCACCTCGTCAAAAGAACCGGCCACGGCGGCGTCGAGGACACCGGGGAGCTGGAGCAGTACACGTTCGATCTCGGCGGGATGGATGTTCTCGCCGCCGCGGATGATGAGTTCCTTGGTGCGGCCGGTGATCGTCAGGTAGCCCTGCGAGTCGCGGCGGGCCAGGTCGCCGGTGCGGTACCAGCCGTCCAGGAGCACGGAAGGCTGGTTGTGGTAGCCGGTCATGAGGTTCGGGCCGCTGACCCACACCTCGCCCTCGGACCCGCGAGGAACATCGGCACCGGCGGAATCCACCAGACGCACGCTCACGCCCGGCACCGGCAGGCCGCACGAACCCGGGACGCGCAGGCCGGAAGGCCAGTTCACGGCGATCATGCCGCACGTCTCGGTGCTGCCGTAGCCGTCGAGCAGCGGAACGCCGAAGGCCGCTTCGAAGTCGGCGGACAACGCGGCCGAGCACACGGAACCGGCGGTGACGCAGACGCGCAACCTCGAAGCGACACCTCCGGCACGCACGAGCTGGTGGTACATCGCGGGAACGCCGGCCAGGAACGTGACGTCCGAACGCAACTCCGCCAGCACGGCTTCGACGGAGAACCCGCTCTGGATCCGTGCGGTGGCACCGATCGCGGTCACTGCCAGCACGCACAGACCGTGCGCGAAGCTGTGGAACAACGGCGCCGGCCACAACACCACGTCGGCCGAAGAAAGCCCGTAGATCGGCACATAACAGGCGGCGACCGACCACAGGCAGCTGCGCTGGGTCGACACCACGCCCTTGGGTTTGCCGGTGGTGCCGGACGTGTAGAGCATCCACGCCGGCTCGTCCAGCCCGAGATCATCCCGAGCCGGAGCAGAACCACCAGATGCCAGCACGGAGAACGACGACGCGTCAGCGGGAACCGTGTCACCGACGATGATGAGCGACCGGACGCCCAGGCGCCGCAACTGATCCACGTGCGCCGCGTCGGTGATCACGACCGAGGCACCGCTGTCCGACAGGAAGTGCGCGAGCTCGGCGGACGAGGACTCCGGGTTCAGCGGCACGCAGACAGCGCTCGCCCTGGTGATCGCCAGATAGCTCTCGACCACCTCGACGCGGTTGCCGAGCAGGATCGCCACCCGCCCGCCGCGCGGCACCAGACCGGCGAGGTGACCGGCCAGCCGCCGGGTGCGCAGCTCCAGGTCCGCATAGGTGACCGAGCGCCAGAGGTCCGAGAACGCGACCTTGTCACCTAAGTGCGCGGCGTGCGCCTTGAGCAGGTCGGGCAACGGCCGGATCAGCTCGGCACGCAACATGGACGCACACCTCCGTGAAGTCTCGGTGCGTCCAAGCCTTGCCGCGAAACCCGGCCGCCGATCCCCCTAAGCGACCCCTAGGCCGGCGGGATCCAGCTCACTCGGCCTCACCACGCCGATCGGCGTTCGCACAGGCCGAGCGCGAACAAAAAGCGCCACCGGGAAATATCCCAGTGGCGCTTGTGAAAATCTGGAAAACGGCTACTGCAGGTAGCCCTCGACCTCACCGACGGAACGAGCAGGCACGTCGTCCGCGTTCTCGCCCTGCGAACGGGCCGCACGGCGCCGGCGCAGCAGGTCCCAGCACTGGTCGAGAGCCTCTTCCAGGGCGCGCAGGCGGTCCTTCTCCTCTGCGGAGGAGATCTCGCCGGCCACCACGCGTTCGCGGAGCGCGTGCTCCTCGGCGACCAGCTCGTTGATGCGGCCCAGCACGGATTCGTCGGTCATCTACGCCTGTCCCGTCTCGAAGCGCTTCACTCGCTCGGACTCTACGTCGAAACGCCAGTACGTGCGCATCTCGCCCCACGTGTCGTTGCGGTACCGGATGATCAGGGACTTTCCGTCCGCGGAGGACGATTCGACCTCCATGTGGCCGTTGTCGTCGAAGATCTCCTTGGCGGTCCACGCGCGCACGTCGCGGTCGGTGCCGTCGTCGGACATGGACACGTCCGGCGTGAGCAGGTCGAAGAACGCCGTCCTGTCGCCCGCGTTCACCGCGGCGATGAACGCGTCCACGGTCGGATCGCTGGTCATGAGTGCCTGTATACCGCTCACTCCGGGCGGTCGCAGGGGCCACTCAATGCACGGCGACCAGATAAATGCCGTACGCGACGAGGGCGGCACACGCCAGGAAAGACAGCGCAGGCACAACGCGATGACCTCGGTCCGCGACGGCCAACCCCGCCGAGAACAACGTCACCACGCCCACGCCGAGTACCAGCGACACGGCCAAGACCTCGCCCAACCCGGTCCAGTCGATGTTCATGAAAGCGCTCCTCAGACGTTGTGCGCGCCGACGGGATTGCGGCGGGACAGGATCCAGGCCCCGGCGCCGACCATCGCGCCGATCACCGCCACCACGAGCACACCGGCGGTCCCCTGCGCGGCGGTCTCCCCCGCCAGGGCACCGACGACGGCGGCCGCGGGCAGGGTGAGCACCCAGGCGGCGGCCATGCGCCCGGCGACGGTCCACCGCACGTCCGCCAGCCGCTTGCCGACGCCGGACCCGACCACGCCACCCGCGCACACGTGCGTGGTGGACAGCGCGAAGCCCAGCTGCGAGGACGTGAGGATCACCGCGGCCGCGCTGGTCTCGGCCGCGAAACCCTGCGTGGGTTCGACGTCGGTGATGCGCCGGCCCATGGTCTGGATGATCCGCCACCCACCCAGCCACGTGCCCAGGGCGATCGCCACGCCCGCGGACACGATCACCCACAGCGGCGGTTCGGCACCGGCCGGCAGCGTCCCGGCGGTGATCAGGGTCAACGTGATGACACCCATCGTCTTCTGCGCGTCGTTCGTGCCGTGTGCCAACGACACCAACGACGCCGACGCGATCTGCCCGTACCGGAACCCACGGGTCGCGGTGGACGCACGGCGCGTCAGGCGGTAGGCGATGAACGTGCCGATGGCCGCCACCAGCCCCGCGATCAACGGCGAGGCAACGGCGGGCACGAGCACCTTCTCGACCACGGCGGTGAACCGGACCGCGTCCGAACCTGCCGCCACCCAGGTCGCGCCGATCAGACCGCCGAACAGGGCGTGCGACGAGCTGGACGGCAGCCCGAGCAGCCACGTCGCGAGGTTCCACACCACCGCTCCGACCAGGCCGCCGAACACCACGGCCGGCCCGATCCGCGTCTCGTCGACGAGCCCGCTAGAGATGGTCTGCGCGACCTCGATGGACAGGAACGCGCCCACCAGGTTCAGCACGGCGGACACCGCGACCGCGACCCGTGGCGGCAACGCGCCGGTCGCGATCGAGGTGGCCATGGCGTTCGCGGTGTCGTGGAAGCCGTTGGTGAAGTCGAACACCAACGCGGTCACCACGACGACGACAACTAGGACCTCCATGAACGTCGGAGTTGCCGCACGGGGTGAACACGCACCTACGTCGAGATGAACTACGGCAACAACGAACTACGGCAGCGCTGCCAGCGACAGGCTGTTGCCGTCCGGATCCAGCACCTCGACGTGCCGGACGCCGTTGGAGTACGTCTCGACCGGCTCGTGGGTCACGCCGCGCTGCTCCAACCGGGCCAGGGTCTCCTCGAACTCGGTCCCGGACACCCCGAACGTGATCATCGAGCCGCCCACCCGCGACGACCGCACCTCACGAGAGTCGAGCACGAGGTAGGCGTTCTGCCCGACCTGCCAGAGGTACTCCTCGCCGATGACCTCGTCCGCCTCGCGGCCGAAGAACACCCCGTACCACTCCCTCGACCTGGCCAGGTCGCTCACACACATCACGCTGTGCAGGTCCACGCGATCCACCCTCCCAGTACTGGTCGAGAGGGTGGACCGGACGCGCGGACAGAACTCATCGGTGTCAGCTGCTTCGAGGCAGGTTCACGATCGACGGGACAACGACACTGCCGGTCCAGACCCCCAGGCCGGGCCGGCAGCGCATCTTCGGGTTCAGCGTGTCCATCACCGTCCGAGCGTGTCTCCCGGCGCCCTGACCAGGAAAGACGTTCGGACGACCCCGGACACATCCGGTCAGCCGGTCAGAGCCTCCACGGCGAGCAGTTCGCCGTGCCCGCCCCGACGCACACCCTCGCGTAGAGCGCGTCGGCGTCGCCGATGATGGCCCGCGCGTCCACCGTCGCGCCGGGTCCGGAAGCCACGGCGATCTGCTTCTCCCGCGTCTCCCCGTGCGAGTCGGCCCGCACCCACAGGTACGCGTCCAGACCGTCGTCCGCGGTGTCCTTGAGGTACGAAGGCTCGAGCACCAGAGGCGCGCGGTCGTAGAACCTGCCGTACACGGTCGCATCGGCACCGGGCATGGACACGGCGATCACGAAGTGGCACTGGTCGTCGGCACCAGGGTCGTACACGGGGTCGCCGCCGCATTTGCTCCCAGCGTGCGCGGCAGGCGCGACGCACAGCCCGACAGCCAACGCGAGAGAGACGCAGACAGAAAGCTTCTTCATGATCAGCCCACCCATCGCGAACAGTTGGCTTCACCAGGACCGAGACACACCCGCGCCTGGAACATCGTCACGAACTGCCCGGCCGGCGAGGTCCACTCGACGTCGGTCCGCGCGCCCGGTCCCGAGGCGACCGCGATCGGTTCCTTGTGCTTCGTCCCGTTCCACGGCCCGTAGAGCACCCACAGGTAGGCGTCCAAGCCGTCGTCGGCGGTGTCCTTGACGAACGTCGGATTGCGCAGCACCACCGTGAGTTCCGCGGCGAACTGGCCCTCCGCGTGTCCCTCGCTGCCGGCCGGCGAGTCAAGGTTCAGCACGAACTTCCCCGGACACCCCGATCCGGGGTCGTACACCGGATCACATGTGGCGTGCGCGGCCGGCGCCGCGAGCGCCCCCAGAGCCAGCGCAGCAGCCATCGACACAGTCAGTTTTCTCATGAGCCCCCCTTGTGCTCACGGATCTACCAAGCGCGACACCGGCTCACAAGCTGTTCGGACGATCCCGGACACCCCGATACCCCGCGTCCGCCAGCACCTCGCTCGCCCGCCGATGGGTCTCCGCGGCGGCCGCCGAGTCACCCTGCGCCTCATATGCCCTGGTCAGCGCAACCAGAGCAAGCCCGGCCATGACGTTCTGACCGGTCTCCCGAGCCCGATCTCCCGCCTCGGACGCGTCCCGCAGCGCCGCGTCGACGTCGCCGGCGGCCAGATCCAGCCACGCCAGCTCGACCAACGCGTCCGCCACGCCGTGCCCGTACCCGATCGCCACCGCCATCCGCCACGCCCGGCGCAGGTCGTCCCGGCGGCCGCGGACCGAGGCGGCGGTGATCAACGCGTCGATCTCCACCCGGCCGGAGCCCTTCGCGAGCGACAACGCCTGTTCCGCGCACCGCAGCGCCTCGTCCCGGCGTCCGGCGTCGCGGTGCACGCGGGCGAGGTCGTCGAGCGCGGCCGCCTCGCTCACCCGGTCCTCGTGGTCGTGGTTGAGCTGCCGGGCGCGTTCCAGGAAGTGCGCGGCCTGGTCGAGATCACCCAGGTAGCGGTGCACGACACCGAGCGCTCCCAACGAGTTCGCGGCCGAACGCAGCTCGCCGATCTCCTCCCGCAGCTCCACCGCGGCCTGCAGGTCGGCGGCGGCCTCTACGAGCCGTCCGAGTCGCATCTCGGTCTGCCCGAGGTTCCCGAGCGCACGCGCGCGCCTCGCCGTGTCCCCGATTTCGGCGTAGAAGGCGAGCTCCTCGCGAAAACACCGCACCGCGTCGTCCAGCGAACCCAGTTCCGCGTAGACGCCGCCCAGGTTGCCGAGCGTGCTGAACTCGCGGAACCGGTCCCCCGCCTCCCGGCTGAACTCGACCGCGTGCTCGAAGTGCTCGGCCGCGGCCCGGTAGTCGCCCGTGCCCCAGTGCGCGGTGCCCAGTGACAGGTGCATCGCCGCGGACGCGCCCGCGTCCCCTTGTTCCGCAGCGGCGGCCAAACCCACCCGAGCCACGGCCAGCCACTCCGCGGTGTGACGCCGCAACCAGTAGCAGCCGCGCAAAGCATCGGTCAGCAGCCACGCCATCGGCGCGCCCGTCTGTTCGATCAACGACACCAATGTCGCGCGCTCGGTGTCGAACCACTGCAACGCCTCGGTGGCACCAGCAAAGGTGTGCTGAGGGGTGACCGTCGCGAGCACCGAGAAATCCGGTCGCACCGCGCGTGCGGCTGCCACAGCCATGTCGAGATACTGCTCGTAAAGCCTCGCCAGCGCACCGTCGGACGCGCTGTCCTCAGCCGTGTACCGCTCACGGGCGTAGAGGCGGAGCAGGTCGTGCAGTCCATAACGGCCCGCTGCCCTGACCTCGACCAGGTGCGCGGCGACCAGCGTGCGCAAGGCGGCCTCGGCACCGGGAACGTCGAGCAACGCGGCGGCAGCACGTGTGGGCAGCTCCGGTCCGGGCGCGACCCCCATGCGCCGGAACAACGTCTGAGCCAGCGGATCGAGCGCCGCGTAGGAGTGGCCGAACGTCGTGCGCACCGCGGCGTCCTCGTCGCCCTCCACCTCCAGCGCGGTGAGGCGGTCCCCCGCGGTCAGCTCGGCCATCAGCTCCGCGATCGTCTGATGTGGACGATCAGCGAGGTTCGCCGCGGTGATCCGCAGGGCGAGCGGGAGATAGCCGCACAACCGGACGAGCTCCTCGACCGCGGCCTCCTCGCGCAGCACCCGTTCCGGGCCCAGCACGCTGATCACCACGGCCGGGCCCTCCTCCGGGGTGAGCACGCCGAGTTCCAGCCGGTGCGCGCCGTCGCGCGCGACGAGCCCTGCCAGGCGATCCCGGCTCGTCACGACCGTCATGCAGCCCGGCCCGCCCGGCACGAGTGGACGGACGTGTGCGGCGCTCGGCGCGTTGTCCACCATGACCAGCACACGCTTGTCGGAGGTGATCGAGCGGTACATGCCGACCATCGCGTCCTGCTGCAGCGGGATGTCCTCACCGGGCACGCCGAACGCGCGGATCGCCAGCGCCAGCGCCTGGTCCGGGGTGACCGCCGGGCCGGACGAGTACCCGCGCAGGTCCAGGTACACCTGACCGTCCGGGAACCGGTTCGCCACCTGATGCGCCCACTGCACGGCCAGCGCCGTCTTGCCCACACCGGGAATCCCGCACACCACCGCGAGCCTGCTGCCACCTTCCAGCAGCGCGGTCAGCTCCTTGAACGCCTTGGCGCGACCGCTGAAACCCGGCACGACCGCGGGCAGTTGCCGTGGCACGACGGCCGAGACCACGGTGCTGCGGGCCGGTTCGGACTGCGCCCGGCGCCACGCGGCGAGCCAGGGCTCTGCTTCGGTCGTCCGGAACGCCTTCAGCAGCCCCTGGAACACCTCCAGCGCGGGCGCGGTCTTCCTCCGCGGACTGAGCGCGTCGGCCAGGGTGCTGCGGGCGAGCCCGGACAGCTTCTCCATCTGCCGCAACGACGGATTGCCCGCCCACACCTTCAGAGCGCGCAACGCGGCGATGAGCTCGTCGAGCGTCTGCACGTCGTCGGGTCTCGGGCGGGACATGGCTGAAGCCTAATGATCGCGACGGTCCCAGGTGTCGCGATCGGACCCGGTTGGCTCTCGAAGTGGTCCGACCAATTGTTTACACTCGTGAACGGGCCGCCGAACCCGCCACGCGAGCACGTCCGCAAGGAGTGCCCGCCGCCTCCCCCTGCCAGGAGGAGCTTTGAAGGCACGGAATCGGCTCGCCCTCGCGAGTCTCACCGCATCCGCCGCTCTGGCCGTCGCGTTCCTCGTCCCCACCACGGTCGCCAGCGCCCACGGCACGATGTCCGACCCCGCCAGCCGGGTCTACACGTGCAAGAACGAAGGCCCGGAGAACCCGAAGTCCGACGCGTGCAAGGCGGCCGTGGCCGCCGGTGGCACGCAGGCGTACTACGACTGGAACGAGGTGTCGCTGCTCGACGCGGGCGGGCGCCACCGCCAGATCATCCCGGACGGCAAGCTGTGCAGCGCGGGCCGCGACAAGTACCGCGGACTCGACCTGCAACGCGCCGACTGGCCGGCCAAGCGCATCTCGGCCGGGTCGCTGACAGTCACCTACCACGCGTCCGCACCGCACTCGAACAGCAACTTCGAGTTCTACATCACCCGTGAGGGCTGGAGCCCGACGCAGCCGTTGCGGTGGTCGGACCTCGTGCACCTGCAGACGTTCAACAACCAGAACCCGACGACGTTCACGAACTGGACGCTCAACATCCCGCAACGCTCCGGCCGCCACATCATCTACTCGATCTGGCAACGCGTCGTCGGCAGCGCGGAAGCGTTCTACACGTGCTCGGACGTCGACTTCGGCGGCGGCGGCAACCCGCCGCCGACGACCACGACCACCACGCCTCCGCCGACCACCACCACGACGACTCCCCCGCCGTCGAGCGGTACCTGGGCGGCCGGCACGGCCTACCAGATCGGCAACCGGGTCACCTACAACGGCGTGAACTACGAGTGCCAGCAGGCGCACACCGCCCTCGCCGGGTGGGAGCCGCCGAACACGCCCGCACTGTGGCGTCGTCTCTGATGCGGTTCGCCGCACTCCTGCTCGTCCTCGCGTTGTCCGGTTGCGCTGCTCCCCCGGCGCAGCCGGACACCGTGCTGCGCGGCGATCCGCTGGACGTGATGTTCCTGCAGATGATGCTTCCGCATCACGAGCAGGGCGTCGCGATGGTCGCCCTGGCCCAGGACCGCGCGCAGGACGACGACCTGAAGATTCTGGCCGCGGCCATCGCGTCGACCCAGGCGACGGAGGCCGACACGATGAAGGGCTGGCTGACCTCGTGGGGTGAACCGCTGACCGCGCCACCGGACTCGCACGCCGGCCATGGCGGCATGCGCCGGTCCGACCCGGAGGAGGTCGCCAGGCTCACCGCGTTGCGCGGCGCGGAGTTCGACCAGCGGCTGCTCAACGTCATGATCGCCCACCAGGACGACGCCGTGCAGATGGCCCGCTGGGAAGCGGGCAGTGGCGCGCACCAGGAGGTGAAGGAGCTCGCGGGCCGGATCGAGAAGTCCCGCACCGCGCAGATCGCCATGATGAAGAAGTTCCTCGACAGGGTCTGACGGGGTATCCGGTGGGCAGCCACGAAGGAGGCCGACATGCAGCCAATCCCGTTCGTCCCGTGGACGTGGCGTGACCCGTCCTGGGCCGACCAGCCGGAACACGACGAGGAGATGCTCGCCCAGCGCCCCGACACCAGCCTGATCGGCTACGAGGTCGAGGCGACCGACGGAAGCATCGGCAAGATCGACGAGGACAACGCCAAGGTGCCGCACGACTGCCTGATGGTCGACACCGGACCGTGGATCTTCGGGCGCAAGGTCGTGCTGCCGGTGGGCACCGTGCAGCGCGTGGATCACCAGCAGGAGAAGGTCTTCGTCGACCGCACGAAGGAGCAGATCAAGAACGCTCCCGAGTACGACCCGGACAACCACGAGGACTACCGCAAGCGCACTGACGACTACTACAGCGAAAGCTACCGGCTGATGCCGCCGATGCTCTGACGCGCACTCTCCGGTGCCGCGAACTCAGGCACGTGCGAGCGCACGCCCAGCACGTCCGTCAGTTCCAGCACCTGCAACGGCCGCAACACCGCGGCGGTGTTCGCGACGACCACCAGGGCGCTGCCACGTCTCAGGCACATGTCCTGGTGGTCGAGCAGCAGTCCGATGCCCTGGGCGCCCAGGAAGTGCAGGTCCGTCAGGTCGACCACGACGGGTGCGGGCGGGGCGACCGCGTGAACGGCGCCGTCGAGCAGCGTGGACAGTGCATCGGCCGTGGAGCAGTCCAGCTCACCGGCAACGCGTACGACGACAGCGGCGCCCACGCTTTCGCTCCTGGTGCGGAAGGGGACCTGGTCGTCGGTGCGCATACGCAACCTCTCGCTGGGGTGCACGACCGCCACGGGCTGGCTGCTCAACCCGGATCGACCGTAGCGCAGTCCGGCGATGATCGCGGTTCAGCCGTCCGTACGGGGCCGACCGGGGCGAGAGGTTCCCTCGGACGGAGCACCCGGTGGTCACCGCGGGATCCGAGGCCACCACACTGGTCCGTTCACCGGGTTACCATCGATCGGAGCTACCCGCGGCGACGTTCGCGCGGCTCAACTCCCTGCACCCGGTCGACAACTCACAGTGCGCGCCGTTTCGCTTGCGACTCCGTGAGCCGAGGACTTCAGGAGCTGGCACTGGACAACACGGCACCCGCCGGCGGCGCAATGCACGACGTGGAGCGCCCCGGATGACGGGCTTCTTCCACGAGACCGCGTTCTACGGGTCCGACGACGACTTCCTGACGATCGCCGTGCCGTTCGTCGAGGGTGGTCTGCGCGCGGGCCAGCCGACCCTGATCGCGTGCGCGGCGAGGAACACCACCTTGCTGCGTGAGGCGCTGGGCCACGACAGCGCCGTCACCTACCTGCCCGGCGCCGACCAGTACGCCCGGCCGGCCGACGCGATCGCCAGCTACCGCGACATCTTCGGCGGCTACGCCAAGGCCGGCGCCAGCCAGATCCGCACGATCGGCGACGTGCCGCACCCCGGCTTCGGTGTGCCGTGGGACTGG
Source organism: Lentzea sp. NPDC054927 (assembly GCF_053610285.1). NCBI lineage: Bacteria > Bacillati > Actinomycetota > Actinomycetes > Pseudonocardiales > Pseudonocardiaceae > Lentzea > Lentzea sp. NPDC054927. Next base: position 542,914 of record NZ_JBSGXZ010000001.1, read on the forward strand.
TGGGGCCGCTACGAGAACGCCGTCAACCAGACCTTCGCGGAGTTCCCGCTGTGGGGACTGTGCCCGTACGACACCAGGATCACCTCGCCCGAGGTGCTCGCCGACGTCGCGCGCACCCACGAGTACATCGCCACCGCCGCGGGTGAACACCTGCCCAACCCCGACTTCGGCAACGGCAGATCGCTCAGCACACCCGTCCCGGACGTGCTGGAACAGGCCGTCCCGCGGGTCTCGCTGATCAATCCGACGGCCGCGGCCGTGCGTGAGGCGGTCGGCGCGGCGATCACGGGCACCCGGCTCAGCGAGGACAACGCGCACGACGTCGTGTACGCGGCGAGCGAGATCGTCACGAACGGACTGAGCCACGGCGTCGCGCCGGTGCGGTTCCGGCTGTGGGCGGACGACTCACGCGTGGTCGTGACGGTGACCGATCAGGGTTACGGCCCGGCGGACCCACTGGCCGGGCTGATGCCGACGGCGGCGACCCGGTCGGCAGGGCTGGGGCTGTGGATCCTGCACCGCACCTGCGACTACGTGTCGATGGGGCGCGACGAGGACGGGTTCACCGTCCGGGTGAGCGTCGGCGGCGGCCACTAGTCAGGCCGCTGGTCAGGCCGCTGGTCAGGCCGCTGGTCACGCCACCGCGGAGGCCGGCCACACGTACGGCAGGTCGTCCGGCACGTCCGGGAAGAACCGCCGGTAGTGCTCCGGGTCCTTGCGCACCAACGCGGACTGGTGGCTGAGGTGCAGTGCCTCGTCCCCCAGCCAGCCGGGCAGCTCCCCCGCGGCCGCCAGTTCCTGCTGCGCACGCACGACCGTGGTCCCCTTGGCCCGCGCCAGATCCGATCGCATGGTCGCCTCGCACGTGTCGAGGAACCCCGCGGCCCGCCACACCGCGCAGACCTCCAGGCCGTACCGCACGAGCGCCTCCTCGTGACCGGACCACATCCGCACAGCGGGGTGGTGGCGCCAGCCGTGGCCCGGCACCACCAACGCCCGCTGCACCTGCAACGTCTCGACCCGCTGTTTGCCGAGCCTGCGTCTGTCCAGGACGCGGGCCGTTTCGGCGAAGTCCGGGTACGGCAGGAACGTCTGCATGGCCTCAGAGGACGTAGCGCGCTGCTCTGGCGGCCTGCGCCTTGTCGACGTGGACCTCGTACCGCTGCGCCTGCAACGTCATGACGCTGGAGAAGTCCCGCCGTCCTCGCGTGCTCCAGTGCGCCACGAACCCGAAGACAGCACCCCAGAACGCACCGATCGCGAGACTGATCAGCAGCAGCCACACCCACCCGGCGCCGTCGGTGAACAGCCCGAACAGCAGTCCGATCAACACACCGAACCACGCGCCGCTCACCGCACCGGCCACCGCCGCCCTGCCGCGGGTCATCCGCCCGGTGACCTGTTCGACAGTCCTCACACCCTCACCGACGATGCGCACGCTCTCGACCGGGAAGCCGTCGTCCGACATCCGGTCGACGAGCCGTTGCGCGTCGCTGTAGTCGGGGTAGCTCGCCAGCAGGCTCGACTCGGTCACGTTCTGTTCGATGTCCACGTCTAACAACTACCCGCGAACAGCGTTCCTGACACGATCAACTGCCCCGTCCCGTCTTCTCCTGCAGGCGGTCGATCAGCTGCGACGCCTCCACCTTCGTGAGCTCGCCCGGCACCTCCTCGCCGGCTTCCTGGGCGAGTGTGTGCAGGTAGGACTCCTGCGGACCGGTCATCGGCTCGTCACCGGTCGTCCAGTCCTCCGGGTCCTTCTCCGGCGTGCGGTTCACTGTCGTCCCCTTTCACTCGAACACCGGTTCGAGATACCCAGGGCGGCAGCGGATCAACCACGCAACGCGACAGGCCGTCTCACGCGGGCCAGCATGCGGTGCGCGACCGTCAGCAACGTCCGCGCTTCGAGTCGCTCGCCATAGCCGAGGTGCTCGTCAGCGGCTTCGACGGAGGCCAGGATCTGTTGCGGCACAGCTGCGTCAACGGCCGCGCAGTTCGCGATCGCCTCACTCAGGCCGGTGCGGGACTCCTCCGCTTCGACGTTGGCCAGCGCGGTGCACACGGCGTTGTCCAGCGTCTCCAACGCGGTCACGCGCACCTGCTGCAACGACATCTCGTCAAGGGTCATCACACGCCTCCACAGTCGGGTGTTTCAGCGCCGACTGCTTGACGCCTCGCGCGCGAGATACCCCCGTTCAAGCGCCCTCAAACCAGGGCTTCACCCGGCGCCGCTACCGTGTCGGCATGCGTGCTACCTGGCGTGAGAAGAACGCTCGGCAGTGGATCTCCGAGCTGTCCGACCGGATCGGCATGGCCGGATGGGCGGCGCTCGCCGTCACACCCGCGCTCGCGGCCGAGGTCGACCAGCACGGCGCCGCGGTGCGCGACATCCTGCTGTTCGGCGTCGAGGGTGCCGGCGCGGTGGGCGCGGTCGTGCTGCTCGCCGCGTACGGGCGGGGGCTGCTCGACAACGCGGCCGATCTCGAGTGGACACCTGCGTCGTGGCTCGGCGTCCGGCTGATGGCGATCTGTCAGCTCGCTCAGGTGCACGACGTGAAGCCGCTGACCGACGACACGTGCGCGCTTCCGAACGTCACATGAAAACGAGGCGCACCCCAACGGATGCGCCTCGTCGTAGCACGATCGATCAGACGTCCTCGGGCCTCCGCGAGCCGAGCACCGGGTCCTGTGCCGGCACCGACCGCTCGCTCACGGGCACCGGCTCGGTCACGGGATCCGGCGCGACGGGAGTGGTCTCCGATTGCGTGCGGACCGCGTCCTCACGGCCGCGCTGGTAGGCCTGCGCCTGAGCCTGGGCCTGCGGCAGTTCCTGCTCCGCGCGCCCGAGCCAGCCTTCCCACCGCTGCTGCATCGGCCGCACCAGGCCACCGCCCACGCCGACGACCAGGATGCCGCCGACCGTCGCGAGCACCGCGATCAGCACCGGCGTGGTCACCGTGGTGGCGACACCGATCTGGTTCAGCGCCGCGATGATGCCCAGCGCCCAGATGAAGATCGACGCGATGTTGGCCAGCACCCGGCCGTAGGAGAGCCCGCCGAGCGCGCCACCGATGAAGTCCTTCACGGCGTTGGCGACCGCACCGGCCACCACGACGATGATGATCGCGACCGCGGCCTTCGGCAGCCACGACACGATGCCGGTCAGCAGCTCGGAGACGGGGTTCGGGCCCCACACGCCGAACGCGATCTGCAAGGTGATCAGCAGCAGCGCGTAGTAGACCAGCTTCGCGAGCAGGTCAGAAGCGTCGTACCTGCTGTTCGCGAGCATCCGGTGGATGCCGCCGCGCTCCACGAGCCGGTCGAAGCCGACCTTCTCCAGCACCTTGTCGACGAGTTTGGCCACTGCCTTGGCGACGAACCAGCCGATCAGCAGGATCAGCAGGAAGGCCGCCAGCTTGGGCACGAATGTCGCGACCGCACGCCACGCGTCGGTCAGCCCTTGTTCGAAGTCCATGCCGAACTCCCTTCACGTGGGAGCCCGACGCGGGCGTCCCGCACCAGGCAGTACCCGGTGCGGGACGCGCTCACACCGATCAGGACACCTGCCGCAGTTCGCGGTCGCTCGCCACGAGGTGCTCCCAGGTCCGGCCGCGCTGGCTGGGCGGCGGGGATCCGTCCGCGGTGCACACCGGGTACACCAGGCCGAAGGGAACAGGCTGATCGAACTCGTCACCGGTGCGAACGTCGACGACGCGACGCAGGTGTGCCATCACAACCACTCCTCACGACCGACGGGGCCGCACGCGTCCGGACATCCACCCGGACGGGGGACCTGGGGTTTGGGATCACCGAATACCCCGTGAACAGCGCGAACATGCCTCCCGCCGTTGCGACATAAGAGTGAACTGACAGTCCAAAGTGGACTAACGCACGGAAATCGTCAGGGTGAAGGTCCCGTTGTGCGGCACGGTGAGGATCTGCATGCGCCGCCCGGGATAGGTGATCGTCGACGCCGTCCGCAGCGCGGGATCGAGCGACTGGGCCCAGTCGAACCGGATCACCGTCGCGCCACGGGTCAGCGTGAGCCCGCGCGAGTCGAGCGCCACGGTGTCCGAATCCCTTACCACCAACGGAATCTGCTCGGTCGCGGCCGATGTCGCCCGCACCGACCGGGTGATCCGATCCCCCACCGTCACCTCGGTCACGACCGACCCCGACGGCGTCCGGTAGCGGAACCGGTACGGCTCGCCACCCAGGAACTCGGCCTGCTGCGCCCCGTCGGAATCCGGTACCTGGCCCGGAAACACGGTCGCCCAGCACGCGTGGTTGTTGTTGTTCACCGACTGCACGAGTGTGCCCGCGACCGGGTGCCACAGGAACGTCAACCCGGTGCGCGCCAGCGAGGTCGCCCGCCGGGCTCCGAAGTAGCCACCGAGGTAGAACCGCGGCCGCCGCACGAACAGGAAGTCCTGACCCTGATCGCTGCGCCGCTCGGTGAAGTGCGCGCGGTGGTAGGGCAGGCGTGCGATCGCGGCCGTCCGTTCGGAACGGCTCGGGTACCGCTCGCCGTAGATCGCGTGCGCGAGGATGCGCGGCGAGGTGTCCGGCTTGACCAACGCCGGCACCGGCGCCGGGTCCGCCGCCCACGCCGCCCGTGCCGCGGCCAGATCCTCACGGCTGGACAGGAACGCCGCGAGATCCGGCACCACCGGCACGAACTGGTTGTTCAGCGCAGTCCGTTCGGGATCTGGCCGGACGTCGGCGTAGAACTTCGAGGACGTGCGCGAGTTCGGCGCGATGTTGGCGAACCACCCGGACCCGTCCGGTTCGCGCAGCAGGTTGTAGCCGAGCCAGTCCGTGTATTTCCGGGTCATGGCAACGAGGTTGGGGTCCTCGGACTGACGCCACGCGTCGGCCAGCTCCGGCAGCATGACCTCGAAGTTGTAGTTGGTGTCCGCACCGGACTCCTCGTAGAAGAACCCGGCGGGACTCTGCCCGGTCGCGGCGAGCCGGGCGAACGCCTCGGTCAGCCGTTGCCGCAGCCCCGCGTCCGGGTTCTGCTTCAACGCGAGCGCGGACCCGGCGAGACCGGCGGTGGTCTGGTTGGCCCAGGTGAGCGGCCGCTGCCAGACCACGCTGTTCGATCCGTCCAGGAACCACGTCATGGCGCGGCGCAGCGACGCCGCGATCTGGGCCTGCCGCTGCGGCAACACGCCGGCCCGGCCGAGCAGGGCGTTGGTCTTGCTGAGGTAGCCCATGGCGAACCCGGTGGCCGCCAGCGAGTGCTGGTCCCGGGAGTACTCGGGCCACGACCCGTCGGCGTGCTGGAGCCCGAGGTAGTGACCGAGGCCGGCGTCCAGCGCGGCCAGCACCTGCGCGTTGCCGCGGTACGGGTTCCACGAGCGGGACTGGGTGGCGAACCACGCCAGTGTGTAGACGTGTTCCTGGACGCGGGCGTTGTACGAGGCGTTGGGACTGCGCCACCAGCCACCGCCGAAGAACCCGCTGGAGTTCATGTCGGCGACCATCGGCGAGACCGCCATCAGGTACTGCGCGAATCTCTGTTCGTCCGGCGCGAACGAGCGCCGGTTCGGGATGACGGGCGGCGGCGCGGGCAAGGCGTGCGCCGACGCCGGCAGGGTGGCGAGCAGTCCGATCGCGGTGGCACCGGCGATCAGGCTGCGACGACTGAATGCGTTCACGGGCCTACCTCCTTGGCCAAGCACCCTCGCCCGGCCGGTCTCCGCCCGTCAAGATGCTAATTCGAATTATTACAGGCTTGACGGCAGTCGGGTGGCTGACGCAGACTCCCTGCCAATTCGAATTGGCAGGTGGTCATGGCCAAGAGGCTCACCCAGCAGGACATCGCGCGGATGGCAGGCGTCAGCCAGGCCACGGTGTCGCTGGTGCTCAACAACCGGCAGGACGCCGGTGTCCGCATCGCGCCGGAGACGCGGTCACGGGTGCTGGAGGTGATCCGCAGGACCGGCTACGTCGCGAACCCCATCGCGCGCCGGCTGCACGACCACCGCAACCGCATCCTCGGCGTGTTCACCTACGAGGCGGTCTTCCCGAGCACCCGCGCGGACTTCTACCAGCCGTTCCTCGAGGGCATCGAGGAACAGGCCGAGGAGGTCGGCTGCGACCTGCTGCTGTTCACCAGCGCGAAGGCACCCGTCGGCAAGCGGCGGATCTTCAGCGACGACAGCAGGATCCGGCTCGCCGACGGATGCGTGCTGCTCGGTCGCACGGTCGACCGCGACGACCTCGCGCAGCTGCTGACCGAGGGCATCCCGTTCGTGTCGATCGGACGTCGTGACGACGCGGGCGGTCCCGTGCCGCACGTCGGCGCCGACTACCGCGCGGCGGTGCGGAACCTGGTGGACCGCGCGGTTGCTCTGGGCCACCGCAAGTTCGCCTACATCGGCGCGGGCAAGGGTGCGGAGTCGTCCGCGGACCGGTTGGGCGGATTCCGCGAAGCCGTTGCCGCACATGGTGTCGACGGCACGCACGTACCGTTCGCCGGACTCGACCAGGTGCGCGACGCGGGCATCACCGCCGTGCTCACCGAGGAGGTCTCCGACGGTGCCGCGCTCGTCCTCGCCGCCCGCGGGCGCGGCCTGTCGGTTCCCGGTGACCTCTCCGTGCTCACGCTCGGCGCGGCCACCCGGCCCGCTCCCGAGGAGATCGGCCTGACCGGGTTCACCATCCCGCGGCGCGAGATGGGCCGCCGGGCGGTGCAGGCGCTGACCGAGGTGCTCGAGAACGCCACCACCCCACAGGAACTGCTCCCCTGCGAGTTCGTCGAGGGCTCGACGCTGGGCGCGGTCTGACCAGGCTCAGGCCGCTGATCAGGAGGAACGTTGTTCGACAGGAACACGGACGTCGTCGTCGTGGGCGGCGGGCTCGGTGGAGTCGCCGCCGCGCTGGCGCTGCTGCGCGCCGGTCGCCGGGTCGTGCTGACCGAGGAGTTCGAGTGGCTCGGCGGTCAGCTCACCAGCCAGGCCGTGCCGCCCGACGAGCACAGCTGGGTCGAACGCTTCGGCGTCACCGCGAGCTACCGGGCGTTGCGCGACGGGATCCGCGACTACTACCGCCGCCACTACCCGCTGACCCCGCAGGCGCGGGCGTGGCGTGAGCTGAATCCCGGCGCCGGCAACGTGAGCAGGCTCTGCCACGAGCCGCGCGTCGCCGTGGCGGTGATCGACGAGATGCTCGCGCCGTTCCGCGGCAGCGGGAAGCTCACCGTCCTGCAGCCCGCCAGGCCGATCTCCGCACGCACCGACGGCGACCGGATCGTCTCGGTCACCGTCGAGCACAACGGCTCCGAGATCGAGCTTTCGGCGCCCTACGTCCTGGACGCGACGGAGACCGGCGAGCTGCTCCCGTTGTCCGGCACCGAGTACGTGACCGGCTTCGAGTCCACTCTGGACACCGGCGAGCCCAGCGCCCCCGAAACCGCCCAGCCGGCGAACATGCAGGCCATGTCGGTGTGCTTCGCGATCGACCACGTCGACGGCGACCACACGATCGACAAGCCGGCGCGGTACGACTTCTGGCGGAACTACCAGCCGGAGTACTGGGGCGACCGGATGCTGTCGTTCCGCTCCCCCGACCCGCGCACGCTGACCACCGCCGAGCGCACGTTCACCCCGAACCCGGACGACGATCCGCTGTCCGTCCTGTCCGACCAGCGGCTCAGCGCGGGCGACAGCAACCTGTGGACGTTCCGGCGGATCGCCGCGCGGCGCAACTTCGTCGACGGCGCCTACGACAGCGACATCTGCCTGGTCAACTGGCCGATGATCGACTACTTCGAGTCGCCGGTGATCGACGTGCCGGACGCGGAGAAGCACATCGTCGCGGCACGAGAGCTCTCCCGGTCGGTGCTCTACTGGTTGCAGACCGAGGCACCGCGCCAGGACGGCGGCACGGGCTTCCCCGGCCTGCGGCTGCGCGGTGACGTCACCGGCAGCACTGACGGGTTGGCCCAGGCGCCCTACATCCGCGAGTCGCGGCGGATCCGGGCCGAGTACACGATCGTCGAACAGGATCTCTCGCTCGCCGTGCGCGGGGACAAGGGCGCCGTGCAGCACGCCGACGCCGTCGGTGTCGGTATGTACCGCATCGACCTGCACCCCTCGACCGGCGGCGACAACTACCTCGACGTCGCGAGCTGCCCGTTCGAGATCCCGCTCGGCGCGCTCATCCCCCAGCGGGTGGAGAACCTCCTGCCCGCGGGCAAGAACATCGGCACCACCCACATCACCAACGGCTCCCACCGGCTGCACCCGGTCGAGTGGAACGTCGGAGAGGTCGCGGGCGCGCTCGCGGACTTCTGCCTGGCGCACCGAGTCACCCCTCGCGCGGTGCGCAACACCCCCGGCCTGCTCGCGGACTTCCAGCATCGGCTGGAACGCGACGGGGTCGAGCTCCGCTGGCCGGACGTGTCCGGTTACTGACCCAGGGAGACAACGATGTCCCGACTTCCAGCGCTGATCGTCGCGGTTCTGCTCGCTTTGACGGCGTGCAGTGGTTCGTCCGCCCAGTCCGGCCCCAAGTCGTTGCGCATGACCGTGTGGACCGCCAACGAGGCGCATCTCAAGCTGCTCAACGAGATCGCGACCGAGTACAAGGCCTCGCACCCGGACGTCACCGAGATCAAGTTCGACTCGATCCCCGCCGACGGCTACACCACCACGCTCACCACCCAGATCGCCGGCGGCAACGCGCCGGACCTCGCGTGGATCCTGGAGGAGTCCGCACCGGACTTCGTCTCCTCCGGCGCGCTCGCCCCGATCAGGGGCAAGATCGAGAAGGTCGACGAGCTGACGCCGAGCGGGGTCAAGCTGTGGGAGAAGGACGGCGAGCTCTACGCGTACCCGTTCTCCACCTCGCCGTTCGGGCTCTTCGTCAACACCAGCCTCGTCAAGGACGTGCCGGCGAAGTGGACGTGGGAGCAGGCGATGGCCGCGGCCGCCGCGTCCGGGAAGGGCCTGGTGCTGCCGGACTTCAAGTACCAGAACTGGGCGGTGCTCTCGTCGATCTGGCGCGGCTGGGACGCCAACGCGTGGAGCGAGGACGGCCGGTCGTGCGGGTTCGCGAGCAAGGAGATGAAGGACGCGATGTCGTTCATCCACAAGGCGATCTTCACCGACAAGGCGATCCCCGGCCCCGGCACCACGGTGGACTTCTTCGCGGGCAACGCGGCGATGGCCGTCAGCCAGATCTCGCGCGCGGGTGCGTTGAAGGACGCCAAGTTCACCTGGACGCTCGTGCCGCTGCCCACCGGCCCCAAGGGTGACTACGCAGTGATCGGGCAGGCCGGCGTCGGCGTCATGAAGCGGTCCAAGAATGCCGAGGCCGCTGCCGACTTCCTCGGTTTCTTCACCAACGAGGCCAACTCCGCCAAGCTCGCGCAGTTCTTCCCGTCCGTGCGGTCGTCGTTGCTGAACGCCCAGACGCTGGCCAAGAGCAACCCGCTGATCAGGCCGGAGCAGCTGCAGTCGGTCGTGGTCGAGGGCATCAGCAAGGGCGTGGTGAAGCCGAGCCACCAGGGCCAGGAGGAGCTGAACCAGACGATCCGCGCGGCGCTGGACCCGTTGTGGAAGGCCGACGCGAACGTGTCCGCGGTGCTCGACGACGTCTGCGTCAAGATCAAGCCATTGCTGGAGCGCAAGTGACGTTCTGGACGTATCGCAGGCGCGACAACCTGGTCGGGTACCTGTTCGTCGCGCCCGCGTTGCTCGGCAGCCTCGCGTTCGTGCTGATACCGCTGGCTCTGGTCGGCTGGTACAGCCTCAACGAGTGGAACGTGCTCGGCGGCACGTTCGAGTTCGTCGGCGGTGAGAACTACCAACAGCTCCTCGCCGACGAGAAGCTGCGCGAGTCGCTGGTCGCCACGGCCTGGTTCGCGGCGGGGCTGGTCGTGCTGAACCTGTCGCTGGCGCTGCTGCTCGCGGTGCTGCTCAACCAGAAGCTGCGCGGCACCACGCTGTTCCGCACGCTGTTCTTCTCCCCCGTGCTGGTGTCGCTGGTGGCGTGGACGCTGGTGTGGCAGCTCATGCTGCAGCCGGAGGGCAGCGTGAACGGCCTGCTCGGGTTCTTCGGCGTCGACGGCCCGAACTGGCTGCGCGGCGACACCACCGCGATGATCTCGGTGATCGTCGTGCAGGTGATCAAGAACGTCGGCCTGAACATGGTGCTGTTCCTCGCGGCGCTGCAAGGGGTTCCGGCGCCGTTGTACGAGGCGGCCGAGATCGACGGCGCCGGCGCGTGGACCCGGTTCCGCCGGATCACGATCCCGTTGATCAGCCCGACGATCCTGCTCGCGTCGATCATCACGATCGTCGGTTCGCTGCAGGTGTTCGCGCAGATCGCGGTGCTCACCCAGGGCGGGCCCGGCACGTCCACCACCGTGTTGATCTACTACCTGTACCAGCAGGCGTTCCAGTTCCACCACTTCGGCTACGGCGCGACGATCTCGGTGCTGCTGTTCGTCATCGTCGCCGCGTTGACCTTGTTGCAGTGGCGGATGCGCCGGAAGTGGGTGCTCCATGAGTCGTGACGTCAAGAAGCGCGGTGTCACGAAGCGCAGGGTCGCGCTCTACGGGCTGTTGTGCCTGCTGTGCGTGCCGTTCGTGTTCCCGACGTGGTGGATGGTCACCTCGTCGATGAAGCCGATCAGCGAGATCTTCTCCCTGTCACTGCTGCCGGCGGAGTGGACGTTCTCCACGTACTCGCAGGTGTTCCGGATGCAGCCGTTCGGGCAGCAGTACTGGAACAGCCTGTACATCGCGGTGATCGTCACCGTCGGCACGATGGCGGTCGCCGCGATGGCCGGATACGCGTTCGCGCGCATCAGGTTCCCCGGCCAGAACGCGCTGTTCGTGGTGGTACTGACAGGCCTGCTCATCCCGAGCGAGGTCACGATCGTGCCGTTGTTCCAGCTCTTCCAGTCCCTCGGGATGACCAACACGCACTGGCCGCTGATCATCGTGCCGGTCTTCGGCGCGCCGTGCGTGCTGGCGATCTTCATCATGCGCCAGTTCTTCATCGCGCTGCCGCCAGAACTGGAGGAGGCCGCGCGGATGGACGGACTGGGCCGCGCGGGGATCTTCTACCGGATCGCGCTGCCGCTCTCGAAGCCCGCTCTCGGCGCGGTCGCGATCTTCACGTTCCTGCACTCCTGGAACCTCTACCTGGAGCCGATCGTGTACCTGTCCACACCGGACATGTTCACACTGCCGCAGGCGCTGACCCAGTTCGTCGACATCTACGGCGGTCCCATGTGGAACGTCCAGCTGGCGGCGGCGACGATGACTGCAGTGCCGATCCTGGTGGTGTTCGTGCTGGCACAACGGCAGTTCATCGAGGGCCTCGCGCACACGGGCGTGAAGGGGTGATCGATCCCGAGATCGCGGCGTTGGTCGACCTCTCCCGGCCACCGCTGACTCCGGACGGGATCGCGGAGCGACGGGCGACCGGGCGGGTGGTGACCGACGCCGAACTGACGCGGAACGGCTCGGTCACGTTCGAGGAGACCGACGCGGACGGCGTGCCCGTGCTCGTGCTGCGCCCGGCCGGTTCGTCGCCAGGCCCGCCGGTGTTGCACCTGCACGGCGGTGGGATGGTCGCGGGGACGAAGCGCTCCGACCTGCACGTGCTGGCCGAATGGGTATCAGAACTCGGCGTGGTGCTGATCTCGCCGGAGTACCGGCTGGCTCCCGAGAATCCGCATCCGGCACCGGTGCAGGACTGCTACCGGACGCTGACGTGGATGGAACGCAACGGTTTCACCTCTCCCGTCGTCGCGGGCACGTCCGCGGGCGGCGGGCTGGCGGCAGCGGTGACGTTGATGGCCCGCGACTACGGCGGGCCGGCCATCCGCGGTCAGCTGCTGATGTGCCCGATGCTCGACGACAGGTGCGAAACCCCGTCCAGCCACCAGTTCCTGGACGGCACCACCTGGGTGCGCACGTCGAACCTCACCGGCTGGACGGCGTTGCTCGGCGATTCCCGGGGCGGGCCGGGCGTGTCCCCGTTCGCTGCTCCGGCTCGTGCCCTCGATCTCTCCGGCCTGCCGCCCACCTACGTCGACGTCGGCTCGGTGGACGTGTTCCGCGACGAGGCCGTCGACTACGCCGCACGGATCTGGCGCGCCGGTGGAGATGCCGAACTGCACGTGTGGCCCGGCGGCTGCCACGGGTTCGACCAGCTCGCGCCGGACGCGGCACTGTCCCGCCGGGCCCGTGCCGCGCGGATCGAGTGGTTGCGCCGCCGGACTGGTTAGTGGCCTGCGCCGGCAGTTCGCTGGCGGCAACTGGCGTCTCAAGACCTGGCGAGTTGGGTGTAGTTGACGGCGATTCGATCAAGAGTTGGTGGTACTTGCAGACGCCCAAGGCCCCAGCGGCGGCGGCCGGCGGATTTCAGGCGCAGGCGACCGACCGGGCGGGACCGCGTTGTGCGAGCACGGGCGACGCGTCGCCTGACGACTAGGCCACTCGCCCTATCCCGGCTCAAGTGCGGTTCGACCAGAGCGCGGGAACATCGTGCGATGGGCCGTGATCGCAAGTCACCACAAGGATCTGACAAGTCCGCCGCGGACAGCCACGACGTGATCGAGGTGCGCGGGGCGCGGGAGAACAACCTGCGAAACGTCTCGCTGGACATCCCGAAGCGCCGTCTCACCGTGTTCACCGGTGTGTCCGGTTCCGGGAAGTCGTCACTCGTGTTCGGCACCATCGCCGCCGAGTCGCAGCGGCTCATCAACGAGACCTACACCGCGTTCCTGCAGGCCATGATGCCCAGCCTCGGCCGGCCGGACGTCGACGAACTGCGCAACCTCAGCGCCGCCATCATCGTCGACCAGGAACGGATGGGCGCGAACTCGCGGTCCACCGTCGGCACCGCGACCGACGCGCACACCATGCTGCGCATCGTGTTCAGCCGGCTGGGCAAGCCGAACATCGGGACGTCCGTGGCGTTCAGCTTCAACTCCACCGAGGGCATGTGCCCGGAGTGCGAGGGCATCGGCAGCGCCCGCGGCCTGGACATGAACGAGATGTACGACGTCGAGAAGTCCCTCAACGAGGGCGCGATCACGATCCCGAACTTCCACCCGCGGTCGCAGTACTGGCAGACCTACAACATGTCCGAGTTCTTCGACATGGACAAGAAGCTCAAGAACTTCACCAAGAAGGAATGGGAGCTCTTCCTCCACGCCCCGGCGGAGATGCTCAAGCGCGACAAGTTCAACTTCAAGTACGAGGGCCTGCTGGTCAAGTTCGACCGCATCTACGCAGGCAAGGAACGCGACACCGTGCAGCCGCACGTGCGGGCGTGGATGGACCGCGCGATGACGTTCACGACGTGCAACGCCTGCAACGGCACCAGGCTCAACCAGGCCGCGCTCGGCTGCAAGATCAGGGGCAAGAACATCGCCGAGCTGTCGGCGATGCAGATCAGCGACCTGGCCGAGTTCCTGCGCAAGGTGACCAACGCCGAGGTCGCCCCACTGCTGTCGAACCTGCTCGGCACGCTCGACTCGCTCGTCGAGATCGGTCTGGGCTACCTCAGTCTCGACCGCGAGTCCGGCACGCTCTCCGGCGGTGAGGCACAGCGGGTGAAGATGGTGCGGCACCTGGGTTCCGCGCTCTCCGACGTCACCTACGTGTTCGACGAACCGACCACCGGCCTGCACCCGCACGACATCGAGCGCATGAACAACCTGCTGCTCATGTTGCGGGACAAGGGCAACACCGTGCTCGTCGTCGAGCACAAGCCAGAGGCCATCGCGATCGCCGACCACGTCGTCGACCTCGGTCCCGGCGCCGGCGTCAACGGCGGCGAGCTCTGCTACACCGGTGACCTCGCCGGCCTGCGCAAGTCCGGCACGCTCACCGGCGACCACCTCGACCACAAGGTCGGCCTGCGCGACCAGGTCCGCACGCCCAAGGGCAAGATCTCGGTCAAGGGCGCGAAGCTGCACAACCTCAAGAACGTGAGCGTGGACGTGCCGCTCGGCGTGCTCACCGTCGTCACCGGTGTCGCGGGCTCCGGCAAGTCGTCGCTGATCCACGGCTCGCTCGGGTCGCAGCCCAACGTGATCAAGGTCGACCAGTCCGCCATCCGCGGCTCCAAGCGCTCGAACCCCGCCACCTACACCGGGATGCTCGACTCGATCCGCAAGTCGTTCGCCAAGGCCAACAACGTCAAGGACTCGCTGTTCAGTGCGAACTCCGACGGCGCGTGCCCGAACTGCAAGGGCATCGGCCTGATCTACACCGACCTCGCCATGATGGCGGGCGTCGCGACGGTCTGCGAGGAGTGCGACGGCAAGCGGTACACGCCGAAGGTGCTCGGCTACAAGCTCAACGGCAAGAACATCGCCGAGGTGCTGGCGATGCCCATCGCCGAGGCCGCCGAGTTCTTCTCCGACGGGCCCACCAAGGCGATCCTGGGCCGGCTGGTCGACGTCGGCCTCGGCTACCTCGGACTCGGCCAGCCGCTCAACACGCTGTCGGGTGGTGAACGTCAGCGGCTCAAGCTGGCGATCAACATGACCGACAAGGGCGGCGTCTACGTGCTCGACGAACCGACCACGGGCCTTCACCTCGCGGACGTCGACAAGCTGCTCGAGCTGCTGGACCGCTTGGTGGACAACGGAAACACCGTCGTCGTCATCGAGCACCACCAGGCCGTGATGGCCCACGCCGACTGGATCATCGACATGGGTCCCGGTGCCGGGCACGACGGCGGCAAGGTGGTCTTCACCGGCACGCCGCACGACCTGATCGCGTCGGGCGACACGCTGACGGCCCAGCACCTGCGGACCTACGTCAAGGACTGACCTGCAGACTCGTCATTTGTATCGCGGATGGGTGGTGTGCCATTCAAAGCCACCACCCATCCAGGCTTTCGTTCCCTTCAGGAACCGGTGCAGCTCCACCGAAGGCACGGCCAGCAGCGCCTTGTGCCCCGCCTCGAAGTCGCGCACCAGCTGGTTGTGCAACTCGACGGTCCGTGCGGTCGCCTCGGCGATCGAGCACTCACGGTCCGCCGCGATCTGCAGCACCATGTTGCAGACCGGCTTCTCGTCGGCGGCGTCCTTCTCCACCGACACCAGGTCGTTCACCATCACCGCCGCCGTGCCCGCGGACGTCAGCAGCTGCCGCACGCGCGGGTCGTAGTACAACGGCGCCGGCACCTCGTACCCGCCAACGGCGTCGATGAGCGTCATCGACGTGTAGAAGGTGTCGTGCTGTCGGGTGGCGAGGTATTGCCACGCCGGCGGGTAGTTGCCGGTGTGACGCCACGCCGCGTAGGCGCCCCACGACACGAACATCGCGAACGTCGAGTAGCAGGCCCGTTGCACCACGGTCGCCGTGCTGCGGGCGGCCAGGTGCGCGATGCCCGAGCGCAACCCGACGAGCACCGGGTCGGCCGCCAGCGCCTCCTCCAGTTCCGACGTGAACTCGGCGGCGGGCGCCACCGGGTCCATCGCGGCCATCGCCAGAGCCAGCCGCGGCGGCAGCTCGGCCGGGACCGCGCCCATCTCGGTGCTGTCGGCGTACAGGTCGTCGGCGGCCCACCACGCCGCGTTGAGCTTCGCGGCGATCAGGAGCTGGTCGACGTCGTCGGTGTCCACGTGCGTGAGCACCACGAAACGGCCGAACTTGCCGCCCAGGAACCGTTCCGGCTCCTCGAACCCGCACTCCCCCGCCCACGCGACGAGGCGTTCGTCCACGGCGGCTGCCAGCAGGTCGTTCTCGCGTTCGCACACCGGTACGTACAACGGCGGCGCCGTGCCGTCACCCCACGGACGTTCCGCGTAACCAGGTTCCGGTAGCAGGACAACGGCCTCGGGCCGCCCGAGCCGGGCAGCGGAGGTGCCCAGCCCGGACGGCCCGGTGAGGAGGTCCTTCATCAGACGCGGTCCGCAGCGATCAGGAGGTAGTGGAAGCTGCCTTCCTTGTACGCGGTGAGGAACGGGTCCTCGATGCCGGTCGCGACCGACGACTTCGCGCGCAGCTCCCAGTACGGGATGGTCTCCGCCGTCAGGTCGACCACGCTGATCGGCACGAAACCGTTGTCCGCCAGCGCCTTGAAGTACTCGCTGCGCGGGTGGATGTTGCAGATGTAGTGCTGGTCGATCTGGCTGACCGCCCGCGAGCGCAGGCCGGTCAGGTCGTTGGAGCAGCCGGTGATGCAGACGTACCGGCCGCCGGGCGCGATCAGCCGCGCGAACTCGCCGTACAGCTGCTGGAGGTCCACGTACATCGTGGTCTCGTTGGTCCAGATCCCGTTGAACGAACCGGTCTCGAACCCTGTGTCGAGCATGTTCTTGAAGTGGAACCGCACCTGGTCGGAGATGCCGCGCTCGGCGGCCTGGTTGTTGGCGAACGCCACCTGCTCCTCGGAGATGCTGACGCCGTCGACCTCGCAGCCGAACCGGGCGTTGGCCATCACGCTCGTGCCGCCGCGCCCGGAGCCGCCGTCCATCAGCCGGCCGCCGATCGGGATGTCACCGAAGTGGTCGAGCAGCACCTCGGCCTGCGCGGTCTCGAGGCGGTGCATCTCGGCGATGATCGCCGCGTCGCGGACCTCGGCCGGCGCCTCCAGCACGGCCGGGTCGTACGCGCCGAGCCCGTAGTGGTGGTGGTAGAGACCGTCGACCTCGCCCAGCTTGATGTTGACCGGGTCCTTCTCCTTGTTCCAGTAGTCAGCGACGGAACGCTGGTAGTCGGTGCGCAGAACCGGCTTCACAGTGGGGCTCGCCATGACCAGTGGTGCTCCTGTTCGTTGGAACGCTCGCTGCCGAACAGCAACCGACTTTTGCAGCCTTCGGCCCATCCGGCGATCCGCCGTTCAGGGTTGGTTCGGACACGAACGGGTGCGGCAAAAGCGTCCCTCAGTGGGCTCCGGGCGAAATCCCGGTACTCGAACGGAGGATGGCCGCGCTCCCACTCGGGTCGCAATCAGCCCAATCGACTCCCACGATTCAGAACCGTGAGCTGCGCCGAGTACACCTCGACCTGGGCGAAAAGTGTCATTGAAAACAGTTTCAGCATTACCTAATTCAAGAATGTGAATGTTTGACACATATGCAACTATCGACTACAAAGAAATGACCCCGCCCTGCCAAACGAGGGTAACCAATGATGCGAACCTCGATACCCCTGCTCACACTCCTCCTAATCGGTTCACTCGCCGTACCTGTCACTACGGCTGCGGCCGCACCCGCGCTGACCGGCCTGGACGTCTCGTCAGGCAACCGGCGTTCCCCCATTTCCGGCCTGTACGACTGGTCGAAAGCGGGTTATCGAGGCACTGGCGTGCTGCCCGGAAACAATGACGTGAACCCCAGCGCGAGTTGTCAGATCACAGCCGCGGAACTCGCCTCGCAGTTCAACGTGCGCCCGAATGACGCCGCTGACGACACCGCCGGTCTGCAGGGCGCGATCGACGCCATCAGGACGGAGTGCTCGGCGAGCGCGAGCTATTCCAAGCTGAGCCTCATCACCCTCCCCGCGGGTGAGCTGAAGGTGTCGAAGGAGCTGCACGCCGACGCCGACTACCTGATCATCAGGGGTGCCGGCGCGACCGCCACGAAGATCGTCTACACGCCCGACGCGAACACCCGCTACGACGCGCTCACGCCGGACGGGTCGGACTGGGACGAGGACGGCATGACGTCCGGGCAGGGCAAGGGCGGCTGGCTGTGGCCCGGCCGCGGCCTGTTCCGGGTCCAGTCGCGCGGCGTGCACTCGAGCTACGCCGGCGACTACGCGGCGGCTCCCGCCAACCGCAAGGACATCTTCGAGGGCACGATCAACGTGCACTGGAAGGCCGGCGCGAAGGTCAAGACCGCCGCGAAGGCCGGTGACCGCACGGTCCAGGTCCAGTCCGCGAGCACGATCAAGGCCGGCATGCTGGTCAACGTCCGTGCCGCGAACTCGGTGAAGTTCTACGAGCAGCAGTTCGCGAACGGCACGGCGTTTCCGTACCTGAACATGCACATGCGCCAGCAGATCTTCACCGTCACGTCGGTCTCCGGCACCACGGTGACGCTCGACAAACCCCTGGAGTACGACGTTCCGGTCAACTCCACCTCGGACGGTTCACCGGCGATAGACGGGGCGACATACGACTCCAAGGTGTCGCCGCTGGTGGACCCGGTCCTCGGCGTCGGGTTCGAGAACTTCGGCTTCACGCAGTCGATGCCGAACCTCGACCCCGCCGAGGCCGTCAACAACTACGGCAACATGTCGCCGGCCGACGAGATGCACGGCATCGTCTTCAAGTGGGCCGCGAACTCGTGGGTGAAGGGCATCCGCGCGGAGATGACCGGGTCGCACCCGATCGTCACCGAGGAAGCCAAGAACCTGCAGATCGTCGACAACCACCTCGACGGTTCGTGGAACAAGGGCAAGGGCGGCAACGGTTACTTCCGCGGTTCACGCGTGTGGGACTCGCTCTACTCCGGCAACACCTCGCGCAACCTGCGGCACTTCACGTTCCAGTGGTCCGCGTCGGGCAACGTCGTGGTGGGCAACGACTTCGACTCCGATCTGAACCTGCACGGCGGCTGGGAGCGCAACAACCTGTTCGAGCTCAACACCGTGAAGGTCTCGTACGGGCACCGCTCCGGCAACTGCCGCGCGAACTGCGGTGAGGAAGGCGGCGGCGGTCCCGACAACTCCAACTGGTTCCCGATCTGGTGGGGCGCCGGCAAGAAGGCCGTGAAGTGGTCGGGTGCGTCCGGGCCGCGCAACGTCTTCTTCAACAACGAGATGACCAAGCAGCTCTCCACCGGTGGCCCGTACCAGCCGTTCTACGACGACCGGCAGCGCGTCTACCAGTTCGGCTGGAACGGCACCGCCTACAAGCACCTCGACGTCGGCGGCACCGCGATCGCGGACTGGGCGAAGAACGAGCAGCGCGACTACACCGGCGGCCACGGCGTGGACGTGTCCAAATCGGACCCGGCGAAGTCGTTGTTCCTCAAGAACATCCCTGCTCGTTTCGCCGCCGGGTCTGCCGAGGACGACTTCGGCGCACAAGCCACGATCCCGGTGTCCACCGCGGACCAGCTCAAGACCGCACTGGCCAACGCCAAGCCGGGCGACACCATCTCGCTCGCGTCGGGCACCTACCGCGGTGCGTTCGCCACGCAGAAGGCTGGCACGTCGAGCAACCCGATCACCCTGACCGGCCCGTCGTCCGCGGTGCTGATCAACGACGGCCCGTCCGGCACCGCACCCTCCTGCCCGGTGCCGACCGCGGGCTGGGACGCGGGCTACGGCCTGTGGCTGTACAACGCGCCGTACTGGAACATCAAGGGAATCACCGTCGCGGAGTCCAAGAAGGGCATCATCCTCGACAACTCCCACCACGTCACGATCGACGGCGTCACCGTGCGCAAGACCGACGAGGAAGGCGTGCACTTCCGGCGTTCCTCCGCGGACGGCGTGATCAGGAACTCGACGATCACCGACGCGGGCGTCGTGACGAAGGACTACGGCGAGGGCGTCTACATCGGCTCCGCGAACTCCAACTGGAAGTGCCACGGCAACACCGGCGGCGTCGACAGGTCCGACCGCGTCCAGGTGCTCAACAACAAGATCGGCCCGAACGTCTCCGCTGAGCACATCGACGTCAAGGAAGGCACGTCCGGCGGCCTGATCAGCGGCAACACGTTCAACGGCACCGGCATCAGCGGCGCGAACTCCGCCGACTCGTGGATCGACGTGAAGGGCTTCAACTACCGGATCGAGAACAACACCGGCACCTTCGCCTCGCCCGGCACGTTCAAGAACGGCTACGAGACCCACAACCCCAGCACGACGCCGACGTTCAGCAACGGCTGCGGCAACGTGTGGCGCGACAACAAATCCGATCTGGGCAACGTCGGCGAGTACGCGGTCTACGTGTCGTCCACGTCGAAGTGCAAAGCCAACCCGAATGTCGTCCACGCCTCGAACACGGCCACCAAGGCCAAGAAGGGCGTGTCGAACATCCCGGTCACCCCGTAGAAGGCGGGGGTTGCAGGGGTCCCGATCGGTGTACGGCGGCGTCGCCGATCGGGACCCCTGGCTATCAGGCGTTCTGACGCATCGCCCGCACTTCCTCCCGCAGCGCCCGGACCTCCAGGAGCAGCAGGTCGTCGTGCGTCGCGGCACGGGGTGCGGGCAGTTGCTGCACGTCCGACTCCATCGCACTGCACACGACGGCGATGAACAGGTTCAGCATCGTGAAGGTGCCGACCATCAGGTAGCAGAGGAAGAAGATCCACGCGAGCGGCTGGTGCACCATCAGGTCGCGCATCACGTCCGACCAGCCGTCGCCGGTGGTGATCTGGAACAGCGTCAGCAGCGTCGAGCCGAGATCACCGAAGCGCGGGTCGCCGGAGTCGCCGAACAGGTTGCTCGCGATCACGCCGCCGATGTAGAGCAGCAGCATCAGCAGACCGGTCAGCGAGATCAGGCCGGGCACCGACTTCACCAGCGCGGTCACCACCCTGCGCATGCTCGGCACCATCGCCACCAGCCGCAACGCCCGCAGGATCCGCAACGACCGCAGCACGGACAGCGGACCCGCCGCCGGCAGCAGCGCCACGGCGACGATGACGAAGTCGAAGACATTCCACGGGTCGCGGAAGAACCGCCAGCCGAACGCGTACAACCGCGCGGCCAGCTCGGCGACGAAGATGGCCAGCGCCAGGTGGTCGATCGAGCTGAGCAGGTCACCATGCCTCGCGACGATCGCCGGCGAGGTCTCGGCCCCCAGCGTGATCGCGTTGACGACGATCACGCCGATGATCATCCACTGGAACCGTGTGCTCTCGACGACCTCGCCGATGCGGACGCGCAACGTCATGCCTGACTACTCCTTGCCGGGGGGGACAAGGGCTCTATCGGCCGACCAGGCGCCGAGCTGATCACCCGGTCGTGTTGATCAGCTCCAACCGGCTGGCGGTACGGGCGAGGTCTCGTGCGCTGCCGCCGACGATCTCCGGGAGCCGGTGATCACTCACCAGGGTCAGCCGGACGTCCTTGTCCACCAACACGTCCACGACGTTCGCGAACCGTTGCCGGGCCTCGCGATCGCACGTCTCCAGCCTCGGCACGGCGGTGATCACCCAGTCGTCGTAGCACTCGGCCAGCACCAGGTAGTCCTGCGTCGAGGTCGGCTTCTCGCACAGGTCGCCGAAGTGGAACCAGACGCGGTTCCGCTCGATGCCGAGCGCGGTGATGTCGCGGCCGATGACGGTGAGAGTGATCGGCGTGGCCGGCAATGGGACGTCGGTGACGATCTCGCCGGTCTCGAACCGCGATCGCGGCCGGCCGTGCAGGTGCCGGTAGTCGGTGCCGCCGTCCAGTTCCACGGGGTCCATCAGTTCCTTGACCAGCGCGATGCCCGGCAGGAAGTGGTCGTGGTAGAGCGGGTTGGGCAGCAGTCCGTCCGGCGGGTAGTTGGACGTCGCGATGATCATCACGCCGCGTGCTTGGAGCGCCTCCAACAGCCGGATCATCAGCATCGCGTCGCCGATGTCGTGCAGGTGGAACTCGTCGAACGCCAGCACCTGGGTCCGGCCGATCAGCTCACGCACGGCCTTGGCAACGGCACCGCGCTCGTGCAGCCGTTCGGAGATCCGCGTGTGCAGCTCCTGGAAGAACGCGTGGAAATGCACGCGACGTTTGTGCTTCACGGGGAGCGAGTCGAAGAACGCGTCCGCCAGGAAGCTCTTGCCTCGCCCGACCGGTCCGTGCAGGTAGACACCCCGGCGCCGCTCCCCCAGCTCTTCGAGCCGCGCGATCGCGTGCAGTTGTGCCTCGTCGAGCTCGTATCCGCTGCTCGACACGCGTGCGAGCAGACCGCAGCGAAGATCCACTGTTACCCCCGCGCCAGCTTACGATCGACCCCGTGAGCAATGTCGAGGCCGAACCGGCAGAAGTGACGTGCACCTCCGCCCCCGGCGGCGTCGAGGTGCTGGACCCGCGCGAGGTGCCGTTGGGCGGACCGCGGGCGATGTCGGTGCGCCGCACGTTGCCCCAGAAGCAGCGCTCACTGATCGGCGCGTGGTGCTTCTGCGACCACTACGGCCCCGACGACGTGAAGATGGACGTCGCCCCGCACCCGCACACCGGACTGCAGACCGTCAGCTGGCTCTTCACCGGCGAGATCGAGCACCGCGACAGCCACGGCGTGCACGCGTTCGTCCGCCCCGGCGAGCTGAACCTGATGACCGGCGGCCGCGGCATCTGCCACTCCGAGGTGTCCACCACCTCGTCGTCGGTGCTGCACGGTGTGCAGCTGTGGCTGGCCCTGCCCGACGCGCACCGCGACGCCCCGCGCGACTTCCAGCACTACGCCCCGCCGACCGTCGTTCTCGACGATGTCTCGCTCCGCGTCTTCCTCGGTTCGCTGGCCGGATCGACGTCACCTGTGACCACGTTCACACCGCTGCTCGGCGCCGAGATCGTTCTGCCCGCAGGGGCAACGATCACGCTCGACGTGGCCCCCGAATTCGAGCACGGCGTCCTGCTCGACACCGGCGACGTGATCGCCGGCGAGACCGCTCTCGCCCCCGGCGCACTCGGCTACCTCGGCACCGGCCGCACCACGCTGACCCTCTCAACCCGAGACGGCGCACGGGTTGTGCTGCTGGGCGGCGAGCCGTTCGGCGAGGAAATCGTCATGTGGTGGAACTTCGTGGGCCGCACCCACGACGAGATCGCGGCCTATCGAGACGAATGGCAGGCCGAGACCGACAGGTTCGGCCGCGTGGAGGGTTACGACGGAGCGCGCCTACCTGCGCCGCCGCTGCCTGGTGGCCGTCTGCGTCCGCGCGGCAACCCCGCGTGACTGTTGTCAAAAGTCATACTCCGGGACCATTGAAAATCACGTTCTGATCGCTTTTCCTGATCGAGGCATCCACGGAGGTTGCCGGACGTCTAAGGGGGCATGAAGAACGTGACTCGAGTGGGCGCCGACTCTGTCTTTGCGTTCATCGCTCCTTCCGGGCGGCCCATGCCCGTCGAGGTCGAGCTCGGCTACCGCGCCGACGACCCGCACGCCGTGACCATGACGTTCCGGATGGGACGCCAGGAGACGGTGTGGCTGGTCAGCCGCGACCTGCTCGCCGACGGACTCATCACCACCAGCGGCGCCGGCGACGTGCGCCTGCGTCCCCACAACTCCACGACCGCGGTGCTCGAGCTGCAGTCCGACATCTCGCGCGCGGTGTTCCACGTGCGCTCGTCCGAGCTGCAGGAGTTCCTGAACTCCACCTACGACGTGGTCGCCCCCGGTTGCGAGAACGACCACGTCGACTTCGACGCCGAACTGCGCAAGCTGCTCGACTGACCGGCCTCGACCTGCTGGGCTCGGCTAGCTGACGCCGTCGCGGATCGCGCGCGTACGCCGCCGAGCACCCCGAGCTACTGGCCGATTCCCACCGCGAACACGTGCATCGCCGGGTTGTTGGGCACTTGGCTCGGCGCGATGTCCGGCAGGATCACGTACATCACCGTCCTGGCCGGGTCGAGCGGCGCCGTGGCCAGGTACACGTGCACCCGCTGGTCCTGGCGCGAGCTGTTCGGGCCGACGTTGATGTACGGGGTGGCGGCCGCGATCGACGTGCCCGGCGACGGGTTCTGCGACCACCAGTCTGCGAACGAGAGCGAGTAGCTCTGCGTGGTGCCGTCGGTGTAGACGATCGTGCCGGGGGCCGAGGTGCTGCCGAACGCGCTGGAGCCGAGGAAGCCTAGGGAGCGGCCGGAACCGCTGACCGGAATCACTTGGCCGCCGGCGACCACGTTGTTCGGCACGTTCGCCGCGGGCCAGGTGAAGCCGATGCCGCCGACGTTCACCGGTCCGGCGGGCAGGCCCGCCGCGGCCAGGGCTTGAGCCGAGTAGTTCAGGCCGCTGCCGTCGAACGCGCCGGCGGCCGGTTGGTTGTCGTTGCTGGTGCCGATGTTGTTGAACGCGGCCGCTACCGAGCTGTACGGCACCTTGACCGTGCCCTCCGACGTGAACGTGCCGAACGCGGAGGTCGCGGTGAAGCCGAGCGTGTACGGACCTGGCGTCGCGCTGCCCGTGACGTTCCAACGCACGGTGACCGACGAACGCGCCGGGACGCGGTCGAAAGTCGTCGGTGTCGTTGGCGTCGCGGTCCAGCCGTTCGGAGTGGTGATCGTGACCGACAGGCCGCGCACGTCCTCCGCGCTGCCGTTGGTGAACGTCGTCGAGGCAGCACCTGATGTCCCAGGCGCCAGGATCGACGGCACGGTGCTGGTCAGCGTTCCGGTCACGACAATCGGTGCGGAGCCGGCGACGCCGTTCACGGTCGCGGTGATCGTCGCGACGCCGTCCTTCACAGCCCGCACCACACCGTTGGCGTCGACCGAGGCCACGGACGGATTGCTGCTCCGATAAACCACCTGAGCGCGGCTCAGGTCCACAAAGGTCTGATCGTCGTTGACCGCCTCGACGACGCGATCCGCGGTCACGTTGGTGTCCGTTGCCAGCCAACGGTTCTTGCCCCTCAGATCAAAGCTCTCCCCCGGCCGGTACACGACGGCCTCGGGCTTGACCGTCACGTGCTTCACCCGAGGAGTCAGAGCGCCACTCACTCGAACGTCGTTGCGCGCCACGATGTTCGACGCACTCATGCCCACGCGGAGCTGGTAGGTGCCCGCGGCGACCGCCTCGCGCTTGTTCGCGGTGTCCCACTGGGCCAGGTCGCGGACCCGGACAGGCAAGGCGAGGCGCTGGGTCTCGCCGGGGTTGAGCAGGCGGGTCTTCTGGAAGGCCGCGAGCCGTTGCAGTGGAACGTCACCGGTACCCGCACCCGGAGTCGCCGCGTAGAGCTGGGCGACGGTGGTTCCCGCGCGCTGGCCGGTGTTGGTGACGTCGAGGCTCACGGTCACTGTGTCGTTGGGAGACGCGGAAGTGCGGTCCGCCAGCACGTTCGAGAAGCGGAACGTGCTGTAGCTCAGGCCGTGGCCGAACGGGTAGGTCGGCGTGCCGGTGAAGTACTGGTAGGTGCGGCCGAGGCCGCCGGTGCCAGAGGCGTTGAGCCGGTAGTTCTGCATCGGCGGCAACTGCGAGTCGTCGCGGTACCAGGTGAAGTTGAGGTGCCCGTCCGGATTCTGCTTGCCGAACAACACGTTCGCCAGCGCGGCGCCCTGCGATTGGCCGTTGTAGCCGCTGAACAGGATCGAGGGCACCTTCGACTGGTCGAACGTCACCGGGCCCATCGCCTGCACGGCCAACGCCGTGCGAGGGTTGCCCAGAGCCGCGACCTGGTCGATCAGCGAGGTGTAGTTCCCGGGCATGGCGATGTTCGGCCGGTCCTTGCCCTCGCGCGCCACCTCCATGTCCGTGCCGGCGACGATC
Organism: Lentzea sp. NPDC054927; assembly: GCF_053610285.1. NCBI lineage: Bacteria > Bacillati > Actinomycetota > Actinomycetes > Pseudonocardiales > Pseudonocardiaceae > Lentzea > Lentzea sp. NPDC054927. Next base: position 568,279 of record NZ_JBSGXZ010000001.1, read on the forward strand.
ACGACCAGATCAGCGGCACGGACGGCGGCCTTGGTCGCCTCGCTCAGCACGGCAGGGCCGGTGGCGGTGGTCGAGGTGCCGGCCGCGTCGAAGACGACCGAGGCGCCGGGGAGCGCCGCCTGGATGCCCTGCACGGCGTTGACCGTATGGGTCGGCTTGCCGCTGTACCCGCCGAGCGTGACCTTGCCCGCCAGGTCGCCCAGCACGACCACGCGCGAGGTCCGCGCCGGGTCAGCCGGCAGCACGTTGTTCTGGTTCTTCAGCAGCACCAACGAGTTGTCGGCGACGCGGGTGGCGAGCGCCTGGTTGGCGGAGCTCTCGATCACCGACTTGGTGATCTTCGTGTAGGCGACCCGGTCCGCCGGGTCGAACTCGCCGGTGGCCATGCGCATCGTGAACACGCGGACGAGCGAGGCGTCGAGCACGCCCTCGGACAGGATGCCCGCGTCGATCGCCGCCTGGACGTTGGTGAGCGTCGCGTTGGCGCCCTCGCAGTTCAGCTGCGTCCCGGCGCGCAGCCCGAACGCCAGCGCACCCGCGGCGGCCGGAATCCTGCGGCCAGAAGACGCCTGAGTCCACACGACCTGGCCGCCCTCAACGGAAGACGTCCAGCCCGGCGCCGCCCACAGGTGCCCGGTCGGCGGCGGCTGCCACACCGTCGCGATCGCGTCGCAGTCGGACACCGAGTAGCCGTCGAACCCGTAGGTGCGCTGGGCGAGCTGGTTCACCAGGTAGCCGTGGACCGCGCCGGGTGTGCCGTTGATCGAGTTGTACGACGTCATCAGGCCGCTGGCGTGGTCGTGCTCGATCAGGTTCTGGAACTGCTTGAGGTAGTACTGGCGCAGGTCGGCCTCGGTCGTGGCCGAGTTGCCGGACAGCCGGTCGTTCTCGACGTTGTTCAACGCGTAGTGCTTCAGCGTCGCGGACACCTTGAGGTACGGCGTCATCGCGGTGCCGTCGATCGTGTTGCCCTGGTAGCCGTTGACGAACGCGCCCGCCATCTTCGTGACCAGGTGCGGGTCCTCGCCGAACCCCTCGTCGGTGCGGCCCCAGCGCGGGTCGCGATCCATGTTGACCGTCGGCGCCCAGTAGGTCAGGTCGCCGTACTCGTTGACGTCGGGACCGATGTTGTTCTGGGCGTTGCCGAACAACGACTTGTCGAGGAACCCTCTTGCCTCGTCGGAGATCGCGGTCGTCTCGGCGTGGATCAGGCCGGGATCCCACGACATCGACGCGGCGAAGTTCACCGGGAAGCTCGTCGCCTTCACGTTGTCCACGGAACCCTGGCCACCGCCCAGCGCGTCGCCGCCGAGCCGGTTGATGCCGTGCTGGCCCTCGCTCCAGTACGTGTACTGCTGCACGCCGAGCCGCGGGATGGCCGGGGCGTTGTTGGTGTGCAGCTGGCGCACCTTCTCCGCCAACGTCATGCGCGACACCAGATCCGCCGCGCGTTCGGCGAACGTGTAGCGCGTGTCGCGGTAGATCGGCGTGGCAGCGACGGCGACCGCGGGGGCCGAAGCGACAACACCACCGGCCCCGACCAACGCGGCAACGGCAACAGCCAGGAAGCGACGAGACATGAGGACCTCCGCCAGGACCGAAGGCGAGCCTTGTAACAGCGACGGTTCCGCTGGTTACGGACAGAAGTCAAGAATTTGCGCGAGTTCCGGTACAAACTTTCGCTCAGGTGCTGAGGGACGGCGGAACGCTCACCTTCGACCTGTCCGCCAATCCGAACAGGTCGTGGGCGGCCAACGCCGCGCCACCGTCCTATTCGGAGGGTAAGGCCGGGGCGATCGGGTACACCAGCCCGACCGGACAGGTGATCGCCCGTCAGGGCACGTCGTTCCCCGCCACCGTCGGCACGGTCGACACCGACGGCCGGGCCGATGTCGTGCGCTGGACCGCCAAGCCACCCGCGAGCATCACGGTGACTCCGTCGTCCGGGATCCTGCGCGGGCGGAACACCCAGGCGATCACGGTCGCCGTCGCGGGCGACACGCCCTCCGGCTACCACCCGGTGCCCGTGACCTTCAACGACGGCGCCCTGCCCGGCGGCACGATCACCGTGACGGTGGCCGCGGCCGACGGCAGAGCGACCGTGTGCACGACGCTGGCCGCGACCGACACCGAGTGCGGGTTGCAGCGGCGGGACAACGACGACGGGCGCAGCGAGCCCGTCACCGGTGGCCGGAAGACGCTGAACGACTACCTCTACTTCGCGGTCACGGACGACCTGGTGCCACCTGGTTCGGCGCACACCGCGACGATCACCGTGGACTACCTCGACCAGGGCACCGGGACGTGGAACGTGCAGTACGACGCCACCGGCGAGCCGTACAAGGGCAGCCCGCCGGTGACCGGTACGGGGACCGGGACGTGGAAGACGGTGACGTTCGCGCTGCCGGACGCCGGGTTCGGCAACCGCCAGAACGCCGCCTCGGACTTCCGGCTCTCCACCGGCCCCGGCTTCGTGATCGGCAAGGTCCACGTGGCGATCTCCGGCGGGAACGTCCTGCCCCTACACCTTTGTCCAGGTGACTAAAGTTCCGGTTCGTCAAGTTCTTGCGTGAAACTGTTCACATCTTGCACTCTGGAGTCGGATCGCCGACAAAGGAGTTCGCGATGTCCCTGTCCCGCCGAACACTGCTCAGCACCGCGCTCGCCGCCCCCGCGCTGGGGCTCCTGCCCGCCCCAGCGCGCGCGGCAAGCCCACCCGGCGACGTCGTCGGCAAGATCACCGTCGGATACCAGGGCTGGTTCGCCTGCCGGGGAGACAACTCCCCCATCGACGGCTGGTGGCACTGGAACGACAACTGGAGCCAGCCACCCGCACCGCCGACCAGTTCCGTCGTCGCGTGGCCGGACGTCCGCGACTACACGCGCACGTACCAGACCGCGTTCGCCAACCTCGGCGACGGCCGCCCCGCCACGTTGTTCTCCAACTACGACCGGCAGACCGTCGACGTCCACTTCCAGTGGATGCGCGACAACAACATCGACACCGCCGCCCTGCAACGCTTCAACCCGACCGGCGGCGAGGGCCCGATCCGCGACGCCGTGACCGCGCACGTCCGGCCCGCCGCCGAGGCGACCGGGCGGAAGTTCTACATCATGTACGACGTCACGAACTGGACGAACATGCAGTCGGAGATCAAGACCGACTGGCTGAACAAGATGTCCGCCTACACGTCGTCGCCCGCGTACGCCCGGCAGAACGGCAAGCCCGTCGTCTGCATCTGGGGGTTCGGGTTCAACGACCCCGGCCGTCCGTTCGGGCCGGAGGCCTGCCAGGACGTGGTCAACTGGTTCAAGGCGCGCGGCTGTTACGTGATCGGCGGCGTCCCGACCCATTGGCGGCTGGAGATCGAGGACTCGCGGCAGGGTTTCGCGGGCGTCTACCGGTCGTTCGACATGATCTCGCCCTGGATGGTCGGCCGGATCAGCAACCCTGCGGACACGGATCGCTTCTACACCAACGTGAACACGCCCGACCAGGCCGAGTGCAACGCTCGCGGGATCGACTACCAGCCGTGCGTGCTGCCGGGCGATGTGGGGTCGCGGCAACGACTGCACGGCGACTTCATGTGGCGGCAGTTCTACAACATGGTCCGCCTGGGCGCACAGGGTATCTACATCTCGATGTTCGACGAGTTCAACGAGGGCAACCAGATCTGCAAGACCGCGGAGACCCAGGCCGACGTGCCGGTCGGCTCCGGTTACCTGGCGCTCGACGAGGACGGCACCCGCTGTTCCGCCGACTACTACCTGCGCCTGACCGGGGACGGCGGCCGGATGCTCAAGGGCCAGCTCGCGCTCACCGCGATCAGGCCCACCCAGCCGTGGCTCGGCGGTCCGCCCGCGCCCGACGTCGACCTGGCCGCCGGTCGCCCGACGTCCCAGAGTTCGCAGACCCAGCACTACGGGAGCGGTTTCATCGTCGACAGCGATCCGCACTCCTACTGGGAGAGCGCGAACAACGCCTTCCCGCAATGGGTTCAGGTCGACCTCGGCGCGTCCCAGGCTGTGCGCCGGGCCGTGCTCGCGCTCCCACCGAACCCCGCCTGGAGCCGTCGTACCCAGACCGTGGCGGTGGAGGGCAGCACCGACGGTCAGTCGTTCAGCACGCTGCTTCCCGCGGCCGGGCACGTCTTCGATCCCGCGAGCGGCAACACGGTCGCGCTCTCACTGCCCGGCACGCAGGTCCGCTACCTGCGGCTCTCGTTCACCGGCAACACGGGATGGCCGGCGGGACAGCTGTCCGGGCTGCGGGTGTACACCTGACGGACCCTTGTAAACTGAAACGTGTTCTAGTTATTCTACCCGCATGATCGCCACAGTGGTGTGGGGCACCGGAAACGTCGGCCGTGCCGCGATTCGCGCCGTCGAGGCCCATCCGGGACTGAAACTGACGGCCGTGGTCGTCCACAACCCGGAGAAGGTTAGCCGGGACGCGGGTGACCTCGCCGGACTGGAGCACGAGCTCGGAGTCGCGGCCACCACCGACATCGAGGCGGTGCTGGCCGCGAGCCCGCGCGCCGTCGTCTACGCGGCGTCCGGCGACATCCGCCCGGACGACGCGCTCGCCGACATCACGAGGGCGATCAGGGCGGGCGCGGTCGTCGTCACGCCCTCGCTGTACGCGCTGTACGACCATCGCAGCGCGCCGCCCGAGTTGCGAGAACCGGTTCTAGCCGCCATCAAGGAGGGCGGCGGGTCGCTGTTCGTCTCCGGCGTCGATCCCGGCTGGGGCAACGACGTGCTGCCGTTGATGATCAGCGGGCTGGGCAGCCAGATCGACGCGGTGCGCTGCCAGGAGATCTTCGACTACTCCACCTACGACCAGCCCGACGCGGTGCGGTGGCTGATCGGGTTCGGGCAGCCGCTCGACTACCAGGCACCGATGCTCATGCCGACCGTGCCGACCATGGTGTGGGGCGGGCAGATCCGGCTGATGGCCAGGGCGCTCGGCGTCGAGATCGACGAGATCCGCGAGACCGTCGACCGGCGCGCGCTCGACACCACGGTGACGACCAGGACCATGGGCGAGTTCGAGGCCGGCACACAGGGCGCGATCCGGTTCGAGGTGCAGGGCGTCGTCGGCGGCGAACCGCTCATCGTCATCGAGCACGTCACCCGCATCCACGCCTCCTGCGCGACGGACTGGCCGATGCCGCCGTCGGGCGACGGCGCGCACAAGGTGATCATCGAGGGCAGGCCGCGCATCGAGGTGTCGGTCGAGGCCGTCGACGAGGGCGAGAACCGCTCCGCGGGCGGCAATGCGACCGCGGTCGGCCGGATCGTCAACGCCATCGACTGGCTGGCCAACGCGGAACCCGGACTGTACGACGCGCTCGACGTCCCGTTGCGGCCCGTGGCCGGCAAGCTCGGAAGGAGCAAGGGATGAACATCGACATCCCCGAGGGCAAGGACCCCATCGGGTACGTGTGGGGCGAAATGGTGCCCGGCATCGGCATCTCCGCCGCGAACCTCTCATTGGCCGTGTACCAGCACACGACGCTGGGGCTGCGCGAGTTCGAGGCCGCCCGGCTGCGGATCGCACAGATCAACGGGTGCATGTTCTGCCTCGACTGGCGGACCGAACGCGAGGGCGTGAAGGTCGAGGACGACTTCATCGACGCGGTGACCCAGTGGCGCACCACCGACGCTTTCGACGACCGCGCGCGGCTGGCCGCGGAGTACGCCGAGCGGTACGCACTGGATCACCACGGTCTCGACGAGGAGTTCTGGTCCCGCATGACCGAGCACTACAGCCAGGTCGAGATCGTCGAACTGACCATGAGCATCGGGGCCTGGCTCGTGTTCGGCAGGTTGAACCGGGTGTTCGGCCTCGACGCCATGTGCGTGCTGCCGAAGTTCTGAACCACGACGGGCAGCACAGTCCACATCGGACCGTCAGAGATCGGTAGCGATGATCTTCTCGATGTTCCTCTCGGCCAGCGCCGTGATCGTGACGAACGGGTTCACGACGGTGCTGCCGGGAATCAACGACCCGTCGATCACGTACAGGCCCGGATGTCCGTGCAGGCGACCGTAGTTGTCGGTGGCCTTGTTCAGGATCGCGCCGCCGAGCGGGTGGTAGGTCAGGTGGTCGCCCCAGATCTTGTACACGCCGAAGAGGTCGGTCCGGTAGATCGTCCCCTCCTTTGAGTTGATCTTGTCGAAGATGCTCTTGGCGGCGTTGATCGACACCTCCTTCCACGCGGTCTGCCAGTTGAGGTCGACCTTGCCCGCGGCGGCGTTCCAGGAGAACTGGGCGCGGTTCGGGGTCTTGGTGATCGACAGGTAGAACGACGCGTAGGTCTCGATCCCGGTCGGCAGCGGGGCCACCTCGGCGAACGCGCCGCCGGCCGCCCAGTTGTCGATGCCGAGCGTGGGGATGGACGACTGGAGCTTGCCCGTCGGGTCCCACAGGTGGTTGGCGCGGCCGCACATGACGTTGCCGTTGTCGCCCCAGCCCTTGCCGACCTCGCCGTTCAAGTTCGGCAGCGCGCCGGTGGCCTTGAACTTGACCAGCAGCTTGCTGGTGCCGACGCTGCCCGCCGCGAAGAACACCTTGGCCGCGGTGACCTCCTTGACGGCGATCGGGTCGCCGTTGGTGTTGAGCTGTTCGATGGTGACCTTGTAGCCACCCGTCGCGGGCCTCACGTCGACGACACGGTGCAGCGGCGAGATGGTGACCCGGCCGGTCGCCCGCACCTTGCTCAGATAGGTCTTCTGCAGCGACTTCTTGCCGTAGTTGTTGCCGTAGAGGATCTCCCCCACCAGCGCCGACTTCGGGACGGTCCCCGCAGCCTCCTGCTCCATGTAGTTCCAGTCGTACACGGTCGGCACGAACACGTACGGGAAGTTCGACCGCTGGGCGTGCTTCCGGCCCACTCGTGCGTACTGGTAGGCCTCGGTGCTCTCGAACCACGCCGACCTGATCAGGCTGGCGCCGAGCTCGGCGTTGGCGCGCGGGTAGTAGGTGTTGTACATCTCGTCGGGGTTCACCGTCGGGAGCACGTCGCCGAAGTACTCACGTTTCGGCGTGACCGCCATGCCGCCGTTGACGAGCGAGCCGCCACCGACGCCACGGCCCTGATAGACGGTGATGCCGGCGAACTCCTCGGCGTCCAGGACGCCGGTGTAGCGCGGGATCGCCTTGTCGATCGGGAAACCCAGGAAGTTGCTCAGCGGTTGTTTGGTCTTGGTGCGCAGCCAGAACGACCGCTGGTCCGGCGTCGTGGTGTTCGCGAAGATCTTGCCGTCCGCACCGGGCGTGTCCCAGGCCATCCCCATCTCGACCATGTGGACGTCGACACCGGCCTGGGCGAGACGCAGCGCCGCCACGCTGCCGCCGTACCCGGAGCCGATCACCAACGCGGGGATGACCGCGGCATCGGCGATCGAAGTGGACGCCCGTGCCGCCGCCGAGCCGAGGCCACCGAGTGCCACGGCACCAAGAATAGAACCTGTTCCTGCAATGAAACTACGGCGTGAAGGACCCTCGAAACCGTTGTCACACGTCATTGTGTGGGTCATGTGATCTTCCTCACTGTGGGTACATGAGAACAAGTTATACCTGTGGTTGTGGGACAAGTCACTACCTGGTAGTCCCGGTTCATTCGGGGAGCCCAGTGCTGGTAGTGGACTTGAAGTCCCGGTCCGGGGAGCGCGCGGACAACCCGGACGGCGCGGCGCGAACACACGATCCGGGAATGTTCGGACACGCACGGTCGCCCGGCAATCGAGCGATGCCCGAGGTATCTCAAGGTGCGGACGCGAGATCGAGCGTCCTGGTGATGGGTGCGGGAATGGCCGGCCTGGTCGCGGCGCGCGTTGCGGTTGGCCGGCCATCCGGTGACCGTGCTGGAAGCCCGTGACCGGGTCGGCGGTCGGACCCCGCCGCGCGGTGAACCATCGCCACAAGAGCAGCACTCTCGCACTGGCCGACGGCGTGCTGCACGAACTGGAAGAGCGCGCCGCGCTGGCGCGCAAGGACTCGTCGCCGGACATCTCGCTGGGCGAGGCGTTGCGGGAGATCCTGGCTTCACGCGAGTTGTCCCACGAGGACGAACAGGCGATGCGCTACCGCGATCAGTCCGTTTTGGACGCTCTCGCTGAGGGACTCGACATCCGGCTCGGACACGTAGTCACGCGGATCGAGGACGGTCGCGTGACCACGGACCAGGGCGTGTTCTGCGCGGACAAGGTGCTCGTGACGTTGCCCATCGGCGTACTCAAGGCCGGGTCGGTGGAGTTCGACCCACCGTTGGCTGAAGCCAAGCAGTCGGCGATCGCCCGCCTCGGGTTCGGCACGCTCAACAAGATCGCGCTGCACTACCCCGAAGCGTTCTGGCCCCAGGACCAGTACGTCTTCGGCTACCTGTGCCGGGACACCGACCGCCATCCCACCGTCGTCATCAGCATGTGGAAGTCGCACGGCAAACCGATCCTGGTGATGCAGCTCGGCGCCTCGCTCGGCCGCGAGGTGAAGACCTGGTCCTCAGACGACGTGTCGACCTACGCCACATCGGTCGTCCAGGATCTCTTCGGTGCCCAGGTTCCGGAGCCGTTGAGCGTCTCGCGCACCTCGTGGTCCGCCGATCCCTACGCCCTCGGTTCGTACGCCCTCGGTTCGTACACCCTCGGTTCGTACACCCTCGGTTCGTACACCCTCGGTTCGTACACCCTCGGTTCGTACACCCTCGGTTCGTACACCTGCATCGGCGTCGACCCGTCGTCCAAGGACAGGATCAGCGGCGACTCGGCCCTCTACACCCCGCCGAGCGCTGGCAAGTCCCGCCGCCCAACCCGCAACACCGACCGGATGCTGCGGTTCGTGCGCATGCGGATGTCGCACATCACCTCGGCAGACCTCATCGAACGGTCGCGTGCCTGCGCGAGAGCGTTGATCCGCACGGCGTCCGGATGTTCAGTGCGCTGGTCGACTCCGAACTGGAGACGCTCGCGTCCATGTTCGACGAGATCCCATACAGCGCGGGCGATTCGCTGTTCCACGAGGACGACGCGGCGCACGGCGTGTTCCTGGTCGCCCGTGGCGAGGTCGACTTCGGCGGCATCTACGAACGCGCGGTGCTGGGTCGCGGTGCCCTGCTCGGGCACTACGACATATTCTTCAACGCCCGCACCACGTCGGTGACCGCCATCAGCGACGACGTCGTGGTCTTCTACCTGGACCACTACCGGTACCAGAGTTTTCTCTACGCGTTCCCCGACGTCATGATGCTGATGATCTCGGACCTGGTGACGCGGCGGGAGTAGCTCGAGACCGTGCTGGGTTCGGCGACCCCGCCGCTGGCGCGGAGGGAGACGGCCTAGTGGTCTGGCGAACACCATCGGACCAGCGAAAACCAGGCGCCGGACGGGTGCGGTCGCGGCTAGACTCCCGGCGTCCGAGTGGCCGCGCCCCGCGCACACCCATGATCAGCGGCCGGTTAGGATGAAACTGTGAACATCCGTCCCTTGCCGCTCACCGCCGGGTCGCCGAGGACGTGGTCGAGCCCGCGGAGGCGATCTCGTTGGTGAACCGCGGGCCGGATCTGCTGTCGAACCAGCTCGACCTCACCCCGTTCTCGCTGTCCGAGCTGCGGTCCCTGCACGAGCGGGAGCTGAACGCCGCGATCCGCCGGACCGCCGAGCAGGCCCAGCACGCTGAATCGGGAGACGGCGTCCAAGAACAACGGGCGTGACGGTGGGAAACAGGCGTGAACTCCGCAGGCTCCGCGTACCGGAGCACGTCTTCAACCGAATCTGCGCAGGCCCTGTCGACGCCGAGAGTATGGCGCTGCTGCGACGGGGCCAGTACGGAATTCGCCTGCTGAGGCTCAGAACGCTGCTCGAATCGATCCAGGACAGGATTTCCTGGGCGGACGACGCCGAACTGGCGTGGTCGATACTCGCCGACGCCGAGAGCGCGGCGCCCGCAGAGGTTGAGGATCTGCTGATGCACCCCGCCGTGGGAATCTGGCTGGCACGCACCCTGCAGGCCGTCTGCGCTACGCCCCCCGAGCCGGCGGAAGTCGGTGCGCTGCACGCCGTCGCAGCCGCCGCTGCTGTCCGAAGTGGACTTTCCGGTGCCATCTCGGTGCCCGTGGTGGACGGTGCCGTCACCCTGCCGACGGTCGGACGGTGGAAGCTGGACGGTTCCGCTGGTGATCGGGTCGAACTGCGGTTCCACGCGGGTGAGGTCGCGGTCGGTTCCAGTGCCTCGTTCGCCACCGCGAAGCGCCACCGCACGGAGGCGGCCGGCCTGTCGCTGGACGTCGGGTTCGACGATGTAGACAGGCACCGGGAGTTCCTGTCACCGGTGGCTCCGAACCCGCTCGACGAGGCCACCTTCGGCACCTGGTGCGGGCAACTCGACCAGGCCTGGGACCTCCTGGCGCGCTGGCACGGCGGCTACGCGTCCGAACTCGCGGCCGGACTGACCACCCTGATCCCGCTGGACGCCAGGACGCCCGTGTTCGCCGCATCGTCGACCAACGCGTTCGGTGGCGTCGCCCTGTCCCCCAAGAAGTCCGCGGTCGACCTCGCGGAAGCGATCGTGCACGAGCTTCAGCACTCGAAGCTCAACGCGCTGATGGACCTCCTCCCCCTGCATCAGGCCGACAACGCCTGGTTCTACGCGCCCTGGCGGGACGATCCGCGGCCGCTGGGCGGACTTCTGCACGGGATCTACGCCTTCACCAGCGTGGTCGAGTTCTGGCACGTGCAGCGTGAACTCCTGCCACCAGCGCAGTCCCGGCGAGGTCATTTCACCTTCGCGTACCGCCATCGCCAAGTGCGTCAGGCGATCGACGCAATCGGGGACACTGACGAACTCACCGACCTCGGCAAGCGGTTCCTGGCGGCGTCCTCCGCCAGGCTCGCGATGCTCGATCCCGCCGACGTGCCTGCCGATCTCACCGATGCGATCACCACGCTGCTGGCCGACCACCGCACGACCTGGCGAATCCACCACGTTCACCCGAACCCCGCGGACGTCGCGGAGATCGCGGACGCCTGGACGGCAGGCCGCCCGTGCCCTCACGCCGCGCGCAGCGAGGTGGTGCCGGATCAGCAGGCGGCGGAGTCGCCACGCACGGCGCTGGTCAAACAGCGAGCCCTGGACCCCGATTCGGTCGACGACGACGGGTCCGCGCACGCACTGTTCGCTCGCGGCGACCATGAAGCTGCCGCGCTCGCTTACGAGAGCCGCGTCCAGCTGGACCCGCGGGACCGCGACGCGTGGGTCGGTCTCGGCCTGGCGACAGGCGCCGAGGTTCTTCTCGCGCAACCGGAAACGGTCCAGGCCGTGCACCTGCAGGTGTGCGCACGCACTGGCACCGCCCCTGCACCCGGTGACCTCGCGGCCTGGCTGACCCTGACCTGAGCTCACAGCTCCATGGTGTCGGTGTCGCAGACGGCCCTGGCGTGCTGCCCTGCCAGGACCGTCGCGGGGTGGTCCTCGCCTAGAACCCTGCGGAAACTCGCCATGGTCCGAGTGTGAAGGGCATCAGCCTCGACAGCCGTCCGAGCCTGTCGAAGATCGAGCGACAGGTTCAGCGCGATGGCCAGGGTCGACGGGTGCTCCTCGCCGAGCACGCTCGCCGACCGCTCCACCAGTTCCTCGTCGAGCAGCCTTGATCCGACGTGGTCACCCAGCCCGGCGAGGTCACTTGCGAGGTTAGTGGCCGCCACCAGGGCGAACGGATGATCCCTGCTGAACGTCCCGCGAAGTCCGTACACCGCTAGCTCGTCGAGTTCGCGCGCTCGCTCCACCTGGCGCCGCAGCCGGAGCACCGAAGCCAGGTTCACCGCCGCGATCAGCGTGTACGGGTGGCCGGGCCCGCGAATCTCCTGGAACAGGTCGTAGCCGGTCGAGGCCGCTTCCAGCGCCCCGTCCAGGTCACCCACGTGCCGGAGATCGACGGACAGGCTCGACAACGAGGTCACCGTGTCGATGTGCAGGTTGCCGTGCCGTCGACGATACTTCGCGACGCACTCCCTGGACAGCTCCAATGCGCTGGCGTGCTCGCCGAGCTTGCGCAACGTCACCGCGAGGTTCCGGGCCGCGCCGATCGTGTACGGGTGATCCGCACCGAAAAGCTCCTGCTGACGAGGCAACGTCGTCTGCTGCATACGGCCGGCGGCTTGATGGTCACCGCACTCGCGGAGATCCATGGCGAGCGCGTTCATCGAACGATAGGTCAACAGGTGGTCGTCACCCAGTACGACGGTCCTGCGCTGCAGCGTCTCTGTGTCGAGGGCCTTAGCCTTGAAGAAATCGCCCATCAGCCGGTAGCAGCTCGCGAGGTTGTTCGCGTACCGCAGCGTGGCGGGGTCGTCCGGGCCCAGAATCTCCCGCGACCTGTCGTAGACGGTTTGCTGCAGTGCGAGTTCCTCCGCGAACTTTCCCTGCGTACGCCGGTCCGCAGCCACGGTGTCCAGCATGCTCAGCACGTTCTCGTGGTCCTCGCCGACCGCCTCGCGCAGGACTTCGAGGTTCCGCTCGTTGAGCCGCATGGCTTCATCGATCTTGCCGAGCCTGCGTAGCGCGATCGCGTACAGACGGGTCACCTCGACCGTGTCGAGACTGCTCTCGCCGAGGTTCTGCTGCCACACCTGCACCGCGTACTCGGAGAAGTCCAGCGCGCCGCCATAGTCACCGCTCGCGAGCAGGTAGCGGACCAGGTTGATCGACAGCGCCCGCACCCAGCGGTCTTCGCACTCCACCGCTCGCGACGCCGCCGCGTGTGGTAGCAGTTCGGAGTATCTCGACCAGTTCGTCGAGACCTCGGGGTCGTCGGGATCGCCGTAGGCCAGCAACACGTGCACCGCGTGCCGCAGGTCGTCCTGCTCGGCGGCCTCTAACCGGCTTTTCAGCACCGCCTGCACCAACCGGTGCAACTGCAGGGTGTTGTTCCGATGGTCGATCTTGGCGAGGCTGTACCGGTTGATCTCCCGCACCGCCCGGTTGAGCTTGATCGGGTCCCGGAACGCCTCCGCCAGCGCGTCGGGCACCGGAGCGTTGCGCACACCGCTGAACCAGCGACGCGAGATCGGCTCCGGGCCGAAGAACGCGCAGACCTGGAGCAGCTGCAGCGCTGCCGGATGGGCGTGCCGCAGTCGGGCAAGCGGGACGTTCCACGCGGCCGCGACCGGGATCTCGTAGTCGCTCGGGGAGCTGGCCTCCAGCAGCTCCATGCGGTGCTGGTCGAACAGGTCCAGATACTCGGAGACCGGCATCCCGGTCTGCGAGCGCCAGGCGGCGGCCTGCTCGACCGCGAGCGGCAGGTCGCCGAGCGCTTCCGCGAGCTGGCCTGCGTCGGTGTCAGAGATCGTCGGGTCCCGGCGTTGCAACAGCTCGATGCTCTCCGCACGGGTGAACAGGTCCACCTCGACCTGCCGTGCGACGCTCGCCCAATCGGGGTTGCGCGACGTGACGACAATGTGCCCGTTGCCCGCGGGGAAGAACGGCCGCACGGATTCGGGTTGGTCGGCGTTGTCGAAGACTAGGATCCAGTTGGAGAAGGGCGTCCCGGTGCGCAACGCTTCCAGCACAGCGGGAACCGCGGTGTCGGCCGACCCGGCGGACAGACCCAGTCTCCTGGCTAGTTCCACGAAGCTGGCCCTGGTCTGCGAAGGGTGCTCGGACGGGATCCACCAGACGACGTCGTACTCGCTGGCGTGCTGGTAGATGTACTCGATGACGGTCTGGGACTTCCCGACGCCGCCCATGCCGTGCAGCGCCTCCGGCAGGACAGCCGTAGTACCCGGCTCGAGCAACCGCTGGCGCAGCACTTCCAGCACCTCCCGTCGGCCGACGAAGTTGGGGTTCCGCAGTGGGACCTGGCCCCAGATGGACGGCTGGCCGGTCGTCTCGCGGCGCTGGGCCACCGAGACCGTCAGCGGGATCACGTCACCTTCTCCAGTCGTGCGGTCGGCATGTGCGGCTGGTTCTGATGCCGCTGCCGCCGCCATGGTCCGCAGTGATCGGGAGGAGGCCGATTCCAGTTCGATTCGAGCGTTCGTGAGTCGGCGGGCGCGCCGCGCGTAAGGGCCGGAGAGCGCGCGGAGAACAGCTTCCTGCACCCGCAGGTAAGGCCGGTTCTCCTCCGTCGGTTCTGGATCGGGTACCTCCTCCGGTGCGGAGAGGGCGGCGCGGAAGTCCCGCAGACTCGGGTGCGTGTCACCCGCGTGTTCGCCCAGCACCATGGCGACCCTGACGGTGTCCGCCCGCTTCACGGTCCCGAGCAGCTCGTCGCGCACGCCGTCGTGGAAGTCGTAAGGGATCTGGGGGACGCCCGCCGCAGGCGCCGCGAGACGATCTGCGGGCACGACCTGTTTGAGCAGTCCGCCGAGCATCACCTCGGCGAGAGTGGACAGGCTGGATCCCGGCAACAGCTGTCGCTGCACGAGCGTCATCAGCGGCAAGGACAACGGTGTCGCGGCGAGCAGCCCGGCGAGCGAGAACGCCTCTACCGACGCGTTCGTGCGGAAGCGCAGAACACGGTCGCGGGATGTCAGAGGTCCTGGGCGCCCGTTCGGCGGAGCCGGTGGGTTGTCGTCGCCGGATGTGGAGAGCAGGGTCGCCGTCGTTTCGACCCAGCCGCCGTCGTCGGACGTGAGCAGTTTCGCCCAACCGGCCATCCAGTCCGCGGACAGGCCCAGCACAGGAACGGGCACGGCGTTCTTCAGCTCCTCCGGAGCGATGTCCGCGTCGGGATGAACGGCTTTGACCTTCAGATGCCTGTTCGTCGCACCGGATCTCCTCGCCGACATCCGCACGCGACGGGTGGTGAGCGCGCTCCAGTGCCACAGCCGGTGTTCGAGCACCTGGACGACGGCCACCGGCATCGCCCGGCCCCAGCGCGCCAGAAGTCCTGCCGCGGCACCGTTGTGCCACGCCGCGCCGATCGCGTCGGTGAGCACCAGCACCACCCGCCGACCGGTGGGCTCGATGAGGTGCGACCAGTGCCATGCTTTGCCCGTCGCGCAGACCTCCAGCAGCAGGTCGTCAGGCGAGGACTTGGAGCAGTCGAGCTGGTAGTGCCGCACGTCGCGGAAGGCGCCCTGGCGCCGCAGCAGTCCCAGAAACTCACGCCCCGTCCGGCGCCAGATGTCCATCGAGGGCCCGCTGTCGGTGACGAGCGCGACGTCGAACCGGCGCCACGGCGCGGGTTGCCACTCCGGCAGCCACAGCTTGTCCTGTGCGGCGCGGATGGCCGTGCTCTCCTCGTCGAGGACGGTGCGCCACGGGGACGCCGTCGTGCGCATGAACGGCCGCAGGGCACGTGCTATCCCTCGCGCCTCGGGCAGTGCGGGGAGGGTGGGCCAGGCCAGCGGGACGGCATCGGTCCGCACGACGAACGGGTCGAACTCGGTGCGGCTCAGCGGATCCGGCTCCGGTTCCGCGAGCGGCTCGTTCGCGGGCTCTGTGCCGCTCTTCGTGGTCTCGGCTTCCTCGGCGTCCGCAGATGCCTCGTTCAGCAACGGCGGGGCGACCGGCTCGGCTACCTCCCGTCCGTCCTCCCGCGGCCGGATCTTTCCACTGAGCCACAGGACATCGCGCAGTTCGTGACAGGTCAGGTCGGAGGTACTGATGCCGTCGTCCGAACGCCGCACTCCGGCGAACTCCCCGAGCACAGCGGATGCACGGGCAGCCGGGTCTTCGGCCCGATGCAGGGCGTCCGGGCGGCGCTCGCTCATTCAAGTTCCGCCGACAGAGGATGCCAGATCGCCGTCAGCAGGTCGTTCCAGTCGGCGTCCGGCTGGTACGCCCCGGAAGTCGCGAGCTGGGTCGCGAGGTGCACGGCGTTGAGCAGCTGGTCGGACGCCAGACCGCCGAGCTGTCCGCTGCGCTCCAAGAAGTCCGTGATCAGCCGTGCCAGGTCGACGCCGTCCGCCTCGCCGAAGTGCGCCGCCACCATGTTGCCCAGCTGGTCGAAGTCCGGCGCGTCGACGTGCAGCTTCAGGCAGCGGCGCAGGAACGCCGGCGGGAACTCGCGCTCGCCGTTGCTGGTGATGATGACGATCGGGAACTCGCGGCAGCGCACGACGCCCTCACGCACCACGGCGGAACCACCTCGGTCGGCCGTCAGCACGCGCATCTCGGACTGTCTGGCGGCGAACCGGACGAGCTCCGGGATGTCGTACTCGCCCTCCTCGAAGACGTTGAGCAGGTCGTTGGGCAGGTCGATGTCGCCCTTGTCGAGCTCGTCGATCAGCAGCACCCGCGGGAGGGTGTACGGCAGCAGCGCGGTGCCGAGCGCGCCGAGGTGGATGTAGTCGCCGAGATCGGAGTCGTCGTGCACGCGCGGAGAGCGGTCCGCCGCCGCCTGCACCCGCCCGATGGCGTCGTAGAGGTAAAGACCGTCCTTCAGCGCGGTACGGCTGGTGACCGGCCACCGCAGCACCGGGCCCAGGCCCAGCTCCCTCGACACGAGGTAGGCGAGCGACGACTTTCCGGTGCCAGGATTCCCGGTCACCAGAAGAGGGCGGCGCAGGTAGATCGCCGCGTTCACCATCGACACCTCGCGGGGGTGCGGCTTTCGCCTGATGGCCCGCAACGCACCGACGCGCCGGTCTCCCTCGCCGCCGTCGTCGTTCGGCCGGAAGACCTCGCCGTGGCCTGTGAACTTGCGCCACGGCGGAGGTTCCGGAACGTTGGGCATCGGTGAGGTCGCCACCTCGCCGGTCCCCTGGTAGACCTGCCACCCGGTATTCGCGTTCACGCCACCGACACCCTTTCCGGTGGCGCCGGAAAGGGTGGCACCACGACTCTCACCGGATCGTCCAGCAGAATGGTCAGTTTCTCGCCGACATGGCCGGGAACCGCGCCCTGTTCGAACGCCGTCACCCGCGCCAGGCGAACTCGTTCAAGCAGATCGTGCGGATCGTCGGCACCGTGCAGAAGGCTTTCGGCAACAGCCACGAACTCCACGGAATCGCATCTCTCGCGATGCCAGAGAATGAGCGGAACACCCGCACGCAAACCCGCCGCGACTTCATCGCGTCCGACCATCTCCGCAGATGGTGGGGCACTCAACACCAATGACACCAGCTTCGGCGTGCGGGCGAATGCCGAGGTGAGCTTCCGCAACCCGTCCTCGGTGGCGGGCCTGCTCCACCACGCGGATTCCCGCTGCACCGCACCGGTGTCGCTGAGCTGGGACAGCAATTCGTCCCACCGGTCGTGCCACCACCGGTACCACTTCAGCGTGGCCATTCTCTCCAGGCTGCGCACAACGACCGGGTAACGACAACCCATGGGCTCCGGAATCAGCGAGTCCGTCTCCCACGGCCACTGATCCACGTCGAGGTTGATGATTTCGCTCGGCAGCACGAACTCGATGCGGATGTTGGGCCGAAATCGCGCCCATCCCGCTTCGACCTCCTCCACCAGTTCCGCGACACGTACCTTCACCGACTTGAGGTCGCCGACGACGTCCTCGCCGCGCACCGGCGACCACTCGGTGGACTGGCCGAACTGCCGCCAGTGCGACAGCCGGTACTTCTCGCCCGCCACGCCCTCGCGCTGGACCTGCAGGATCAGGTAGGCATCCGACCTGGGCGGCGGCAACGTCCTGCCGGGTGCCTCCGCTGCCTCGCGGCGCACGGCGACGAGTTCGGCGTACAGTCCCATGTGCATGGCCTGCCGATCGGACCACAGCCGCAGTTCGGCTGCCAGTTCCGGTCGCACCTTTACTGCGAGGTGTTCGACGAACACGAGCGGTTTGGGAATTCCACTCGGATCGGCATTCAGGGTTTCCAGGGCGCGCAGAACATCGACGTAACCCGCATGGCCAGACAAGCTCGGAGCCGTGAGACCCACGACGGCGTGGTAGATCTCGGCGACGTCCGGCAACACGGCTCCGTCCAGAAGCCGGAAGAGTTGGGCGCTTTCCTGCTGCGACCACAGCCTGGGGGCGGTCATCGCGTGCACTACGTCCCGTAGCGCGACCACCTGCTTGGAGCCCTGTTCAATCCGCTCCAGCACCACCACAAGAGTCGTCAATCCGTCCGGATGTTGCCGGCAGACCTCGGCCATGCTGTACAGATGACCGGTGGCGTTGTCGTGTTCTTCGAACGGCAGGTCACCGAGTTCGTCGCACATCATCCGCACGACGAGGTTGCGTCCATCGCGGTGCTTCAGGCTGCCAATCCGCCGCAAGCCTTCTACCAGGGGCCATAAAGCACCGCTATCGGCGCGCTGCTCCGCCCATGGCATGTGCGGCCTCCCGTTCGAGGTCGGTGGTCGAAGTATGACAGTGATCGACGGACGTCACTCGCAACGCTTCGAGAACGACGTACGTTACCCAGATTCGGGACGTTCCTCCGCCAGTCGCCGCACCGCATCAGCCGAATGGCGGACGGGAATCGAATCGCCTTCCAGTTCCCGCAGAACGCGGAGAAGGTCGTCCAGGCCGCCCTCGTAGTCCTGGCACGTTCGCACCAGTTCGAACACGTGCAGGCGGGTGCGCTGGTGGTGTGGCACGGCATCGCCGATCTCCGGACGCAGCCGCGACAACACCGTGCGGCGGCCCGGCTCGTCACGGATGGAAGGCACCTTCAACAGGGCGTTGACCAGGTCCGTCACCCCGTCGCCGGTCGTCGGCGGCGGCGGTGCCGAGTGGAGGTGGACGTCGCCGTTGATGACGCCCGCCTGCACCAGGTCGCCGTGCACCTCACCGGACATGTCGTTGGTGGACTGAGTCGGCTCCTCCGTCATGTGCATCAGGCTGACACAGTTCGCCGAGATCACTGAACGGAAGCGGCGAGCGCGGCCATCACCGCGGCCACCCCGGGCGGGTCGGGCGGCTCGCCGTAGGTCGCGATGTGCACCTCGCGGCGGAATCCGGTGTCCGTGGCGTGGATGTCGGGCCGGCGGTGAGCCTGCAGTGCAAACCCAGGCAGCAGCGCCACACCCGCGCCGGCCGCCACGAGCGCCTGCACGACGACGATCTCGTCGCTGTGCGAGACGACGCGTGGGGTGAAGCCCTCGCGGCGGCACACGGTGTCCAGCTCCTCCTGGCAGCGTTCACACCCGCCGATCCACGCGGAGTCGCGGTGGTTCGCGAGGCTGTCGTCCGGTTGGCGGCTGACCAGGTTGATCGAGTCGTCCCCGATGTGGACGAACCGGAAGCCCTCCTCCACCGGGTCGCCGGCGTGCCGGAAGACCAGGGCGACCTCGATTTCGCCGTGCCGCAGCATCTGCAGCGCCTCGACCGGGTGCTGCTCGAACAGGCTCAGCTCGAGCCCAGGGTGCTTCTCTGCCAGCGCAACGGCGGCGCGAGGCACGATCGTGCTCAACGTGGACGCGTTGGCGGCCAGCCGGACCCGGCCCGCCTGCAGGCCGACCTGTGCGGCGAGCTCGTTGCTCGCGGCGTCCACGCGGCCCACGATCTCGGCGGCGCGGTTGGCGAGCAGGAGTCCTTCCGGCGTCAGGCGAATCCCGCGCCCGATCCGTTGCACGAGCTTGACGCCCGTGGCGGATTCCAGCCTCGACAGGTGATGGCTCACCGAGGGCTGCGAGTAGTGCAGTTGCCTGGCCGCCTCGGTCACCGAGCCGTGCCGGGCGACCGCGGCCAGGACCTTGAGGTGCACGAGGTTCAGCACACATCAACGTTATCAATGTGTCCGCGCTGATGTTGGCATTAGACGTCATACAACAGCTGTTCCATGCTGGTCCGCATGACCAAGGTGACGTGCGACCTCTCGATCTCACTCGACGGCTACGCGGCCGGGCTGGACCAGACGGAGGACCGCCCGTTCGGCGACGACGGCGGCGACGGCTGGGGCAGCAAGCTCCACGCGTGGATGGAAGATCCCGCGGAGTTCAAGCTGCAGATGGACACG
Organism: Lentzea sp. NPDC054927; assembly: GCF_053610285.1. Taxonomy (NCBI): domain Bacteria; kingdom Bacillati; phylum Actinomycetota; class Actinomycetes; order Pseudonocardiales; family Pseudonocardiaceae; genus Lentzea; species Lentzea sp. NPDC054927. The sequence continues at coordinate 588,145 of NZ_JBSGXZ010000001.1, forward strand.
CTGAGCCAGAGCAAGGCGTTCATCATGGGGCGCAACATGTTCGGCCCGATCCGCGGCGACTGGGACCGGCGGTGGAACGGGTGGTGGGGCGACAATCCTCCCTACCACGGCCCGGTTTTCGTGCTCACCCATCACCCGCGCGACCCGGAGCCGATGGACGGCGGCACCACGTTCCACTTCGTCACCGACGGCATCGAGGCCGCGTTCAAGCTGGCGCGGGAGGCGGCAGGGGACGGCAACATCTCCATCCACGGCGGGGCTTCCACCATCAACCAGTACCTCGCGGCGGGCCTGATCGACGAGCTGCGGCTGCGGATCGTGCCGATCACGCTCGGCGCCGGCACGCGGCTGTTCGACGGGGTCGGGCAGCTGAACCTCGAGCAGGTCGAGTCGCGGGCGGGGAACTCCTTCACACACGTGACCTATCGCGTGGTAGGCCGAACGGCGTCTTGATCGCTCCACTTCGTCAGGCCAAGGTGAGAGGTGTTCACGTACCTGAACACCTCGGAAGCCGACGGCGTCAGACGAGGAGCACGGATGCGGAAACGCGCGACAGTCGTCCCACTGCTGGCACTACTCAGCCTGATCCTGCCCGCCCCCGCGACAGCGCAACCGACCAACACGGTCGTGTCCGGGCAGGCCAGGTTCCAGATCCTCTCCCCCACCCTCGTGCGAAGCGAGTTCGCCGGGGACGGCAAGTTTGAGAACGCGGCCACTTACAACGTTGTAAATCGGAGCTTCCCCCGGACGGCCTACAGCTCGCGGGTCGAGAACGGCTGGCTCGTCATCACGACCTCGGCGATGACCTTGCGGTACCGCGTGGGTTCTGGCCCCTTCCGCGCGGACAACCTCGAACTCAGGACGGCCGGCACGACCGCGTCCCCGTGGCGGCGGGTGGTCTGTGCGACCGGGCAGCTGTGCGAGGCCGAGGACCAGCAACGGGAGGGCATGCTCGTCGCGGCCGACCATCCAGGTCACACCGGTGCGGGCTTCGTCGCCGGGTTCTCCTACGTCAACAACAGCGTCACGGTCACCATGCGCGCGGCCAGCGCTGGCAAGCACCGGCTCGTCGTGAAGTACGCGAACGGCCAGGGCGGCGACGGCAAGCACGAGAACCGCACCCTCGGCCTCAGCGTCGACGGGCAGGCAGCACGGCAGATCACGTTGCCCGCGACCACGGACTGGGGTGACTGGAGGCAGGCCGAGACCGAGATCGACCTGTCCGCCGGTGAGCACCGGGTCTCGCTGACCCGGCGGGCCGCCGATTCGGGCAATGTCAACGTTGACAGCCTTGCCCTGCTCACCGCCGGCCAGGCCTATCCCGGCGATCGGGCTCTGGACGACTGCCGGTTCGGCACCAGCTGCGAGGCGGAGAACGGCGCGCTCACCGGTGCGGCCAAGATCGCCGACGAACACGCCGGGTACGCCGGCACCGGGTTCGTCGCCGAGCTGGTCGGCGGCACGCGGTTGCGCCAGCCGGTGAGCGGAGTGCCGGCCGCGGGCACCTATCCGGTGGTTCTGCGGTACGCCAACGGGGTTGGGGGCGACGGCAAGCACGAGCCGCGCACGGTCTTCCTCAACGGGCAGGCGGTCACGTTGCCGGTGACGGCGAACTGGGCGACGTGGGCCACCACGACCGCGCAGATCTCGTTGCCCGCGGGCACTTCCGACCTCACCGTCACGTGTCCGGCCACCGGGTGCCACGTCAACCTCGACACCATCGGGATCAACAACTCGACCCAGCACCTGGCGCTCGGCGGCTACCGGCGTTCGCTGGACGGCTACACCGGCACCAACGGGGACCCCCGCCTCTACCCGGGGCTGATGTACCGCGACGGCTGGTACCTGCTGGACGACACGAGTTCTGCCTACACCAACGGCACTCCACGGCCGGACCGCGGCGCACAGCCGTACCAAGACGGTTATGTGTTCGGCTACGGCCAGAACTACAAGACCGCGCTGGGTGATCTGGCGACGTTGACCGGCGGGCCGAAGTTGTTGCCGCGCTGGGCTTACGGCGTCTGGTACTCGGAGTACATCGACCGGACGGCCGCGGACTACCGCGACCGGATCCTGCCCGCGTTCCGCCAGCACGGTGTGCCGCTGGACGTCCTGGTGGTCGACACCGACTTCAAGGCGCGCAACACGTGGAACGGCTGGCAGATGGACCAGGCGAAGTTCCCCGACCCGCAGGGGTTCCTGGACTGGGTGCACAGCGAGGGCATGCACAGCACGCTCAACATCCACCCGAGCATCCAGGGCACCGACCCGGACTTCACGAAGGCGCAGGCGACCGCGAAGGGCAAGCTGGCCAAGGGATCCTGCGCGGACTGCTACGTGTTCGACTGGGCCGACCCGGACCAGCTGCGCGCGTACGTGGAGCTGCACCAGAAGATGCCCACCGACTTCTGGTGGCTCGACTGGTGTTGTGACGGCTCGGGATCGTCGATGCGCGGGGTCACGGCGGACACGTGGATCAACGAGCAGTACGCGAAGATGGGCGCGTTCGCGTTCTCCCGCGGGTTCGGTTCACTCCAGGCCGGTGGCTACAGCGGCTCCGGACCGCTGCAGACCGGACCGTGGGCGGAGAAGCGCACCACGCTGCACTTCACCGGCGACACCTCGTCGACGTGGGGCGCGATGAAGGGGACCATCGGCTACACCTCGGCCGAGGGCGTGTCGACCGGGATGTCCTCGATCAGCCACGACATCGGCGGCCACAACGACACCACCGGAATTCGCGGATCCGAGACCTATCTCGACAACGGCCAGCTGCGGTACACCACCAAGCTGCCGGACGACCTGTACGCGCGGTGGGTGCAGCTGGGCGCGTTCCAGCCGATCACCCGCCTGCACAGCAACCACGGCGACCGCCTGCCGTGGCAGTACGGTCAGGCCGCGCAGGCGTCCGCGACGAAGTTCCTGAACCTGCGGGAACGCCTGGTGCCGTACATCTACACGTTGGCGGAGCAAGCGAACCGGACCGGCGTGCCGGTCGTGCGTCCGGCGTACCTGGAGTACCCGTCCAGCCCGGAGGCGTACTCCACTGTGGACAGCCAGTTCCTGCTCGGGCCGGACGTGCTGGTCGCGCCGATCACCACGCCCGGCGACACCGGCTCGACGCGGGTGTGGTTCCCGCCCGGCCAGTGGACCGACTACTTCACCGGGCAGGTCTACCAGGGCAACACCTGGGCGACCGTGAGCGCGGGCCTGGACACCATGCCGGTGTTCATGCGTGCCGGCGGGATGCTGGTCGAGCGCACCGACAACGTCACCAACGACGTGCGGAACCCGACCGGCTCGCTGACCGTGCACGTGACGGCCGGTGCACGTGGCGAGTTCACGCTGTACGAGGACAAGGGGCGCACGCGCATCCAGCAGTTCGGCGACACGATCGTCGTGCTGTCCACCAAGGTGTCCAAACGCGACTGGAAGTTCGTCGTCCACAAGGCGGACGGGTCCAGCCACGTCGTCAACGCTCACAACACGCCGGCGGTGGTCAGTCTTCGGGCACCCAGGTGAGCAGTCGCACCTTCGCGACGGTGCGGACGTGCTTGCGCATCGCGGCGGCGGCCTTCTTCTGGTCGCCCGCCGCGATGGCCTCGTAGATCGCGGTGTGCTGAGCGAGCGAACGGGACGGGCGGCCGGGCTGGCGCAGCGACTCCGTGCGGCTCTCGGTGATCTGGCCGGCGATCGCCTTCATGAAGTCGGCGAGCAGTGAGCTGTGCGCGGCCGCCGTGACAGCGGCGTGGAAGCGGCGATCCCCTTCCACGCCGTTCTCGCCCTCGGCGATCTCGTCGCGCATGAAGTCCAGGGCCAGCCGGATGTCCTCCAGCTCGGCGTCGGTGCGGCGTTCGGCGGCGAGTTCGGCCAGCTTGGTCTCGAGGGCCTCGCGGGCCTCCAGCACCTCGGGGAGGCGCTTGCGGCGCTCGACGAGCTGCTCGACCGGTTCCACGTCGAGGGTGTCGCGCACCAGGTAGGTGCCGCCGCCGTGCCGGGCCTCGACCAGGCCCTGGACCTCCAGGACCACGATCGCCTGCTTCACCGACGCACGGCTCACACCGAGGTTCGCGGCGAGGTCGCGTTCGGGCGGCAGCTTGTCGCCCGCCTTCAGCCCCGCCTCGCTGACGTGCGCGCGCAGGCGTTCGAGCACCTGCTCGTACAGGCGGGACTTCACCATCGGCCGCAGTGCCTCGGTCATCTGCCCAGGATAACCGGTCAAGTGGCTCAGCCACTAGGCCACCTCTTGACAGCTGGTGGACAGTGGGCGGAAAGTGGCTGAGCCACTCGGCCACTGTGCCAGCCACCAAGGACAATCCCAACGACGGGAGCCCCTGATGTCCGCCGAACTGATCTCGATACTCGTGCTGGTCGTGGTGTTCGTGATCGCCACGACCAGGTCGATCAACATGGGAGCACTGGCGTTCGCCGCGGCCTTCGGGGTCGGCACGCTGGTCGCGGACATGAAGGCCGACGACATCTTCAAAGGCTTCCCCGGCTCGTTGTTCGTCGTGCTGGTCGGCGTGACGTTCCTGTTCGCCATCGCCCGCGCCAACGGCACCACGGACTGGCTGGTGCACGCGGCGATCCGGCTGGTGGGCGGGCGGATCGCGTTGATGCCGTGGGTCATGTTCGCCATCACCGGCGTGCTGACCGCGATCGGTGCGGTGAGCCCGGCCGCCGTCGCCATCGTGGCGCCGATCGCGATGGGGTTCGCCGCCAAGTACAAGATCAACCCACTCCTGATGGGCGTCATGGTCGTGCACGGCGCGCAGGCCGGCGGGTTCTCCCCCATCAGCATCTACGGCACGATCGTGAACGGCATCGTGGCCAAGGAAGGCCTGCCGGGCAACGAGATCGTGCTGTTCCTGGCCAGTCTCGTGGTGAACCTGCTGATCGCGGTCGTGGTGTTCGTGGTGCTGGGCGGCATGAAGCTGGCCCGGCAACCTCTCGACGCGCCCGCACTGGTCCGCACCGGCAGCGGTGGCTCGAGCGAGAACGAACCCGAGGAAGAAGAACGGGTTTCGCTGACAACGCCGCGCATCGCCACCCTCGTCGGACTGGCCGCGCTCGTGGTGGCCGCGCTGGTGTTCGACCTCGACGTCGGCCTCGCCGCGATCACGGTGGCCGTGCTGCTCAGCGTGGTGTGGCCGGAGACGAGCAAGCAGGCGATCACCCAGATCACCTGGCCGACCGTGCTGCTGATCTGCGGCATCCTCACCTACGTCGCCGTGCTGCAGACGATGGGCACGATCAAGTGGGCGGGCGACTCGGTCGCGAGCGTCGGCGCTCCCCTGATCGCCGCGCTGCTGATCTGCTACATCGGCGCGATCGTGTCCGCGTTCGCCTCGTCGGTCGGCATCATGGGCGCGCTCATCCCGCTGGCCGTGCCGTTCCTGCTGCAGGGTGACGTCAGCTCGGTCGGCCTGATCGCGGCCCTCGCGGTGTCCGCGACCGTCGTCGACGTGAGCCCGTTCTCCACCAACGGCGCGCTGGTGCTGGCCGGTGCGCAGGACGTCGATCGCGACAAGTTCTTCAAGCAGCTCATGGTCTATGGCGGAATCATGGTCGCGGCAGCGCCGCCGCTGGTCTGGCTCGCCCTCGTCGTCCCCGGAATCTGGTGAGCCCGATGTTCCCCTTGTCCTCCGATCGCGTCGCACTCCGCTTCGGCGACCGCGTGCTGACCCACACCGAACTGGCCTCCTGCGCCGGAGCCCTGGCGCAGCAGCTGTCCGGGCTGCCGCGGGTGGCGATCTGGGCCACGCCGACCATCGAGACCTGCGTCGCCGTGGTCGCCGCGCTGCTCGCCGGGGTGCCCGCGGTGCCGATCAACCCGAAGGTCGGCGAACGCGAACTCGCGCACATCGTGGCCGACAGCGCTCCAGCGAACGTGCTCGCGGCACCCGGTGCCCAGCTGCCGTCCGGTCTGCAGTCGGTCCCACGCAGGGACGTCACGCTCGACGGAGGCGCCTTCGAGCCGTTCGCCGAGCCCGGCGGCGAAGCGCCCGCGTTGATCGTCTACACCTCGGGCACCACGGGTTCCCCGAAGGGCGTCGTGCTGCCGCGCCGGGCGATCGTGTCCACTTTGGACGCGGTGGCCGAGGCGTGGCAGTGGACCTCCGACGACGTCCTGGTGCACGCGCTCCCGTTGTTCCACGTGCACGGGTTGATCCTCGGTGTGCTCGGCCCGTTGCGCCGCGGTGGCACGCTGTGGCACCTCGGCAAGTTCTCGACGGCCGAGCTCACGCGAGCGTTGGACGGCGACGGCACGATGATGTTCGGCGTGCCGACCATGTACCACCGCATCGCCGAGGAGGTCGGCGAGAACGCGGACCTCAGTGCCGCGCTGGGCAAGGCCCGGCTGCTGGTGTCGGGCTCCGCGGCGTTGCCCGTGCGCGACCACGAACGCATCGCCGCGGCCACCGGTCAACGCGTGGTCGAGCGCTACGGCATGACCGAGACGCTGATGAACACCAGCGTGCGCGCGGACGCCGAACGCCGGCCCGGCGCGGTCGGCGTGCCGTTGCCAGGGGTCGAGGTCCGCCTGGTCGGCGACGACGGCGGTGTGCTGGACGAAACCGGTGCCGTGGGCGAGATCCAGGTGCGCGGGCCGAACCTGTTCACCGAGTACCTCAACCGGCCGGACGCCACCGCCGAGGCCTTCGCGGACGGCTGGTTCCGCACCGGCGACGTCGGCACCCGCGATCCCGACGGCTACTACCGCATCGTCGGGCGCAAGGCGACGGACATCATCAAGAGCGGTGGGTACAAGATCGGCGCGGGCGAGATCGAGAACGCCCTGCTCGAACACCCGGCGGTCGCCGAGGTGGCGGTGACCGGCGAGCCCGACGACGACCTGGGCGAGCGGATCATCGCCTGGGTCGTGCGGGCCGGTGAGGTACCCGCCGACGAGCTGGTCGACCACGTCGCCCGGCTGCTCACCCCGCACAAGCGGCCGCGGGTCGTGCGGTTCGTCGAGTCGTTGCCGCGCAACGACATGGGCAAGGTGATGAAGCGTGCCCTCCGGACGTGAACCGGCCAGGGCGGTGATCGATCTGGTCGCGTCGGGGTTCGCGGAGCTGCCCGACGTTCCGGTGTCGTCCACAGTGGATGGTCCGCTGGGCTGGCACGGGTACGACCTCGCGGTGGCACAGGCGTCTGAGCGCACCGGCGAGCGCGAGTCCGTCGTCTGCGGCGTCGCGGAGATCGGCGGTGTCACGGCCGTGGTGGTGGCGTTCGAGTTCGGCTTCCTCGGCGGTTCCCTGGGAACCCGCACCGGTGCCCGCATCGAGCAGGCGTTCACGCACGCCCGCGAACTGCGCCTGCCGGTGGTGTCCCTGGTCGCGACCGGCGGCAGCCGCATGCAGGAGGGCACCCCGGCCCTGATGCAGCTCCCGCGCATCGCGCGCCAGATCGCGTTGACCCGCGAGGCAGGCCTGCCGCACGTCGCCGTCCTGCGCGACCCCACCACCGGCGGCGGCTGGGCCACGCTCGGCGCGGGCGCGGACGTCGTGCTGGGGCTGCGAGGCGCACAGGTTGGGTTCGCCGGATCACGGGTCCGCCCGCCCGGTTACTCGGTGACGCACCAGTTCGCGGCCGGTCTGGTGGACCAGCTCGTGCCACCGGACGAGCTGCGCGAGCGGCTGGAACGGTGGCTGAAGCTGCTCACCACACCCTCGGACGAACCCGCCCCGGTGCCAACGGCGTTGGGCGCGAAGACGGTTCCGGAGACCGGGTGGGACGCGGTGCTGCGCGCTCGTGCGCCGAGCCGTCCGCGTGCCGAGGTGTACCTGGCCGCGTACTTCGACTGGCACGAACCGATCAACGGAGACCGCGCGGGCGGCGTCGACCCCGGCGTGCTGTGCGGGTTCGGACATCGTGACGGCAGGACCATCGCGTATGCGGCCCAACGCGGCACGGCCACCCGGCCAGCGGGTTTCCGCACGGCCGCGCGCCTGGTCAGGCTGGCCGACCGGCTAGGCATCCCGGTGCTGACGCTCGTGGACACACCGGGTGCCGCCAACGACGCGGCGGCGGAGAAGTCCGGGATCGGCGCGGCCATCGCGGACATGTTCACCGCGATCGCCGCCGCACGTGTGCCGGTGACGACGCTGCTGATCGGCGAGGGCGGATCCGGTGGCGCACTGGCGTTCGCCGCACCGGACCGGATGTGGGTGACGCCCGACAGCTACCTCGCGGTGATCTCGCCCGAGCTGGCGGCGGCGATCCTGAAGCGCGACCCGTCGCAGGTGCGGGCGACCGCGGACCAGTTGCGGCTGCGGCCGCAGGACCTGGTCGAGCTCGGGGTCGCCCAAGGGATCGTCGACGACGTAACGCTGCTCATCCCGCACCGTTGATGTGGTCATGTCCGCGAGAGGCGACCGCCGAGTGACCGCAACGCTGCTCCTCGGCCTGGTGCTGGCCGGCCGCACCGAACCCGTCGTCGTTCCCCGAGCTCAAGCTGAAGGTGGAGTCGGTCAGCGGAGACACCGCGACAGCTAAGCGGCCCGTGGCACGGTGAACACCCGCACGAACGTGTCGAGCAGCTTCTTGCGGCCGCTCAGATCCACCAGCCCGTCCCTGACCATGGTCATGATCCCCCGGTAGGAGGTCGGCGCGTCGTCGGCGAAGTGGGCGGTGATGGTCAGGTCGGGTGTGACCGGGGCGGGGCCGAGGCCGGTGGTGAGTTCGCCTGAGGTGATCACGGCGTGCACCACGACGTCGCGGACGTGGATCTCCCAGCAGGCGGTCAGCCCGGCGGCCTGGGACGGCTGGAAGACGGCGCGCAGGTTCAGCACCATGCCTTCCGGTGAGACCACGTCGCCAGGTTGTGGCTCGCCGAGTTGGGCGGCGCCCCAGCGGGCCAGGGCGAGCACGGCCGGTTCCAGTTCGCGGCCGACCGCGGTCAGGGCGTAGACGACGCCGCGTTGCGGGGCCGGGGCCACCTGGCGTTCCACGATGCCTGCCTGTTCCAGCTCCTTGAGCCGGGTTGCCAGCACATTGGTCGGGATGCCCGCCAGGCCGGTCTGCAGCTCTGTGTAGCGACGCGGCCGGATGACGAGGTTGCGCACGATCAGCAACGCCCACCGCTCGCCCACCAGCTCCAGCGCGCGGGCGAGACCGCAGTACTGGCCGAAGTCACGTCGCTTCACGCACTCAGCGTAGCAAGCTTGCGAACGAGTAGCCAATGGCGTAATCGGAAGCACACTTGCAAAAACGAAGTGAACAGGTTTACCGTCGTTGCCCTCGACCTCGAACGTGAAGGAAGTGCGATGACCGCGCTGCTAGAACGCACCAATACGGCCTCGCGCTGGCCGTTCCTGTCACGTGGTGTCGGCTTCGCGGGCATCTCGGCGGCGATGGTCGTGATCCTCGTGGCGGCTGGGGCGCCGACGCCGTTGCTGCCCATCTACCAGCACCAGTGGGGATTCCAGCCGTGGGTGCTGACGCTGGCGTTCGGCATCTACGCGTTCTCGCTGCTGGTCTCGATCCTGGTGATCGGGTCGCTGTCCGACCACATCGGACGGAGGCCGCTGATGATCGGCGCCCTGGCGATCGACCTGGTGGCCATGCTGATGTTCCTCGCGGCGCCGTCGATCGGCTGGGTCATCGCCGCGCGGATCGTGCAGGGTGTCGCCACCGGCGCGGCGTCGAGCTCGCTCAGCGCGGCCGTGGTCGAGCTCGCGCCTGAGCGGTTCAAGAAGCTCGGCGCCCAGATGACCAGCATGGCGCCGCTCGCGGGGCTGGCGATCGGCGCGCTCTTCGCGGGTGTGCTGGCCGAGTTCGCGACCGACGCGCCGTTCGCGGTGTGGCTCGTGCTCGCCGTGGTGATCGCTGCCCTGACCGTCTTCGCGGTGTTCACGCCGGAGACCGCTACGCGCAAGCCGGGCGCGGTGGCCTCGCTGAACCCGCGCATCTCACTTCCCGGTCAGGTGCGCAGGCTGTACTGGACGACGGTGCCCGGGATCGTCGGCGGGTTCATGACGATGACGCTGTTCATGGGACTGGTGCCCGCGCTGCTGGTGGCGGTGTTCAAGGTGGACAGTCCGATCCTCGGATCGCTGCTAGCGGCGTTCGCCCTCGCGACCGCGACCGCCGGCTCGGCGCTCACGAGCCGGTTTCGCCCGCCGTCACTGAGGATCGCCGGCATGAGCGCGATGATCGTCGGCGCCGTTCTGTTCATCGGCAGCATCGGCGCCACCTCGCTGACGCTGCTCTGGGCCGCCGCGATCATCGGCGGCGGCGGGATCGGCGTCTCGTTCGCCGGCACCACCCGAGGGCTCGTGCCGGAGGTCGCGCCACACGAACGCGCGGGGCTGTTCACCGCGATCTTCTTCGTCGGCTACCTCGCCATGGGCAGCTCGGCGATCATCGCGGGACTGTTCATCGGTGTCGCGGGCGCGGTGTCCACGGCGACGGGTTTCGGTGTCGTCATCGCGGTCGTGGCGCTGATCGGCGTGGTCGCGGCCGCCCGGCTCAACCGGAGCTGACGCGGTCGGCGTGGATGTGCGTGCGCATGCCTTGTGGGTCGAACAGGATGACCAGCTCGACCGCGCCGCCGTCCGCGCTGCCCAGCCAGTGCGGTGACGACGTGTCGAACTCCGCCGCCTCGCCGGCGGACACCGTCAGGTCGAGGTCGTCGAGCACCAGCCGCAGCCGTCCGTTGAGGACGTACAGCCACTCGAACCCGTCGTGGGTCTGCAACGTGGGTTCGAGTGGTTCCGGCGTGGCGGGGATGAGCATCTTGAACGCCTGCACCCCGCCCGGCCGCCGGGACAGCGGCACGAACGTCATGCCGAACCGGTGGATCGGCTTGAGGTGGATGCGGGGATCACCGGTGCGCGGGGCGCCGACGAGGTCGTCCAGCGGCACGTCGTAGGTGCGCGCCAGCGGGAGCAGCAGCTCCAGGGTGGCGCGGCGTTGCCCGCTTTCCAGCCGGGACAGGGTGCTTTCCGAGATTCCGGTCGTCGTCGCGAGGTCGGCGAGCGTGATGCCGCGATGACGCCGCAACGCACGCAGGCGCGGACCTACCCCGTCGAGCACTTCTTCCGTTTCGCGGTTCACGAGCCGCCATCTTGCCAGGGCGGCAAGTTTTCGTGCCAGATCTGCCGCCCTCCGGCCAGGGTGGGAGTCATGAAACGCAAGACAGCGCCCCTCCTCATCGCGCTCCTGCTCGCCATCGGCGGCTGCTCGACGACGCCGGCGATCCACGGCTTTCAGCACGAGTACACCGAGGTCAACGGCGTCCGCATGCATTACGTGACGGGCGGCAGCGGCTCGCCGGTCGTGTTGCTGCACGGCTGGCCGCAGACCTGGTACGGCTGGTGGCCGATCATGCCCGCGCTCGCCGAACGCCACACCGTCTACGCGCTCGACCTGCCGGGCCTCGGCGACAGCACCGGCACGCCCACCGGCTACGACAAGGCCACGCTGGCCCGGTACGTCCACGGGCTGACGGAGAAGCTCGGCCTGCGGAACCCCGCGATCGTCGGGCACGACCTCGGCGCCGCCGTCGCCTTCCAGTACGCCAGCCAGTTCCCGTCCGACACCGCCCGGCTGGGGTACCTCGACCTGCCGTTGCCGGGACCTGGGATCGACGGCGCGACCTACCGGAAACTGAGCTGGCACATCGCTTTCCACTCCCAGCGCGAGGTCCCCGAGGCCGTGGTGGGCGACGACGTGCGCGAGTACCTGAAGCTGTTCTACCCGCAGGTCTCCTTCAACGGCACGGCTTTCGGCGGAACCTCGACGCGGTCACCGTTCTCCGACGAGGAGATCGACGAGTACACGCGGACCTACAGCAAGCCGGAGGTCCTCAAAGGCGGCTTCGAGCTGTACCGCGCTCTCGACCAGGACGTCAGGGACACCGTGGCGGCGTCCCCGGTGCGGGTCCCAACTCTGGTGATGGCCGCCCAGGGGCAGGCTCAGACGATCCAGGGCACAGCGGCACCGCGGATGACGAACATCGTGCGAGCGCTGGACGTGCCGAACGCGGGGCACTGGCTGGTCGAGGAGAACCCTCGGTTCGTCACCGCGGAGCTGCTGCGGTTCCTCAGCGAATGACCGGCACCCGGTCCGCCCACGGCAGCGCGTCCTCGAGCTGGGCCGCCAGCCGGATCAGCAGCGACTCCCCCGCGAGCGGCGCCACGAACTGGACGCCGAGCGGCAGCCCGTCCGCCGTCCAGTGCAGCGGCAACGACAGCGCGGGCCGGCCGGTGATGTTCGCCAGCTGCGTGTAGGGCACCCAGCCGAGGTTGTCGGAGATCATGTCGTCGACGAGCTTGGTGTGCTTGAGGAACCGCGCGGTGCCGGTCTTGAGCAGCACGTCGGTCGCCCGCTGCAACGACACCGGCAGGTCGAACGCGCCGACCTTGGGCGGTGGAGTCGCCAGCGTCGGCGTCAGCAGCAGGTCGTAGGACTCGAAGTACGTGCTCAACCGGCGGGTGTGCTCGTGCCGCCGCTGGACGGCGTCCACGTAGTCGACGCTGCTCGTGGCCCGTCCCAGCGCGGCCATGAGCAGCGTGTCGCGCTCGAAGGCGATGTCCGGCGCGCCCGTCAGCCGCTTGGCGTCGGCGACCTTCCAGGCGAGGTTCACGAACCACGTGAGCAGGAAGTCCTTGGCGAGCGCGGCATCGTCGAACGGCGCCTCTGGCAGTTCCTCGACCTCGTGGCCCAGCTCGGTCAGCACCCGCACCGCCGACTCGACGGCCGCGTACGCCTCGGCGTGCGGTTTCGGGTTGATCGCGGACGGCACCCGGACGCCGATCCGCAGCTTGCCGGGCGCTTCACCGACGCAGGACGCGAACGACGCCGACGGCATGGCGGGCGAGTACGGCCCGGCCAGTTCACCGCCGCAGATGACGTCGAGCATCGCGGCCGTGTCGCGCACGGTCCTCGACACCACGCCCTGCACCGCCGCGCCGTGCATCATCTCGGCGGTCTCCGGGCCGAACGGGGTGAGCCCGCGTCCCGGCTTGAGCCCGACGAGTCCGCAGCACGCGGCCGGGATCCGGGTCGAGCCACCACCGTCGTTCGCACCGGCGCAGGGCACGATCCCGGCAGCGACCGCCGCGGCCGATCCGCCCGACGAACCACCGGGCGTGCGTTCGAGATCCCACGGATTGCGCGCGGGACCCCAGACGGTCGACTCGCTGATCGCCTTCGCACCGAACTCCGGCAGGTTGGTCTTGCCGAAGATCACCAGGCCGGCGTCGATCCAGCGCTGGACGACGGTCGAGTGCTCGGCGACCCGGTGCGCCTGCAGCGACCGCGACCCGTTCGAGGTCGGCAGGCCCGCGTAGTCCTGGCCCAGGTCCTTGATCAGGAACGGCACGCCGGCGAACGGCCCGGTGAGGTCGTCCAGCGACTCGACGGGCACGTCCCGGACGATCGCGTTGAGCTTCGGGTTCACCGCCTCGGCGCGTTCCCTCGCCACCGCGAGAAGTTCTGCCGCGGACACCTGCTTGTCCGCGACGAGCTGCGCCAGCCCGGTGGCGTCGTGCTTCCGGTACTCGTCGAAGTCCACGCGCTCAAGGTAGCCGCTCGACGACCCCGAAGACGGTTTCGCGCACGACGGCGGGGTTCTCCTGCGGGATGAGGTGCCCGGTGTCCTCGACCACGATCATCTTGCCGCGCGGGACGGCGGCCATCAGGTCGGCCGCCCACTGGTTGAGCTTCGGCCGCCACTCGGCCATGCCCCGCTCGACCAGACCCGCCTGCAGGCACACCGTCGGCACGTCCGGCGTGCCCTTGTCCTGCAGGCGACGCATCACGGGCAGCGCGGACGCGATCTGCCGCGCCTCCCGGCTGCCCGCCCGCATCGCCCTGGCGCTCGCGTAGTCGCGGATCATGATCGCCACGTCGGCCTCGGCGATCTCCGGCGAGACGCCGTTGCGGAACGTCAGCTTCCTGATCAGCCCCTTGCCGCCGACGCGGGCCAGCAGCCCCAGCAGCGAGAAGAAGCGGGCCGCGAGCTTGGCGTTCCTGGTCGACATCACCTCGGCGAGGGTCGAGTCGACGAACACCATCCCCGCGACCCGCTCCGGGTGGCGGTCGGCGAACAGCCTGATGATCGGCCCGCCCCAGCTGTGCCCGACGAGCACCACCGGCTTCGTTTCCGGTGCGAGCACGGCGGTCAGGTCGTCCACGATCCGGTCGAGCGTGCGATCGTGCGGGTCCTCGTCGCTGCCGCCGTAGCCCGCGCGGTCGTAGGACAACGTGCGGTAGCGGGCGCTGACCTCGCGCTGGGTGTGGATCCACGACGATCCGGGCGCGCTCATCCCCGCCTCGAACACGACCAGCGGCCCGTCCCCCTCCCCCGCCACCACGGTCCGGAGCTTCCGGCCGTCGGGCAGGGTGACGACCTTCTCGATCAGGCCGGGTCCGGGAACGGGCATCGCGCGGCCTTTCACTGGTTCCAGCAGGGCGGGTGGCGTTCTTCCCAGAGCGCCGCGCTCTCCAGCTGCGCGGCCAGGGCGAGCAGGTCGGCGTCCTGGCGGTGGCGTCCGACGAGATGCACGCCGTGCGGCAGGCCGTCATCGTCCACATGCGACGGAAGGGAAACCGCCGGCACACCAGCGAGGTTCACCCACGGCGTGTGGCAGGACCAGCGCAACATTCGCTCGGCCTCGTCGCCGTCGTAGTACCCGATCGGGACCGGCGCGCCGTTCGTCGTGGGCGTGAGCACGACGTCGTAGTCGTCGACCCCGGCCAGCATCGTGCTGGCGTAGCGGGCGAGCAGGGCCTGAGAGGTGACGATGTCGTTGGCGGACAACGTGTCGTTGATGGAGAGGAGCTGCCGGGAGTACGACGACAGGAGATGTGTGCGGTCCTGCAACATCATCGCCTGCACCGCCGCGCCCACGGAGTACGCGAACCACGTGACGATCGCCTGCCGCACCGGTTCGTCCCACCGGGCCGGGAGCGGGATCTCGCGGACGTCGTGCCCGAGCCCGGTGAGCACCTCCACCGTGCGCCGGACCGCGAGTTCTGCTTGTGGGTCAACGGCCTGGTCGAGTCCGGTGTCCGTCCACATCGCGACCTTGAGCGGCCGTTGGAGCGTCTTGGTGAAGCCTCCGGGGTGGCTCCAGCCGTAGAGATCGCCGGGTGCGGGACGTGCCATCACTTCGAGGAGAAGTGCGGCGTCCTCGACCGTGCGCGCGATCGGGCCTTCGGTGGAGGCGACGAAGAACGACGTGGCGGGTGCCGCGCTGACCAGGCCGCGGCTCGGCTTCACCCCGACGAGATGGCAGGTCGCGGCGGGTGTGCGGATCGAACCCGCGCCGTCGCTGCCGTGCCCGACCGGCAGGAGTCCCGCCGCGACCGCCGATGCCGCGCCACCGCTGGACCCGCTCGAGTAACGGTCCAGCGCGTAGGGCGTCACGGACGGCCGTGGGGTGACGTCGTTCTCGGTGTAGCAGGTGGAACCGAACTCCGGCGTGTTCGTCTTGCCGAGCACGACCGCGCCCGCCTGCCGCAGCAACCCGACGGCCCAGGAGTCCTCCCCCGGCACGAACTCGGCCAGCGCCGCCGAGCCGAACGTCGTGCGGATGCCGGCGGTCGGCGACAGATCCTTGATGCCCAGCGGCAGCCCGAGCAACGCGGACCGCTCTCCGGCGGCCAGTCGTTCGTCCGCGCGACCGGCCTCTGCCAGCGCGGATTCGGCGGTGACGGTCACGAACGCGCCCAGCTCGGCACCGAGCCGATCGATGCGCGCCAGGTAGTGCTCGGTCAGCTCGCGGGAACTGATCTCCTTGGCGTGCAAGGCGCGCACCTGTTGAGCGGCGGTGAGCTCGTGCAGGTCGCTCATGGCGTCACCGGCGTTCCGGTGAGCAGCCGGTGCACCGACCACGTCACCACGTCGAGCTCGTCGGACGTCATCGGCCGGCCGCCGAACATCCGCCGGTGCATCAGCGGGCCCTCCAGCAGGTTGCCGACCAGCGGCAGGTCCGGCACCTCCGCGATCTCACCGCGCCGCACGGCCCTGGCGATCGCGTCCACCACCGGCTGCGACCGCCGCGCGACCAGGGCGCGGAACGTGCGCTCCGCCTCGGGGTCCTGGCGCAGGTCGGCGAGAAAACCGACCAGGCCGTCGTTCCACGGCTGGTCCCAGGCCGCGGCCAGGTCGGTGACGAAGGCCCTGAGGTCGTCGAGGAGCGAGCCCGTGTCGACGTCCGGCACCGGCGGCAGGAACTCGTCGAACACGTCGGCCACCAGCCGCGCCTTGCTGCGCCACCGCCGGTAGACGTCGGTCCGATGGGCGCTCGCCTGCGCCGCGACCTGGGTCAGCGTCAGCGCGTCGTAGCCGCCGGCGGTCAGCAACGACCACGCCGTCGCGAGCAACCGCTGTTCGAGATCCGGGTCCCGCGGACGTCCCGCCACCGTCGGCCTCCATTTCGCAACAGGTTGTTGCGTTAAGGTAGCACGACGATGCTCATCGCGGCTCCAGCACGCAGCTCGCCAGCTCGTTCATCGCGCTGTCGATGCCGATGTCGACGACCTTGCGCAGCAGGTCAGGGCGTCGTTCGGTGCGGCCGACCCGCAGGCTGCCGAGTGGTGGGCGGATCTGCAGGCAGGCGGGGTGGGAGGCGAGGAGTTCTTCCTCCTCGATCCTGCCTTCCTTGCGGCGCAACCACGCCTCGACGACGCCCGGCGCGTGCCGGGCGAACCAGCGCGACAGCACCATCCTCTCGCTGCGGGACGGCGCCATGGGAACCTCGTCGGCCCGCACCGTGCGCAGGACGACGATGTGCGTGGCCTTCTGGGCGATCGCCGACCGCACGGGGACCATTTCGCTCATGCCGGCGTCGACGTAGGGGCGGCCGTCGATCATCACCGGCGGCCCGGCGAGCAGTGGCATCGCGGTGGACGCCCGCAGCGCGGCCTGCAGGCTCGCGATGTCGTGGATCCGGTCGAACAGATCGGCGGATTCGCCGGTCAGGGCGTCCGTGGCCATCGGGTGGAACTCGACCGGACTGTCCAGGATGTCCTGGAAGCCCATCGGCATGACCTCGGTGTAGATGGTGTGCACGAGATGCCTCGTGTCCACGACGGGTTGCCGGCGAAAGGCTCGCATCGGGTTGATCGTGGACCGCATGACGGCCGGGTCCCACCACGCGTGCTTGCTGCTGTCCGCGCGGCCGCACAACAACCACGCGGCGTTCAGCGACCCCGCCGAACTGCCGTAGACGGCGTCGAACATCGGCAGCAGCCCGAGCCGTTCGATCGCGACGGTCATACCGCTCGAGTAGGCACCGCGCGAGCTTCCGCCTTCGATCAGCAACACCAGGCGTGCGTCGTCGGTGCGCTGCCCTGGCGTGGTTCGGTGCTGTTTGCGGTCACGCAGCAGCTGGAGCACGTCGTCAGTCACGGTGTTCAGGCTATAACCGGGCCCGGACCGAGCCCCAAGCCCAGAACGTCGATGCCGACCGGCGTGCGGCGCGTCTCCAGACCCGTGATCCGCCACCGCCGATCGAGCAAAGCCCCGAGCGCCACCCGAACCTCCAGCCGCGCCAGGTGGGCGCCCAGACAGAAGTGGACACCGCGACCGAACGACAGGTGCGGATTGGTGACGAACCTGTCCGTCCGCCGGTCGGCGGGAGGTAGCGCAGCACTTCCTCGACGGCCAGGGCCAGGTCGGCAGGCTTCGGGTGCGGGACGAGGCACAACATCGCGTTGACCAGCAGGGTCTTGCTGGTCTCGTGGCCGTTGATCAGCAGCAACACGCAGAAGTTGATCAGCTCGTCCTCCGCGAGACCGGCTGCCAGCAGGGTCGCGATGATGCCGGCGGGGCGCCTGGACTCCGCGCGGAAGAAGGCGCTCATCTCCGTCAGCGCCTGGTCGAACGCGGTCCGGTCGGCGGTGAACGTGCCGGAGAACGACGTGATCGCCTCCGTCCACTCGACGAAGTCCGGCGACGGGCGCACGCCGAGCAGGCCGGCGATCGTGTGCACCGACAACAGGGAGGCGACGTCGCCGACCAGGTTCAGCTCCTGGGCGGCGGTCAGGTCTGCGACTCTGGCCGTGATCGACGGTTCCAGCGCGGCGACGGCTCGCGGCGTGAACACCTGGCTGACGATCCGCCGCAACGCGTGATGGCGCGGCGGATCGGTCGCCAGCAGGCTGCGCAGCAAGGGGTTGTCGCGATGCGGGACGGGCCGGGTAACGCGAGCGGCAACTCACCGTCGCGCCGCCACAGGCCGACATAGCTGGTCACACGGTCGAGTGAACGTCACGCCGCCGCTCGCCGCTATCGGATTGCCCGCTCCTGCTACCGTGGAGTGGAGATCATCGAAGAGGAGCTCGACGTGCTGGTGGGTGAAGACGACATCTCAGGGTGAGCCCTGGATGTGACAGGCCATCGAACCCGATGGCCGTCCTGTCGTCCCCTTTTCCACTCGCGCCGCGATTGGTCGCGCGCAAGCACATCCCGAGGTCTCACCCATGTCTATCGTCCTGTCGAACCTGTCGTTCGCCTGGCCGGACAACACGCCTGTGTTCGACGGCCTGTCCGCCACCGTGCCGGACGGCCGCACTGGTCTGGTCGCCCCCAACGGCGCCGGCAAGTCGACGCTGCTCAAGCTCGCGGCCGGAGCGCTGACGCCGAACGACGGCAGCGTGTCCGTCGACGGCGTGCTCGGCTATCTCCCGCAGGACCTGCCGCTCACCGCCGAGCTGACCGTGGCCGAGGTGCTCGGCGTCGCGGCGGTGCTGAGCGCGATCAAGGCCGTCGAGTCCGGTGACGTCGGCGAGGAGCACTTCACCACCATCGGCAACGACTGGGACCTCGAGGAACGCACTCGCGCCCAGCTCGACCGGCTCGGGCTCGGCGACCTGGCGCTCGACCGGGCGCTCGGCACGCTGAGCGGCGGCCAGATCGTGTCGCTCGGGCTCGCGGCGCAGTTGCTGAAGCAGCCGGACGTGCTGCTGCTCGACGAACCCACCAACAACCTCGACCTGGAGGCGCGGCACAAGCTGTACGCCGTGCTGGACGACTGGCGCGGGTGCCTGCTCGTGGTGAGCCACGACCGCGCCCTGCTC
Organism: Lentzea sp. NPDC054927; assembly: GCF_053610285.1. Classification (NCBI taxonomy): domain Bacteria; kingdom Bacillati; phylum Actinomycetota; class Actinomycetes; order Pseudonocardiales; family Pseudonocardiaceae; genus Lentzea; species Lentzea sp. NPDC054927. The sequence continues at coordinate 607,183 of NZ_JBSGXZ010000001.1, forward strand.
GACCGGATGGACCGGATCGCCGAGCTCGACGGCGGCGAGATCCGCTTCTACGGCGGCAACTTCAGCGAGTACGAGCAGGCCGTGGAAGCCGAGCGCGAGGTCGCGGAGAAGAACATCCGCAGCGCCGAGCAGGAGGTCAAGCGCGAGAAGCGGGAGATGCAGCAGGCCCGCGAACGCGCCGCCCGCCGCGCGTCGAACGCCCAGCGCAACCTGTCCAGCGCGGGTCTGCCGAAGATCTTCGCGGGCAACATGAAACGCAACGCCGAGGTGTCCGCTGCCAAGGCCGACGGCACGCACGCCGCCCGGCTCAGCGCCGCCAAGACGCGGCTGGACCACGCCGAACGCTCGTTGAAGGACGAGCAGAAGATCAGCCTGGAACTCCCGCAGACCGCCGTCCCCGCCGGCCGCACCTTGTTCGACGGCTCTGGCCTGCGGGTGCGGGACCTGTTCGACGGACTGGACCTGACGATCCGCGGACCGGAACGGATCGCGCTGGCCGCCCCGAACGGCGCGGGCAAGTCGACGCTGCTGCGGGTGATCCACGGTTCGCTGACGCCGGACACCGGTGAGGTGAAACGAGCCGACGGCCGCGTCGCCTACCTGTCGCAGCGGCTCGACCTGCTCGACGACGACCGCACGGTGGCCGAGAACCTGGCCGCGTTCGCCCCGGCGATGCCACCGGCGGACCGGATGAACCTGTTGGCGCGCTTCCTGTTCCGCGGCGCGCGGGCCCACCTGCCGGTCGGCGTCCTGTCCGGCGGCGAACGTCTGCGGGCCACCCTGGCGTGCATCCTGTTCGCCGAACCCGCCCCACAACTGCTGTTGCTCGACGAACCCACCAACAACCTCGACCTGGTCAGCGCCGGGCAACTGGAAAGCGCGCTGAACGCGTACCGGGGCGCGTTCGTCGTCGTCAGCCACGACGAACGGTTCCTGAGCGAGGTGAAGATCGACCGCTGGCTGCGGCTGGACGGCGGCAAGCTGCTGGAGGCCGCACGTGGCTGAAGCAGCCCTGATCGCCCACGAGCTCGTCCGCACCTTCGGAGGCCGGCGCGTGCTCGACGGCGTGTCGCTCACCGCGGCACCCGGCCGGCGCATCGGCCTCATCGGCGAGAACGGCGCCGGCAAGTCGACGCTCCTGCGCCTGCTGGCGGGCGTCGACCAACCCGACCGCGGCACCGTGGAGCGGCCGCCTGACCTGGGTTTTCTGCACCAGGACATGCCGTACGCCGAGTCCGCGACCGTCGCTGACGTCCTGGACGACGCATTGGCCGACGCACGCGAGGACCTCGCCGAGCTGGACCGGCTCGCCGCTGTCATCGACGAGGAGCCAGACCTCTACGCCGAACGACTCGAGCTGGCCGAGCGGCACGAGGCCTGGGACGCGGACCGCCGGGCCGACATCGTCCTCGACGGACTCGGGCTTGGCACTGTCACGAGGGATCGCACGCTCGGTTCGCTGTCCGGTGGCGAGCGCCGCAGGCTCGCGTTGGCGGCGCTGGTGATGCGCAGGCCGTCGGCGTTGTTGCTGGACGAGCCGACCAATCACCTCGACGACGCCGCGGCCGCGTTCCTGGAGGAGCAGTTGCGCGGCCTGCCCGGCACCGTCGTGCTGGCCAGTCACGATCGGGCGTTCCTCGACGCGGTGTGCACGGACCTGATCGACCTCGACCCCGCGGTGGACGGGCCCACCAGGTTCGGCGGCACGTACAGCGAGTACGTCACGCAGAAGCGTGCCGACCGGGAGCGCTGGGAACGTAGGTACGAAGAAGAACAGGAAGAGCTCACCGAGTTGCGGGAGTCGCTCGGCCTGATCGGTAGCCGCATCGCGCCGAACCGGGCGATGCGGGACAGCGACAAGATGGGGTACGGCGTGCGGGCGAACCGCGTGCAGAGCCAGATCTCGCGCCGTGTTCGCAACGCCACGCGCCGGCTCGAAGAACTGGAGCGCCGCAGTGTGCCCGCTCCCCCGCGGCCGCTGAGTTTCCGGCCGCCAGGGCTGACGTCGACCGAGTTCTTGTTGTCAGTGCGCGAACTCAGCGTTCCCGGACGGCTCAGGCTCGACTTCCTGGACGTGCGCGACGGCGACCGGCTGCTCGTGACGGGACCCAACGGCGCCGGCAAGTCGACACTGCTGCTGGTCCTGGCCGGGCAGCTCGAAGCGGCGGGCGTGCGGAGGCATCCCGGGCTGCGGACCGGGCTGCTCGATCAGGACACCCGGTTCGCCAACCCGCGCCTCACCGCGCGGGGCACCTACGGCCGGGCGCTCGGAGCCGAACGCGTCGAGCAGGTGCCGCTGGAGTCGTTGGGTCTGCTGCATCGGTGGGATCTGGGCAAGCCGGTCGGCACGTTGTCGGAGGGCCAGCAGCGGCGACTCAAGCTCGCGTTGCTGGTGGCCGATCCACCGGACCTGCTGCTGCTCGACGAGCCCACCAACCACCTGTCGCCGACGTTGTGCGACGAGCTGGAGGCCGCGCTGGGCCCCGGACCTGGAGCGATCGTGCTCGCCAGCCACGACCGCTGGCTGAGAGCGCGCTGGCGGGGAGCGGAAATCTCGCTTCAGGCAGCCTGAAAACCAGGTTGGCAGCCATGTCGAGACGGGGCCGGCGGCTTCGACACCTCTGTGCAAGGAGAACAAACCGATCTCCACGGAGGACAACCATGACCGGACAGCCGCCCATCGTCGACCTCGCCACCTGGCAGCAGGCACGCGACGAGCTCCTGGTCCGCGAGAAGGCCCACACGCACGAAGGCGACGCTATCGCCGCGGCACGGCGCCGGCTGCCGATGGTCGAGTTCGACGGCAAGGTCGAGGTCGTCGGAGCCGACGGACCGGTGCCGTTCCTGGAGCTGTTCCAGGGGCGCGACGAGCTCGTGGTCTACAAGCACATGTGGTGGGACGGCGCGCCTCACCAGGGGCAGTGTGAGGGCTGCACGCACGTGCCGTGGCACTTCGACAATCCCGCCTACCTCAACGCCCGCGGGGTCTCGTTCGCCTTTCTGACCGTGGGCGCCTGGGAGGAGGTGGCCCCGTTCGTCGAGTTCATGGGCTACACGCAGCCCTGGTACTCGGTGCGCGGGGTGGAGGGGCCGGCCGGCGGGGACATGGGCTACCTCACCAGCTACCTGCGCGATGGTGATCGCGTGTTCCTCACCTACTCGACGACCGGACGTGGTTGTGAGCGGCTCAACGGGTCGCTCGCGCTGCTCGACCAGACCGTGCGCGGCCGGGGCGAGGACTGGGAGGACCACCCCGAGGGCTGGCCGGAAGCGAAGCCCGCCGGGTGGTTCTGGCGGACGGACGCCGAGGGGAACTCGACCTGGGGCGAGACCAGCAGGCCGACGGCGCAGTGGACGCGGCCGGGGGCGACGCCGGAGGAGTCGCTGGCGGCACGGGCACTGCCACTGATCACCTCGTGGCCGTGGCGAGGACGCGGCGCAGTCCGTCGAAGTGCGACAGGACCCGCCGCGCCTCGTCCTGCATCGACCGCATGGCCGGGTCGTCGGGGGCATCGACGGCGAGAGCTTCCTTCCACAGCTGTTCCTCGACGACCCGCCACTCCGGTCTCTCCACGACCTCGACGTCGACGAACCCCGCCTCCGGCAGCTGCGCGGCCAGGTCCATCTCCCGCATCTTCTCCGGCAGCCGTTCGTCCGAGGGATCGACCGGCTCCCAGCAGGTGATCACCAACCGCCCGCCGGGCACCAGCACCCGCCGGCACTCCCGCAACGCGTCCAGTTTCGGTTTCGCGAACTGAATCGCGTCGACGACGAGCACCGCGTCCACACACGCCGCGTGCAGACCCGTGGCGGTCATCGAGCCCACCCGGAAGTCGCCGCCGGTCCGCTGCCGCGCCTGGTCGATCGCGACGGCCGAGAAGTCGACCCCGACGAGCCGGCACCCGGTGCGGCGCACGACCTCCAGGCCGTACCCGCCGCGCCCGCACGCCAGATCCAGCAGCACCTGACCCGGCCGAAGCCCCAGTGCCGCCACGACTTCGGCCAGCGCGGCACCGCCGAGCAGGCTGGTCGACTCGAGGCCAGGAGGGAGGGCGAGCACGCGCTGCACGAGTTCATCGGCCACCGGGGACGCGACGCGATCGGCGTACCAGCGGTCGAAACCCTCAGCACTCGTCATGCCCCGACGATGCCAGGTTGTCCGGTTGAACTCACCGGCAATCCCGGCGCGCTGTACCGTTCGGAACACCCTCCGCGGCGCTTGTACTGGTTTTGATCGACATCTGGACCAAAGTATGACGGCGCGTTAGGCCCAGGTATGACGACCGGGGAGCAGCGGCGTCGTTATTGTCCGTTCCGGTGGTCGTCATCGCCACGTCACCTTTCCGCCGAAGGGACAGCCGCCTCATGAGGGACGTTCTGCAGTCAGCGACAGATGTCCGGTCGCGCGTGACCGGATGGATGGGGAAGCGGTTCCTCGCCCACCTGAGCAAGACCGGGTTCGACCTCGGGTCGTCCTGGTTCGTGCCCTCGCGCGTGCTGGCACCGCTGCGCCGCAACGGCTTGAACCCCGTGCCAGAGCTCGCGCGGATGCAGGCCCACGGGCCGGTGACGCGGCTGCCGCTACCGGTGACGGTGTGGCTGGTGACCGGCTACGAGGCGTCCAAGCAGGTGCTGGTCGACTCCGAGTCGTTCAGCAACGACTTCACCCACTTCAAGGAGATGGGTCTGTTCGCGGACGAGGCGCCGGGCGGGCTCGGGTTCAGCGACCCGCCGGAGCACACGCGGCTGCGCAAGGTGCTGACGCCGGAGTTCACCATGCGGCGGCTCTCGCGGCTCATCCCGCGGATCGAGGCGATCGTCACGGACCAGCTCGACCTGATGTCCATGAAGGACGGTCCGGTCGACCTCGTCGAGGACTTCGCCATGCCCGTGCCGGCGCTCACGATCTGCGAGCTGCTGGGCGTGCCCGCGAGCGAGCGCGAGGAGTTCCAGCGCCGCAGCGTGGCACGGTTCGACCTGGGCGGAGCGGCCACCACCTCGCTGTCCGCGGTGTCGCAGTCCGTCGTCTACTTCCGCGAACTGGTGCGCACCCTGCGCAAGGCCCCCAACGACGGTCTGCTCGGCGAGCTCATCCGCAAGCACGGTGACGAGCTGGACGACGACGAACTGGCCGGTCTGGCGGACGGGCTGCTCACCGGCGGGTTCGAGACGACGGCGAGCATGATCTCGCTCGGCACGCTCGCCATGCTGCGTGACCCAGGTCTGTTCGGTCAGGTGCGCGACGACGACCAGGCCGTGCCCGGCGTGGTCGACGAACTGCTGCGCCACCAGTCCGTCGTGCAGGTGGCGTTCCTCCGCGTCGCCCGCAAGGACATCGACATCGCCGGGACGAAGGTGCGCGCGGGAGACATCGTGGCGTGCTCGCTGTCCCAGGCGAACCGCGACCCGAGCGTCTACTCCTCACCGGACGACATCTGCCCCGAGCGGGCGGCGGGCCAGCACCTCGCGTTCGGTTACGGCGCGCACCGGTGCATCGGGGCCGAGCTGGCGAAGATGGAGCTGCGGATCGCGTACCCGGCACTCGTCCGGCGCTTCCCGGAGATGAGGCTTGCGGTCGAACCGGGCGACCTGTCGTTCCGCAAGCTCTCCATCGTCTACGGGCTGCACTCGCTGCCGGTCCACCTGGGCGAGCACACCAGCCCGATCCTCTGACGGCTCGTCAACCGGCGTCCACCGGGGTGCCGTACTCGTCGTGGCGACGCCACCACTGGTACGGCGCTTCCTGCGGATAACCCTCCGGCGAGTCCTCCCACTCCTCCTGACGGCCGAGCGGCGTCAGGTCGAGCAGGCTCCAGACGTTGCCGGTCTGCTCCGCCGAGCGCGCGTTGGTGAAGTAGGTGCGGTAGACCTCGTCGCCGTCGCGGATGAAGACGTTGAGGCCGAAGTACTCGTCGACGCCGAAGTCCTTCGAGAAGTCGTCCCGCGTCGTGTACCAGGGCACCTCGTCCCAGCCCATGCGGTGGCGGTAACGCTTGATGTCGTCCTGCGGAGCGGGCGAGACCAGCACGAACGTGGTGTCCCGGGCGTTGAGGTGGGCGAGGTGACCGAGGTTGTCGGTGAACATCGCACAACCGCTGCAGCCGCCCTTGGGCCAGTCCGCGACCCCCGGCTCGAAGAAGTGCCGGTAGACGATCAGCTGGCGCCGCCCGTCGAACAGACCGGGCAGGCCCACCTCTCCCTCCGGACCTTCGAAGGCGTACTGCTTCTCGATCCGGACCCACGGCAGCCGGCGGCGCTCGGCCGCCAGCGCGTCCTTCGCGCGGGTGTGCTCCTTCTCCTTGCGCAGAAGCTCCTGGCGGGCCGCGTCCCACTCCTCGGCCGATGCGACAGCTGGCATGTGCGAGCCGTACCCGTAGCGCCGATCGAGCAAACTTCGCCGCTGGTCACTCACGGCTGCCGATGGCGTCGATCGGCTTGGCGCGCAACGACAACCGCGTCGACACGGCGATCGACACCACACCCAGCAACGCGGCTCCGGCGAGCACACCCAAGTGCACCCAGACGCCTCCGGCAGGCAGCGGGACACCCGTGAAGCCGATCGCCAGCATCGTCAACGGCAGTGCGGCGACCAACGACCCCAGCACCGCGGCGAGACCGACGGTCACCAGCGCTTCCGCCCGCATCATCCGCACGACCTGACGGCGTCCGGTGCCGACCAGGCGCAGCAGGGCGAACTCGCGGCGTCGCGCGGCCGTGGACATCACCAGCGTGTTCGACACCGAGATCGCGACGTACCCGAGAATCACGCCGACCGCGACGAGGTTGAGCAGGAACTGGGTCCGCTCGTCACTGCGGTCCTGCGCGGCCACGCCGCCGGTCACGGCCAAGCCGGGATAACGGCTGGTCAGCTCACGCAGGGCGGTTGCGTCGCCGGACTTCACGAGCACGGCGCTGTCCATGCCCGCCGTGGTGTGAGCACGGGCGTCGGCGGCCGACAACACGTGGTCGCCGAACGCGAGGTCGTGGCGGTAGGTCGCGATCACCCGCAGCTTGGCGGGCTGACCGTCGGCGAACCAGAACTCGACGGTGTCGCCGACCTTCTTGTCCTCCCACCTCGCGTGGGCGTCGCTCAACGCCACCGTGCCCGTGGTGAGGTCCTCGAGGTCGCCCGTGACGACGTCGAGGTCGACCGCGCCGCCCGCCGTCGCGTCGAGGCCGTTGGCCGGCCCGCGGTTCACCTCCACGCTGTCACCGGTCTGGCTCGCGGTGATCACCTGCGTGCGCACCAACGACGTCGCTGTCACTCCGGGCATCTTCCGCACGGCCTCAGACACCTCGGCAGGCACGCCCGCCACACCGGTGATGACGTGGTCGGCCGTGATCGAGCGGGTCGTCTCCTGCTGCACGGCCGCGGTGAAGGTGGTCTGGCTGTAGTAGTTGACCACCGCGAACCCGATGGCCAGCATCAACGGCGTCACGGCGGCGGCCAGCCGCCGGGAGTTCTTGAGGAGGTTCGCGGACGCCAGGTAGCCGCTCACCCCGGAGAACCTGCCCAGCGCCGGTGCGATCAGCCGGACCGCGCCGCCGATCACCCTCGGCCCTGCCAGGCTCAGTCCGATGATCAGCACGAGCGTCGCCATCACCGACATCGCCGCGCCGAGCTGACCGCGGAGGAAGAACGGGACCGTGGTCGCCGCGGCTCCGATCGCCATCAGGACGTAACCGATGGCCAGGCGGATCCGGCCGACGTCCTTGCGTTGCACAGCGGCCTCCCCCAGCGCCTCGACGGGGTTGATCGAGGACGGGCGCCGCGACGCGCTCCAGGCCGCCAGCCTGGCCGCGGCGATGCCGATCAGCAGGGACGCGACCAGCGGCAACGGGCTGATCGAGAGCTCGAAGTCGGCCGGCACCACGCCGATGTTCGCGAAGGCGCCGCGCAGCCCGTAACCGACGGCGATGCCCAGCACGCTGCCGATCACGCCGGCGATCACGGACACCACCAGGGTCTCGACGCCGATCAGCTTGCGGACCTGCCTCGGCGTCGCACCGACGGCGCGCAGCAGGGCGAACTCGCGGCGGCGTTGCTCGACGGTCAGCGCGAGCGTGCTGGCCACGACGAAGATCGCGACCAGGACCGCGTAGCCGCCGAACGAACCGGCGATGATCGCCAGGATCGCCTTGGTCTGGCTGACGTCGTCGAACTCGGCGGCGCTGCGGTCGGCACCGGTCGACACCGTGACGTTGTCCGCGGCGAGGACGTCCTCGATCCGATCCGCCACATCACCGCCGGCCAGGACACCGATCGCGCTGAGCTGGTCGGACCGGCCGGCGAGGTCGGCCGCCGTGGCGGAGCTGAAGAACAGCGCCGCCTGGCGGTCGCCCTTCCCCTCGACGACTCCGCTCACGCGGTAGCTCACCGGCGCGGAGCGAGTCATGATCCGCACCTCGCCGCCGACCCCCACGCCGGCTCGCTCAGCCAGCCCCGAGTCGAGCACCACCTCGTCGTTCGTTCGTGGCTCACTCCCCGCCTTCAACGTGAACGGCGCGAGCACGGCCGACTCCCAGTTGTGGCCGAAGGACGGCTTGTCCGCGAGCGCCTGCCCGTCCGGCCCCACCACGACGGCGGGGAACGTCCGCTCGGGCACCGCGGCCTTCACCCCCGGCACCTGGGCGATCTTGGCGACCAGTGCGGAGGAGATGGCCGGCTGTTCGGCCGCCTGCTCGAACGCCAGCACGTCGCCACCTGGCGGCCGCACCGTCCGATCGCCGGTGACGACCACGTCAGCGGCCGCATAGCGCTGGGTCGGCACGCCGCCGCGAAACCCGGACTCCATGAGGATCCCGCAGGCCGCGACGAGCGCGGTCCCGCAGAGGATGGCCACGAAAGCGCCGATGAACCCGCTGGTGCGGGCTTTGACGGTCTGCCAGGCAAGATCCAGCATCGCTTACCACTCCCCCAGGTGCGTCATGCGCTCGGCGACCTTCTCCGGCGTCGGTCCGTGCAGCTCGCCGGCGAGCTTGCCGTCGGCCAGGAACAGCACGCTGTGTGCGGCGGAGGCGGCGACCGGGTCGTGCGTGACCATCAGGACGGTCTGCCCCATTTCGTCCACAACGGACCTCAGGAGCGTCAGGACCTGGTGCGCGGTCCGGGAGTCCAGCGCGCCGGTCGGTTCGTCGGCCAGCACCACCTCCGGCCGGGCGACCAGCGCCCGTGCGATCGCGACCCGCTGCTGCTGACCACCGGACAGCTCGGACGGGTGCCGGTCGAGCAGGTCGGCCAGCCCGACGCGGTCGACGACCTCGCGCAGCCACGCCTGGTCGGCCGAACGACCGGCCAGCCGCAGCGGCAACGTGATGTTCTGCCGCACCGTCAGCGACGGCAGCAGGTTGTAGGCCTGGAAGACGAACCCGATCCGGTCGCGCCGGATCTCGGTCAGCCTGGCCTCCTTCAGCTTGCCCAGGTCGGTCTCGCCGAGCAGCACACGGCCGGACGTCGGCCGGTCCATGCCCGACGCGCAGTGCAGGAAGGTGCTCTTGCCCGAGCCGGAAGGTCCCATCACCGCGGTGAACGTGCCCCGCCGGATGTCGACGGTCACCTCGTTCAGCGCGGTGACGGCGCCGCCACCCGAGCCGTACACCTTCCGCACCGCCTGCAACGACAGCGCGTCTGCCCTCATCACGTTCTCCTTGGCTCGCAACGACTTCTGCGAAGAACGTAATTTCGCAGGCCGCGCAGATCGATCACGCAGGCTGCCCGGACCGAGGTAGAGCCTGCTCCACCCCGAGGGCGGCTTCGTCGGGGCGGACAGATCCGGACCCGCAGATTCGTCGGCCACGACGAGGTGGCCGCCGGGGCGCCGAACCTAGCGTTGCTCGTGACCGGAGTCACGTCGAGGTGGATGAGGCGCGGATGTCCAAGCTGAGCGAGATCAACGACTGGCTGCAGCAGAACCTGCCGAGGCTAGTGGCCGAGTACGAGGTGCCGGGTGCCACCGTGGCCGTCACCGTCGGCGACGAGGTGGTCGAGGCCGCCGCCGGGGTGCTGAACAAGAACACCGGCGTCGAGACGACGACCGACTCGCTGTTCCAGATCGGGTCGATCACCAAGGTCTGGACGACGACGCTCGCGATGCAGCTCGTCGACGAGAACCTGCTCGACCTCGACGCGCCGGTGCGCGACTACCTGCCCGACTTCCGGGTGGCCGACGAGGACGCCGCCGCGCGCATGACCGTGCGGCAGCTGATGTGCCACACGGCGGGCTTCGAGGGTGACCTCTTCACCGACACCGGCCGCGGTGACGACTGCGTGGAGAAGTACGTCGCCACGCTGCACGACACTCCGCAGCTGTTCGCTCCCGGCGAGATGTTCAGCTACAACAACGCCGGTTACTGCGTGCTCGGCCGGATCGTGGAGGTCATGCGCGGCAAGTCGTACGACGACTGCCTGCGCGAGCACCTGTTCGCGCCGCTCGGACTCACCCGTGCCGCGGCCGACGCCTATGAGGCGATCATGTTCCGCGCCGCCGTCGGGCACCTCACCCCGAATCCAGAGGCCGGGCCGCAGGTGGCGCCGGTCTGGGCTCTGGTGCGGTCGAACGCGCCGGCCGGGTCGATGCTCGCGATGTCGGCGGGCGACCTGCTGACGTTCGCGCGGATGCACATGAGCGGCGGCTCCGGCGTGCTCTCACCGGAGAGCGTGGCGGCGATGCAGGAGGTTCAGTCGCACGTGCCGGACCTGGCGCTGATGGGTGACGCGTGGGGGCTGGGCTGGGAGCTGTTCCACTATCCACAGGGGACGGTCATCGGCCACGACGGCGGCACGATCGGGCAGAACGCGTTCCTGCGGCTGGTGCCGGAGCACGGCGTCGCGGTCGCGTTGCTGACCAACGGCGGCAAGACCGTCGACCTGTACCAGGACGTCTTCCGGCACGTGCTGCGCGAGCTCACCGGCGTGGAGCTGCCCGCGATGCCCGAGCCCGCCGCCGAGCCGGAACGGGTGGACGGCAAGCGGTTCGAGGGCGTCTACGTGTCGGCGGTCGGCGAGCGGATCGTCACGCAGGACGCGGACGGCCGGATCTGGATGGAGACCGTGCCGAAGGGGATCATGGCCGAGCTCAGCCCGGAGTCCGCGGGCAAGACCGAGCTGGTGCCGTGGCGCGACGACACGCTCGTCGCCGCGGAGCCGGTGCTCGGCATCCACATGCCGCACGCGTTCGTCGGTGACGACGGCGAGGGTCGCGCGCTGTTCCTGCACACCGGTCGCGCGGACCGGCGGGTCGCCCAGTGACCCCAGACGTGTTGACCGACGTGTTCGCCGAGGCGGACGCGGAAGGATCCGTGCACGCCCGCGAAATCGGGACGGACAACGAGTTCTGCTTCGGTGCGGACGACCAGGTCGTGCTGGCGTCGGTGTTCAAGATCCCGGTCGCCGTCGCGTACGCCGCCGAGGTCGCCGCGGGACGGCTGGATCCGGCCGAGCGGACGCGGGTCACCTCCCGGTACCGGATCGGCGGGATCGGCACCGCGGGGTGTGCCGACGACGTCGAGATGAGCTGGCGCGACCTCGCGTTGTTCATGATGACGATGAGCGACAACGCGGCGACGGACGTGCTCTTCCACCGCGTCGGCCAGGCCGCCGTCGACAAGGTGCTCTCGAACCTCGGCCTGCACCGCACCCGGATCCTGGGCTGCTGCGAGGACCTCTTCGCGTCGATGTCCGTCGACCTGGCCATGACCCCGCTGGAAGCCGAGGAGGCACTCGGGGCTCCCACCTGGGATCTGATCCACAAGATGGCCATTGTGGACCCCCAGCGCACGACTTCCTCGACACCGAGGGAGATCACCGCGCTGCTGGAGGCCGTCTGGACCGATCGCGCCGCCGTTCCCGAGGCGTGCGAACGGGTTCGGTCGATCATGGCCCAGCAGGTCTGGCCGCACCGGCTCAGTTCCGGCTTCCCCGCCGACGTCCAGGTCGCCGCCAAGACCGGCACGCTGCCCAGCGTGCGCAACGAGGCCGGCGTCGTCACCTACCCCGACGGCCGCAGCTACGCGGTCGCCGTGTTCACCCGTGCCAAGTCGCTCGACCTCAGGCAACCCGCCGTCGACGCGGTCATCGGCCGCGCCGGACGCCTCGCCGTCGACCACCTCCGGAGCACGCCATGAAACGCACAGCCGTAGTCGTGTCGATCGCCCTCGTCGCCGCCGGATGCGGAGCCTCCGGGAGTTCCGAGTCGGGCGCTCTGGCCGACGGCAAGACGTTCACCATGTCGATCGGCCAGGATCCGGGCACCCTCGATCCCGCCATCACCGTCCTGTCCTCGGCCCGCTGGGTCGGCCGGTTCCTCTACTCCAGGCTGATCGAGCGCGACGAGAAGGGCGAGGTCGTCGCCGGTCTCGCGGAGAAGTGGGAAGCCAGCACCACGACCGCGACCTTCACCGTGCGCAAGGGCGTCACCTGCTCCGACGGCACGCCGCTCACGGCCGCGGACGTCGCCGCGAACATCACGTTCGTCGGCGACCCGAAGAACAAGTCGCCGCTGGCCGGAGTCCAGGTCTCCCCTGGCACTTCGGCTTCCGCGGATGAGGCGACCCGCACCGTTACGGTGACCAGCGGGGCGCCGGACGCGTTCCTGCTGACCAACGTCGGCACGCTGCCGATCGTGTGCGCCAAGGGCATGAGCGATCGCGCGCTGCTGGCGAAGGGCGAGCAGGGCACCGGCATGTTCACCATGTCCGAGATCGTGCCGAACGACCACTACACGCTCACGCGGCGCAAGGACTTCGCGTGGGGCCCCGGCGACTGGCAGCAGAACCAGCAGGGCCTGCCGGACAAGGTCGTGGTCCGGGTGATCGCGAACGAGACGACGGCGGTGAACCTGTTGCTGTCCGGGCAGCTCACCGCGGCGATGGTCGCTGGTCCCGACCAGGAACGCCTGCTCGCGCAGAAGGTCTCGCACTTCGACTACGCGACGCCGTTGGGCGTGCTGGCGTTCAACCAGTCCGCCGGCCACCCCGGCCAGGACCCCGCGGTGCGCCGCGCGCTCGTGCAGGGACTCGACCTCGCGCAGGTGGGCAAGGTGCTGACCAACGGCAAAGGCAGGCCGTCCAAGAGTTTGGTGACCATCGAGCCCCGGCCCTGCACCGGCGACAACGTCACCCCGAACCTGCCGGGCTTCGACAAGGCCGCCGCGGCTGCCGCTCTGGACACCGCCGGCTGGCGGGCTGGACCTGACGGCACGCGGGCGAAGGACGGCAAGCCGTTGTCGATCAAGCTGCTCCAGCCGACCGTCCTCGGCCCGACGCTCACTGCGGCCGCCGAGCTGATCCAGCAGGCGTGGCAGGGCATCGGCGTCAAGGTGGAGATCCAGCCCGTCGACTCGGCCGGCGTCAACCAGGCGCTGTTCGGCACCGGCGCGTGGGACGTCTCGATGGCACCCCTGACGCTCTCGCTGCCGAGCCAGCTCGTGCCGTTCGCGTCCGGTGCGGTGCCGCCGGAGGGCGTGAACTTCGGCCACATCACCAATTCGACGTTCGAGTCGGAGTCCAAGCTGGGGGCCTCGATGGCGGGCTCGGCGGGGTGCGAGCACTGGGACAGGGCCGAGGCCGCCCTGGTCAAGGACACCAGCCTGGTGCCCTACTTCGACGCGCTGGTGCCGACCTTCGCGAAAGGCGCCCGGTTCACCATGAGCGAGGGCCCCGACCCGTGGTCGATCCGGATGTTCGCGTCATGAGCACCTGGCTGCCGTTCGCCCGGCGCCGGTCGGTGCGGTTCCTGACCTCGCTCTGGGTGCTGGTGACCGCGGCGTTCCTGATGATCCACCTGATCCCCGGCGACCCGGTGCGCGAGTCCCTCGGCCTCACCGCACCACCCGACCTGGTCGCCTCCCGCCGCGCCGCCCTGGGTCTCGACGACCCGTTGCCGGTGCAGTACTGGCACTACCTGACGGGCCTGTTCCGCGGCGAGTTCGGCACGTCCCTGGTCAGCGGTGTCCCGGTCGGCGACCTGATCGGCGACCGGCTCCCCGCGACCGTGCAGCTGGCGGTGCTCGCCTTCCTGGTCGTGATCGTCGTGGCACTGCCGGTGGGAGTCGTGATGGCGGTCCTGACCCGCGGCGGTCGCCGTCGCGGCGGCGAGCTCGCGTTCACGTCGTTCAGCGTCGTGTTCGCGGCGATTCCGGAGTTCCTGCTCGCCGTCGGCTTGGTAAGCCTGTTCGCGGTGCAGCTCGGGCTGCTCCCCGTGGCGGGCAACGACGCCGCCGGCTCGTGGGTGCTGCCGGTGCTCGCCCTGGCGATCGGCCCGGCCGCGGTGCTGGCCAGGATCGTGCGCGTCGAGCTGCTTTCCGTGCTGGGCAACGACTTCGTCCGGACCGCACGGGCCAAGCGGCTGCCGTCGCGGCTGGTGTACGTGCGGCACGCGCTGCCCAACGCGGTGACCGCGACGTTGACGCTGGGCGGCATGATGCTCGCCGCGCTGGTCGCAGGGACCGTGCTGGTGGAGAACGTGTTCGCCTGGCCGGGGCTGGGGTCGACGATCGTGGGGTCGATCCAGCAGAAGGACTACCCGGCGGTGCAGGGGATCGTGCTGGTGTACGGGGCCGGGGTGCTGCTGGTGAACCTGGTGGTCGACGTGGTGCTGGCGCTGCTTGATCCTCGTTCGACGATCAGGGAGGCGTGATGCGAACACTCCGCTACCGCGTCGGACCAACGCCGACCGCCCCTCCCACCTTCTCCGCAGCACTGCCGGAACCCCAGCCGACGATCCGGGAGGCGTGATGCGAGCACTCCGCTCCCCCGTCGGCGCCGCGTCCGCCGTCCTCCTCACCCTCCTCGTGGCACTGGCGTTGTTCGCCCCGCTGCTCTGGGGCGACCGCGCCGCCGCCATCGACACGGACGCGTTGCAGCAGGGACCCTCCGCCGATCACCTCCTCGGCACGGACTCCCTCGGCCGCGACATCTTCTACCGCGTCCTGGTGGCCACCCGCCTCACGCTAGGGCTCGCTCTGCTGGCCACCTTCGTCGGTGTCGTCACGGGTCTGATCCTGGGTTCGCTGCCGTCCGTGCTCCCCAGGTGGGCGGCGCGGATCGTCACGTCGGCCGTGAACATCGCGGTGGCGTTTCCCGGGCTGCTGCTGGCGTTGTTCTTCGCCGTCATCTTCGGCACCGGGACGATCGGGGCGGTGCTGGCCATCGCGTTCGCCATCACGCCGTCGTTCGCGCGGCTCACCCAGACGCTCACCGCGTCGGTCAGCGGTCGTGACTTCATCGCGGCGGCGCGGGTGTGCGGGGTGGGCAGGTTCCGGTTGCTGGTGCGGCACGTGCTGCCGAACATCGCCGAGCCGCTGGTGATCAACGCGACGCTGGCGGCGGGGTCGGCGTTGACGGCGTTCGCCGGGTTGTCGTTCCTGGGCATCGGGGTGCAGGCGCCGTCGTACGACTGGGGACGGCTGCTCGGTGAGGGGCTCAACCGGATCTACGTGACGCCCGCGCCGGCGCTCGGGGCCGCGGTGGCCGTGGTGGTGGCCGGGCTGGCGTTCAACCTGTTCGGGGAGGCCGCCGCGGCCGCCGCTGGTCATCGGCAGCAGGCCGCGCGCAAGGCGCTGCCGCCACAGGAGTCCACTGTGGACGCAGGAGCTGGCGACGACGGGGTGTTGACCGTGCGGAACCTGCGGGTGGCGTTTCCCGGGGCCGCCGGGTGGATCACGCCGGTGCGCGGGGTGTCGTTCACGGTGCGGCAGGGCGAGATGATCGGGGTGGTCGGCGAGTCGGGGTCGGGCAAGAGTCTCACGGCGCTGGCGGTGTCGCGGCTGGTCGAGCATCCCGGGGTGGTGACGGCGGATCGGCTGGAGTTCGGCGGGAAGCCGTTGCTCGGGACGTCTGACCGGGAGCTGGGGACGTCGCTGGCGATGGTGTTCCAGGATCCGATGACGTCGTTCAACCCGACGAGTCGTGTCGGACGACAGCTGGCCGAGGTTTCCGAGGTGCACCACGGGTTGTCGCGCAAGGCCGCGTTCGCGCGGGCGGTGGACCGGCTCAAAGCCGTGCGGATTCCCTCGGCGGCGAAGCGGGCTCGGCAGTATCCGCACGAGTTCTCGGGCGGGATGCGGCAGCGGGCGATGATCGCGATGGGGTTGATGGGCGAGCCGCGGCTGGTGATCGCCGACGAGCCGACCACGGCGCTCGATGTCACCGTGCAGCGGGAGGTGTTGCGGTTGCTGGCGCGGATCAGGGCGGAGCGGTCGGCGGCGGTGTTGCTGATCAGCCACGACATCACCGTGGTCGCGCAGACGTGCGATCGGGTGCTGGTGATGTACGCGGGACGGATCGTCGAGGAGTTGCCGATCGACGAGCTGTTCACGTCAGCCCGGCATCCGTACACGACGGCGTTGCTGGCCGCGGTGCCCGACCTGGAGACGGATCGGGAGGCCCCGCTCGCGGTGATTCCCGGACGGCCACCGGAGCCCGGCGAGATCGAGGCGGGCTGCCCGTTCGCGCCGCGATGCCCGCTGGCGCACGAGAGGTGCCGGCAGGAACCCGAGCTGGAGGAAGTGGCGAGCGGGCATCGGGTGGCGTGCTGGCAGACGCAGCTGGCCACGACCGGGGGCGTTCGATGAGTGAGCTGAGGTTCGAGAGCGTCAGCCTGCACTACGGCAGCCTGCGGGCGGTCGACGACGTCAGCCTGACCGTGCCGTCGGGTCAGGTCGTGGGGCTGGTCGGCGAGTCCGGTTCGGGCAAGTCCACGCTCGCCGCCGCGGCGGTCGGGCTCGTCCCGCCCACCGGCGGCCGCATCCTCCTCGACGATGCCGACGTCCAACGGCTGCGGCCACGACACCGCCGGCTGCAGATGGTGTTCCAGGACCCGTACTCGTCGCTCGACCCGAGGATGCGCATCGGCCAGTCGATCGCGGAAGCCATGCCGAGAGGCACGGATCGCAAAGCAGAGGTCGCGAGGCTGCTCGAACTGGTCAACCTCGACCCCGGCCGCGCCACCTCGCTGCCCTCACGGCTGTCCGGCGGGCAACGGCAGCGGGTCGCGCTCGCCAGGGCGCTCGCCGGGCAGCCGAAGGTGATCATCGCGGACGAGATCACGTCCGCGCTCGACGTGTCCGTGCAGGGCGCCGTGCTGAACCTGGTGCGGGACCTGCAACGGCAGCTCGGGCTGTCGATGCTGTTCATCTCGCACAACCTCGCGGTCGTGCGGTACGTGAGCGACCGCATCGCGGTGATGCAGAACGGCAAGATCGTGGAAGAGGGACCGGCCGAGCAGGTGCTCACCGACCCACAGCACCCGTACACGTGCGAGCTGCTCGATGCCGCACCACAGCGGCACACCAGGCTGGAGGCTTCATGATCGACGACCTGCACGGGCGCAGTGTTGTCGCGGACACGCACAACGACCTGCTCGACGCGATCGCGCATCGGCCCGTCGAGCAGTGGGTACCGCACTTCCGCGAGCAGTGGTTGCCGCAGCTGCGGGCGGGCGGGGTGAACCTGCAGGTGCTGCCGGTGTTCATCGACGACCTCTTCCGGCCGGAAGGCGCGCTGCGGCAGACGCTCCGCATGATCGAGGCCGCCCACCGCATCGCCGAGGGCAACCCGGACACCGTGCGACTCTGCCTCGACGGCACCGACATCGACGCCGCACTCGCGTCCGACCGCATCGCGCTCGTGCTGGCACTGGAGAGCGCGCCAGGAGTCGGTGAGGACGTCGAACTGCTCGAAACCCTGTACCGGCTCGGGGTGCGCATCGCCTCGCTCGCGCACTTCGGCCGCACGGCGCTGGCCGACGGCAGCGGCGAGGACGCCACCGGCAGCAGGCTCACCAGGGCGGGCGTCGCCGCGTTCGCCGAGATGGAGCGTCTCGGCATGATCTTCGACGTCAGCCACCTGAGCGCGGCCGGCGTCGAGCACGTGCTGGAGATGGCGACCCGTCCGGTGATGGCGACGCACTCGTCGGCACGGGCGTTGCGTGACCACCACCGCAACCTGACCGACGCGCAGCTGAAAGGCATCGCGGACAACGGTGGCGTGGTGTGCGTGAACTTCTTCGCGCCGTTCCTGCACGAGTCCGACTTCCGCATCGAGCGGTTGATCGACCACATCGAGCACATCGCTGGCGTCATGGGCGTGCGGCACGTCGGCCTCGGCCCGGACTTCGTCAAAGAGGTCCTCGAGGACGTCACACCGCCGTGCTGTGAAGCCCAGTTCATCGAAGGCGTGCCGACGGACCAGTACCTGCCGGGGTTGGAGGGCCCCGCCGGGTTGCCGCTGGTCACCGAGGCACTGCAGAAGCGCGGCTGGCCGGACGGCGACATCGCCCTGGTGCTGGGCCAGAACGTGCTCGACCTGTTCCGTTCCGAGCTGACGAGGGGATCCGCATCGTGACCACCATCGAGGACCTGTAC
The DNA here is from genome assembly GCF_053610285.1 of Lentzea sp. NPDC054927. Lineage (NCBI taxonomy): Bacteria > Bacillati > Actinomycetota > Actinomycetes > Pseudonocardiales > Pseudonocardiaceae > Lentzea > Lentzea sp. NPDC054927. The sequence goes on from NZ_JBSGXZ010000001.1 coordinate 625,545, forward strand.
GGCTTCGCGCTGCCAGAGCAGCCCGCGATCTCGCCGGACGGCGCCGAGATCGTCTACGTGTTGCGCACGACGGACCGCGAGGAAGACCGTGACGAACGGGCGCTGTGGCGGGTTACCGATGGCAAGCCGAAGCAGCTGACCAGAGGGAAGTCCGACCAGGCCCCGGCGTGGTCACCGGACGGCGGCCGCATCGCGTTCCTGCGGGCCCAGGACGGTCTCCCGCAGGTCTGGCTGCTCCCCGCCGACGGGGGTGAGCCCGAGCAGGTGACGTCGTTGCCGCTCGGTGCGGGGGCGCCGGTGTGGAGCGAGGACGGCACGAAGCTCGCGTTCTCCGCGCCCGTCGACATCGCGGACGCCAAGGCACCGGTCGTCACGGATCGCCTCGACTACAAGTCCGACGGCTCCGGCTACCTGCGCTCCGTCCGCGCTCACCTGCACGTGTTCGACCTGGAAAGCCGCGAGGTCAAGCAGATCACGGACGGCGACTGGCACGCCGGCACGCCCGCGTGGTCACCGGACGGCACCAAGCTCGCGTTCCCGGGAGCGCTCGACGAAGACGCCGACCTGACCTTCCGGGTGCCGGTCCACGTCGTCGACGTCACCGGCCGCGGTAAGCCTGAGCTCGTCGGGCTCGTGGAGGGACAGGTCGCGACGGTCACCTGGGCCGCGGACGGGTTGCTCCTCACCGGACGCACCACCGCGGACACCGGGCACCTCAGCCTGCTGCACCTCACGCTCGACGGCGAGGTGCGCAATCTCTCCGCCGCACTGGACCGCAACGTCATGCCGGGCATGTCCGGCTATCCCGGCGGCCTTCCCACCCTCACCGCGGACGGCCGCACGGTGCTGTTCTGCGCACGCGACCGCGGCTGCACCCAGCTGTACGCGGCAGACCTCGAAGGAGGCGAGCCGCGACTCGTTCTCGGTGGCGATTCCCGCGTCGTAGCAGGGCTTTCGGCCAGCAACGGTATCGCGGCGATCGTGCTGGGCACCCCCACGTCGTACGGCGAGGTCGCCACCGTCGACCTCGCGAGCGGCGACGTGACCGTCCACACCGAACACAACAAGACCGAGCTGTTCGTCCGTGAAGAACGCGAGTTCACCATCTCCGACGGCACGGTCGTGCACGGCTGGCTGGTCCGCGACCCCGAACGCACCGGCCCGTTGCCGCTGCTGCTGGACATCCACGGCGGCCCGCACAACGCGTGGAACGGCACCGCCGACCCGGTCCACGTCTACCACCAGGTGCTGGCCGAACAGGGCTGGGCGATCCTGCTCCTCAACCCGCGCGGCAGCGACGGCTACGGCGAGGACTTCTACACGGCCGCACTCGGCGCGTGGGGCAAGGCCGACGCCAAGGACTTCCTGGAACCGCTCGACCAGCTCGTCGCCGAAAAGCTCGCCGACCCGGACAAGCTGACCGTCACCGGCTACAGCTACGGCGGCTACATGACGTGCTACCTGACCAGCCGCGACGACAGGTTCGCCGCCGCGGTCGCCGGTGGCGTGGTCAGCGACCTGAGCAGCGTGGCGGGCACGTCCGACGCCGGCCGCTACCTGACCGAACTGGAACTGGGCGGCCCCGGCGCGCACATCGCGGAACTGTCCCCGCTGACGCTCGTCGACCAGGTCCGCACGCCCACGTTGATCTACCAGGGCGCCGCCGACGACAGGTGCCCGGTCGGTCAGGCCGAGCAGTGGTTCATGGCACTGCGCCAGAACGACGTGCCGGCCAAGCTCGTGCTGTACCCCGAGGAGTCGCACCTGTTCATCCTCAGCGGCAAGCCGTCGCACCGCGAGGACTTCAACCGCCGCGTCGTCGACTGGGTGCGCGAGCACGCGGAGAAGCGCGTGCCGTTGGACGCGAAGCATTGGCAGCGCAGGCTTTCCGCGCTCGCCACGAAGCACGGACTCCCCGGCGCGGCACTCGGCATCCTCAAGGACGGCGAGATCGTCCAGGCGCACCACGGCGTGCTGAACACGGCGACCGGCGTGGAGGTCACCGACGACTCGGTCTTCCAGATCGGCTCGATCGGCAAAGTGTGGACGACGACCGTGGTGATGCGGCTCGTCGACGAGGGCCTGCTCGACCTCGACGCGCCGATCACCGAGGTGCTGCCCGAGTTGAAGCTCGCTGATCCCGTGGTGACGCAGAAGGTGACGATGCGGCACCTGCTCACGCACACCAGCGGCATCGACGGCGACATCTTCACCGACACCGGCCGCGGCGACGACTGCCTGGAGCGCTACACGGAGCTGCTCGTCGAGGCCAAGCAGAACCACCCGCTCGGCGCGACGTTCTCCTACTCCAACTCCGGTTTCGTGCTGGCCGGCCGGGTGATCGAGAAGCTCACCGGCAAGACGTGGGACGCGGCGATGCGCGAGAAGCTCTTCGCCCCGCTCGGTCTCACCCGCACCGGCACCCTGCCGGAGGAGGCGCTGCTGCACCGCGCCGCCGTCGGCCACGTCACCCAGGACGAGAAGAAGCAGCCGGCGCCGGTCTGGATGCTGCCGCGTTCGGTCGGCCCCGCCGGGACGATCTTCTCGACCACCGAGGACGTGCTGGCGTTCGCGAAGATGCACCTCGACGGCGGGCTGGCACCGGACGGCACGCGGGTGTTGTCGGAGGCGTCCGCGCAGGCCATGACCGAGAAGCAGACCGACGTGCCCGACCCGAACACGCTGGGCGACTCGTGGGGCATCGGCTGGATCCGGTTCGGCTGGGACGGGCAGCGGCTGATCGGCCACGACGGCAACACCATCGGGCAGTCCGCGTTCCTGCGCCTGCTGCCGGAGCACGACCTCGCGGTCACGTTGCTGACCAACGGCAACGGCGCGCGCGAGCTGTACCTGGACCTGTACCGGGAGATCTTCGCGGAACTGGCCGGTGTCGCCACGCCTGCACTGCTGGAGCCCGCCGCCGAGCCTCCCGCCGTGGATCCCGCGCGCTACACCGGGCGCTATGAAAGGGCTTCCGCGATCCTCGACATCACCGAGGGCGAGAACGGGCTGCGGCTGAAGATGACGGTCACCGGTTCGCTCGCGGGACTCGTGCCCGATCCGCCGGAGATCGATCTCGTGCCGGTCGACGACTCGCTGTTCCTGTACCGGATGTCGGAGAACGAGAGCTGGGGCTCTCTGGTGTTCTACGCGCTGCCGACCGGTGAGCAGTACGTGCACATGGGTGTCCGCGCCACGCCGAAGGTGTCCTGAAATGACCCTGCTCCACGACATCGAGCGGCTCGTGACCTGCGAGTCGCCGTCCACCGACCTGGCGGCGGTCGCCCGCAGCGCGGACGTCACCGCCGAGGTGGGCACGGCGCTGCTCGGCGCACCGCCGGAACGGATCGTGCTCGACGGCCGCACGCACCTGCGGTGGCGGCTGGGTTCGGGGCCGCGCAAGGTGTTGCTGCTCGGACACCACGACACGGTGTGGCCGATCGGGTCGCTCGCGCGGATTCCGTTCGAGGTGCGGGACGGCGTGCTGCGCGGGCCGGGCTGCTTCGACATGAAGACCGGGCTGGCGATGATCTTCCACGCCGTGGCGTCGCTGGATTCTCCGGACGGCGTCACGGTTCTGGTCACCGGCGACGAGGAGATCGGGTCGCCGTCGTCGCGGGGTTTGATCGCGACGGAGGCGCGCGAGCACGAGGCCGTGCTGGTCACCGAGGGTTCGGCGGACGGTGGCGCGTTGAAGACCGAGCGCAAGGGCACGTCGATGTACGAGGTGACGTTGCACGGACGTGCAGCCCATGCCGGTCTTGAGCCCGAACGCGGTGTCAGCGCGACGATCGAGGCAGCGCACCAGGTTCTGGCCGTGGCGCAGCTCGGTGATGTCGCCGCCGGCACGACCGTCACGCCGACCGTGCTGTCCGCCGGCACGACGACGAACACCGTTGCCGCGCAAGGGAAGTTCATGGTGGACGTGCGCGTGCGGAACCTCGCCGAGCAACTGCGGGTCGACGAGGCGATGCGTGCGCTCCAGCCGGTGCTCGACGGGGCGAAGATCGAGATCGTCGGCGGCCCGAACCGTGCACCGCTGGAGCTCGAGATGTCCGCCGCGCTGTTCGACCTGGCGTCGGGCATCGCCGCGGACATGGGCCTCGGACTGTCCTCGGCCGCGGTCGGCGGGGCGTCCGACGGCAACTTCACCGCGGGCGTGGGGGTGCCGACGCTCGACGGGCTCGGTGCCGTCGGCGGTGGAGCGCACGCGGAGAGTGAGCACGTGCTGGTGGCGGAACTCGTGCCGCGCACCACGCTGCTCGCCGCTTTGGTGAGGGAGCTGACATGACCGTCGTGACACAGGTCGTCGTCCGTCAGCTCGTCGCCATTGATGAACTCGTTGCCACACAACAGTTGTACGAGTCGATCTGGCGGCCGAACGGCAACACTCCGCCGGTCACCGCCGAGCTGTTGCGGGCGATGACCAAGGCGGGCAGCTACGTCGCGGGAGCGTTCGACGGTTCCGACCTGATCGGTGCGTGCATCGGCTTCTGCTCGCCGCCCGCGCTCGGCACGCTGCACAGCCACATCGCCGGGGTCGCGGCGGGAGCGCGGGGACGCAACGTGGGCTACGCGTTGAAGCTCGACCAACGGGCGTGGGCGCTCGAACGCGGACTCAACGAGGTCACCTGGACGTTCGACCCGCTGGTGCGCCGCAACGCCTACTTCAACCTGGGCAAGCTCGGCGCCGACGCGACCGAGTACCTGCCCGACTTCTACGGCCACATGCACGACGACATCAACGGCGGCGGCGAGAGCGACCGGCTGTTGATCAGCTGGCGCGTCTCGGCTCCCGACGTGGTCGCGGCGTGCTCGGGGCGGCCGAGGGTGGTCGCCGCGAGGGGTGCCGTCGCGTTGGGGATCTCCGACGACGGGATGCCGCTGCGGGGCGTCGCCACCGGTCAGACCGTGCTGGTCGCGGTACCGCCGGACATCGAGACGCTGCGGGCCACGAACCCGGCCGCGGCGAGCGAGTGGCGGTACGCGGTGCGGGACGTGCTGGGCGGGCTGCTCGCCGCGGGCGCCCGCGTCACCGGGTTCGACAGGTCCGGGTGGTACGTCGTGGAGAGGAACGAGTCGTGAAGCTGACCGGGGTCGAGCTCCGCTGGGTCGAGATGCCGTTGAAGTCGCCGTTCCGGACTTCGTTCGGCACCCAGACCGTGCGCACGCTGATGCTGCTGCGTGCCGTCACGGACGAGAGCGAGGGCTGGGGCGAGTGCGTCGCGATGGCCGACCCGGTGTACTCGTCCGAGTACCTGGAGGGCTGCGCGGACGTGCTGCGGCGGTTCCTGATCCCGGCCCTGACCGGGCCTGTCGACGGGGTCTCGGTGGCGCCTCGGCTGGCGCGGTTCCGCGGGCACCGGATGGCCAAGGGCGCACTGGAGATGGCCGTGCTCGACGCCGAACTGCGCGCTCGTGGCGTGTCGTTCGGCCGTGAGCTGGGTGCTACCCGTGACCGCGTGCCGTGCGGGGTGTCGGTCGGGATCATGAACTCGATCCCGGAACTGCTGGACGCGGTCGGCGGCTACGTCGACGAGGGGTACGTCCGGATCAAGCTGAAGATCGAGCCCGGCTGGGACGTCGAAGCGGTGCGCGCGGTCCGCGAACGGTTCGCCGACGTCCTGCTGCAGGTCGACGCCAACACGGCCTACACCCTCGCCGACGCCCGGCACCTGGCCCGGCTCGACCCGTTCGACCTGTTGCTGATCGAACAGCCGCTGGACGAGGAGGACATTCTCGCGCACGCCGAACTGGCGAAGGTGGTGAAGACGCCGATCTGTCTGGACGAGTCGATCACCTCGGCCCGTTCGGCGGCCGACGCGATCAAGCTCGGCGCCTGCCAGATCGTCAACATCAAGCCCGGACGCGTCGGCGGCTACCTGGAGGCACGGCGCATCCACGACGTGTGCGCGGCGCACGGGATCGCGGTGTGGTGCGGCGGGATGCTCGAAACGGGCATCGGCCGGGCGGCGAACGTGGCGCTGGCGGCGTTGCCGGGATGCACGTTGCCCGGCGACACTTCGGCTTCGGACCGGTACTACGCGATGGACGTCACCGAGCCGTTCGTGCTGGACGACGGGCATCTCGCGGTGCCGACCGGGCCGGGGCTGGGCGTAACGCCGCTGCCAGACGCGCTGGACGCCGTTACCGTGAAGACGGAGTGGATTCCGGTGTGACCGTGCCGCGTCCTCGCTGGATTCCTCTGTAGACGGTGGGCAGGGTGGTGGTATGAGTCCGCGAACAGGTCTCGCCCGCGTCCTGGACGACCTCGGCACCACGCTGATCGACCTGGTCCGCGGCGATCCGGCCACGGCCGTCGACATCGGTGGCGTGGTGATCCACGACCCGGACGACGACCAGGTGCTGCCGCCGTCCGCGCTGGTGCTGGGCGTCGGCGTGCGGAAACCGGTGGAGATCCTCGACGAACTGGGCAAGCACGGCGCCGCGGGCCTGGTCGTCCGCGGCCCGGTCGAGGTCACCGACGACATCGCGGAAGCCGTCGACCGCTCCGGCGTGGCGCTGCTCGGGCTGGCACCGGGCGCGTCGTGGACCCAGCTGGCCGCGATGCTCCGGTCGTTGCTGGCCGAGGGCGAGGTCGACCCGTCCGAGACGCTGGGCGGCGTGCCGGCCGGGGACCTGTTCGCGCTGGCCAACGCCGTGGCGTCGTTGATCTCCGCGCCGGTGACGATCGAGGACCGCAGCTCGCGCGTCCTCGCGTTCTCCGGCCGCCAGCACGAGGCCGACTCGTCCCGCGTCGAGACGATCCTCGGCAGGCAGGTGCCCGCGCGCTACTCGCAGATGCTGGAGGCGCGCGGCGTCTTCCAGCAGCTCTACCGCAGCGACCAGCCCGTCTACATCGAGGGCCTGCCCGCCGACGACGGCACCCTGTGCCTGCCCAGGGTCGCGGTGGCGGTGCGCGCGGGCGACGAGTTCCTCGGCTCGATCTGGGCCGCGGTCCGCAAACCGCTGGCCGCCGACCGGTCGCAGGCGTTCTGCGACGCGGCCAAGCTCGTGGCGTTGCACATGATGCGCCAACGAGCAGGCGCCGACGTCGAACGCCGACTGCGCGCAGACCTCGTCTCCACCGCCGTGGAAGGCGGGCCGGGCGCGGCGGAGGCGGTGCGGCGGCTCGGCCTCGCGGACCAGTCCTGCGTGGTCCTCGCGCTGGCACTGGCCCACTCACATGGCGACGATCCCGCCGGCCACGCCCGCCTGCTCGCCGAACGGCAACAGATCGCGGACGCGTTCGCCATGCACCTGACCGCTGTCCACCCGCGCGCCGCCGCCGCGCTGATCGGTGACGTCGCCTACGCGATCCTGCCCGCGGAGTCGGAGGACCGGGCGTTGCGCATCGCCACGGACTTCCGCAGCCGCATCGGGAACCACGTGCTCGTGGGCGTCGGTCAGGTGGCGGATGGGCTGACGCTCTCGCGGTCCCGCACGGGCGCCGACCTCGTCCTGCGCGTGTTGCGTGCCGGTCGCGCGCGGCACTCGGTGGCGCGAGTGTCCGATGTGCACAGTGAGGGGTTGTTGCTGGAGCTGTCGGATCTGATCGCCGAGCGCGGTGACACGTTGTCCGGGCCGGTCGCGCGGTTGATCGCGTACGACCGCAAGCACAGCAGCTGTCTGGTGGAGACGCTCAACGCGTGGCTGGACGCGTTCGGGGACGTCGCTGCTGCTTCGGCCGCCGTTTTCGTGCACCCCAACACGTTCCGCTATCGGCTGCGGAGGTTGTCCGAGGTCGGGGAGATCGATCTCGGCGACCCGGACGCGCGGTTCGCGGCGATGCTGCAGTTGCGGTTGTGGCGGCCGGACGACCGTTAGGCGTGATGTTGTCCGCCGGAGACGTTGTCCCCGTTAGGTGCGTGGCGGCTCGCGAGTCGCTGAACAGGTCCCGCACGGAGCGTCATCGAAAGTCGTTCGTCAGGCGATTCGCGCGAACCACAATCCGCTCGTCGAACGTTGCCGTTGACGGACAACACCCATCCGATGTGAGAGCCGCCCACGCCGAACAGATCACCTTGGCGCGGCCGGTTGACCAGCTTGTCGTGCGCCGACGCCCACCCGTGCACCGGCGCCGCAACGCCGCGCCCGCATGGCGAAGGGCTTCCGCGACGCGCGGATCAACGGCCGCGGCGACGGCGGGCCAGTGGAGTTCCGCGGCGACATCAGGCACCTCGGCCTCGGCGACGCCGGCGAACAGGTCGGCCGGCGGGCGCTCCTGGGTGGCCTCGAACTGCGGCTCTACATCGGCAAAGGAGTGGTCCGGCATGGTGTTCCCCTTTGAACGGCCGACCGTGTGGCGGCATGCCGGCCGTCTGGAGCATCGCGTTACGCGCGCTGGAGGTGTTGCTGGGCCAACGCGACGAACGCCGCCGTCGACGGGTGCGCCGCGGGTGCCGGCCACGCCAGGTGCACGGTGATCGGCTCGGCGTCGGTCAGCGGCAGGTAGGTGACGCCGGGGTGCGGGTGGTGATGGACCGTGCCGGCCGCCGTCACGCCGACCGTGGTGCCCGTCGCGATCGACGTCAGCCACTCGACCACGCCGGGCACGTCCACGGTGCGCGGGCGCGCGCCGGACGGCCACAGGTCGGCAGTGGTCGTGGCGGCCGTTTCGCACACGGCGACGCATTCGCTCACCAGGTCGTCGAGCGCGAGAGCGGTGCGGCTCGCCAGCGGATGGTCGTCCGCGATGGCGGCAACACGAGGTTCTTCGATCAACGCCACGTGGTCGATACCGGCCTCGGCGGGTTCGGTGCGCAGGACCGCGATGTCCGCCTCGCCGCGCCGCAGTGCCGCTTCCGGGTCGTCGGCCTGCCGGATGCGCACGAGAACATCGGGGTGTTCGGCCCGCCACGAGCGCAGGAACGGGATGGTGAACCGGCCGAGCGCGGCCCAGGCGAAGGTCAGGCGCAGGGGTTGCGGCTGAACGGCTTCGGCCAGGGCGGTGTCGAGCGAGGTGAGGATGCGGTGGCTGTGCTCCCACAGCCGGTGCCCGGCGTCGGTCAGGGCGACGTGGCGCGTGGTTCGTTCGACCAGGAGCACGCCCAGACGGCGTTCGAGTTGCTCGAGCGTGCGTGAGAGAGCGGGCTGCGTGACGTGCAACGCCTGTGCGGCCGCGGTGATCGACCGGTGGTCTCCGATCGCGGCGAGGGCTCGCAGGTGCCGCAGCTCGACATTCATGACTGCTGATTATAAGTGCTGCACGAACGGCATTTCACAGCGACGAACCGCAGGCCTAGCGTCAACGGCATGAGGATTCTGCTCGTAGGAGCCACCGGCACGCTCGGCACCGCCGTGCACCAGGAACTCGTCGCACGCAAGCACGACGTCGTGACCGTCGCCCGAAGCGGAGGCGACCTGCAGTACGACGTGACCGACCCGGCCCAGGTGGCCGACCTGTTCCAGACCGTCGGCCAGGTCGACGCCGTCGCGAGCGCCGCCGGCAGCGTTCCGTGGCGGCCGATCGAAGAGCTCACGATTCAGGACTACCAGGACGCGGTGACCGGCAAGGTCCTGTCGCAGGTCGCGCTCGTCAAGGAAGGTCTCACGCACGTCACCGGGTCGTTCACGCTGATCACCGGCGTGCTCACGCGCGAACCGGTCGTCACCGGCGCCGCGGCTTCCCTCGCGAACGGCGCGGTGGAGGCGTTCGTGCGCGCCGCCGCCATCGAGATCGCACCGCTGCGCATCAACGCGGTCAGCCCGACGGTCTTCACCGAGTCGCTCGACGTCTACGGCGACTTCTTCCCCGGCATGAAGCCGGTGCCGCTGGCCGACGTGGCGCAGGCCTACGTCCGGTCGATCGAGGGACGGCAGACCGGGCAGATCTACATCCCCTGAACCTCTACGAACCCTGCACTTGCACGCGGCTGAGCAGACGGTCGACCAGGTCAGGCAGCTGCTGCTCCCCCGCGCCCTCCAGCCACAGCACGAGGCCGGTGCGCACGGTGGCCAGGAACGTCGCCGCCATCAACCGGGCGATCTCGGCGTCCGGTTCGCGCAGGACCAGCACGGCGGTCAGGTCGCGTTCGAGCGCGACCTGGTCGCCTGCCTGTCGTGCGAGCAGTGACGGATGCCGGCGCAGCAGCCGCAACTGGGCCATCCACTCGACGTCCGGGACGGGCCAGGTGCGGTACAGCTCCGCCGTCGCCGCGCGCAGGGCCGGCCACGGCTGTTCCCCCGCGGGACGGGCTTCGACCAGGGACACCAGCGCGCTGGTCCGCTCGCGGTCGGCGTCCAGAACGGCGTCTTCCTTGCTGGCGAAGTAGCTGGAGAACGTGCGGCGCGACACCCCCGCCACGTCCGCGATGTCCTCGACCGTCACCCCGTCCACGCCGTGCTCCATCGCCAGCCGCGGAGTAAGTTGCTCATTGCGCAAATTTGCACAACGCGCAAGAATTAGGGTGACGAAGGGGCGGGATGTGAAGATCGAGACTCAGGCGATGGGGCACCGGCAGGTGCTCGAGTCGCTGTCCGGGCTGCTGCTCGCGCTGTTCGTGGCCATGGTCAGCTCCACGGTGGTGTCCACCGCGCTGCCGCGGATCATCGGCTCGCTGAACGGCACGCAGACCCAGTACACGTGGGTGATCACCGCCACCCTGCTCACGGCGACGGCCACGACCCCGATCTGGGGCAGGCTCGCCGACCTGTTCAACAAGAAGACGCTGGTCCAGGCCGCGATCGTGATCTTCGTGATCGGCTCGCTGCTCAGCGGGTTCGCCCAGGACACCGGCCAGCTCATCGCCGCCCGCGCGTTCCAGGGGCTCGGCGTCGGCGGTCTCCAGGCGCTCGTGCAGGTCGTCATCGCCGCGATCATCCCGCCGCGCGAACGCGGCCGCTACAACGGTTACCTCGGCGCGGTCATGGCCGTCGCCACGGTCGGCGGCCCACTGCTCGGCGGCCTCATCGTCGACGTCTCGTGGCTGGGCTGGCGCTGGTGCTTCTGGGTCGCCGTGCCGATCGCCGCGATCGCGTTCGTGGTGCTGCAGGCGACGCTGAAGCTCGAGACCGTCCGCAGGGAGAACGTCAAGATCGACTACCTCGGCGCCGCCCTCATCGCCGCGGGCGTGAGCGTGCTGCTGATCTGGGTCTCGTTCGCCGGCAACTCGTTCGACTGGCTGTCGTGGCAGACCGGGGCCATGGTCGCCGCCGGTGTCGTGCTGCTCGGCGCCGCCGTCGCGGTGGAGCTGAAGGTCGACGAACCCGTTGTGCCGCTGCACATCGTCGTCCAGCGCACGCCCGCGCTCGCCATCATCGCGAGCCTCGCGGTCGGCATGGCGATGTTCGGCGGCGCGGTGTTCCTCGGCCAGTACTTCCAGATCGGCCGCGGCTACTCGCCGACCGAAGCCGGTCTGCTGACCATCCCGCTGATGGCGGGCGTGCTGGTGTCGTCCACCATCTCCGGCCGCATGATCAGCCGCTCGGGGAAGATCAAGCCGTACATCGTCTCCGGCGGGATCATCCTGGTGCTCGGCTTTCTCGGACTGGGGTTCGTCGACCACGCGACCGCGCTGTGGATCGTCGGCATCGCGATGGCCGTGGTGGGCGTCGGCGTCGGCATGACCATGCAGAACCTCGTGCTGGCCGTGCAGAACAGCGTTCCCCTCAGCGAACTCGGCGCCGCCAGCGCCACGGTGACGTTCTTCCGGTCGCTGGGCGGCACGATCGGCGTCTCCGTGCTCGGCGCGGTGCTCGCCAACCGCGTCACCGCCGACCTGTCCGCCGCGCTGCACGTGCCCGCCGGCCAGTCGACCGGCAGCACCAGCGCGTTGAACCTGCAGGCCCTGCCGCCGCAGGTGCAGACCATCGTGCACACCGTCTACGGCGACGCGACGGCGCACATCTTCCTGATCTCCGCGGCGGTCGGCGTCGTCGGCGTGATCGCTGCACTGCTCCTCAAGCCGATCACCCTGCGCACCACGATCGACTTGGAGAAGAAGGAAAAGGACTCAGCGGTCGTGCGTTAGTCGAGGGGGTCTCATCATGAGCGGCACGGACGTCAACGTCTTCGAATCCACAGTGGACTCCTACGGCCCCCGTCCGGAACCGTCCGCGCGCACCGTCCTGGTGGGCGTGGACGGCTCGGACACCGCGATGCGGGCGGCGGCCTACGCGTTCGGCATGGCCCGCCGCCAGCAGGCGCGGCTGGTCGTCACCTTCGTGGCGTGCCACTCGTCGCTGGCCGCGCTGAGCCCGGCGGTGGCGTCGGTGTTCGAGCACGAGGCGACCGTGCGGCTGCACGCCGAGCTGCGCGACCAGATCCGGTCGGCGGCGGAGGAACTGGACGTGCCGGTGACGTTCGTGAAGACGTTCGGCGATCCGTACACGACCCTGCGGGACTCGGCCGACCAGTGCCAGGCCGACATGGTGGTGGTCGGGGCGTCGCAGCAGGCGGGGCACCGGTTCGCGGGGTCCGTCGCGACCCGGCTGATCAGGTCGGGGCACTGGCCGGTGCTCGTGGTGCCCTGACCTGCCCGTTGCAGGATTCCAGCAAGGAACCGGCAAGGCCGCACGGCGATGCTTCGGCCCATGCTCAAGACGAGAACCACACTCACCGCGATCCTCATGGCGACCGCAGCCGTGGTGGCCATGGCCCCCTCGGCGTCCGCCGCCGTCACCAGGACGATCGAGGCGGACGACATCAAGTACGGCGCGAGCTACATGACCGGCACCGTCACCTTCTACAACCGGTCGGTGAACGTCAGCGGCCCCGCGCACTTCGTCGGCTGCCGCACGATCTACGCCATCGCCTACGACATCCAGGAGGGCGGCGGCCTCAAGCGGATCGACATCGGCAGCAGCAGCCCGCAGTGCGACAAGGACCACCTGATCAACATCCCCCTGAGCGCGGACACCGGCGGTGGCGCGGACATGGTGATGCTGGAAATGCGCGACGGGAACGGCAAGGCGCTCGGGCCGTTCGAGGAGTACCACCGATGAGCCGGCTCGTGGCCGCGACGCTTGTCGCGCTCGCCGGTCTGGGCGCGACGCCGGCGGCCCAGGCGGCGCCCACCACTCCGTTCGACCTCGTGGTCGGTGACTCGTACTTCCGCGGCAACGTCACGTGGTACCCCGCGAGCTACATCGTCACCGGCAAGCTGCACACCGAGGGATGCCTGTCGGTGCGCACCACCGGCTACGCCCTGCGCGACGGAGTGCCGCACCAGCTGAACGACGGCAGCACCGGCCCCCGGTGCGACGTGGACACGCAGGTGAAGGCCACCTACTCGTGGGGTGCCGACTTCGTGAGGCTGGCGCTGAACAAAGGCTCCACCGGGGCGAAGCAGCGGGTTGATCGGCCCGCCAGCTGACCCCACACCTCGGATGACCTCCCGGTGCACTCGGCGCCCGGGAGGTCATCGAGGCGTCCCACGAGGACATAGGTCGGAGCACTGCTACCGTATGCCCGGGCGCAGGGATTACTAAACTTAATTTAGTATTTATTCTTGACGCGCTCGAGTGACCCACGCATGCTGTGGCCACTCGACGACGAGAGGTACGGGTATGCCGAGAACCCTGCTGACCGTGGCCACCATCGCTTTGACGCTGCTGGCGCCCACTGCTGCCGCTGCGCCCACCACCCCGACAGAACACGCGGGTATCGACCAGGGCGCGCCCACCTACTACGACTCCGGCATCGCACGCACCCCGTACATGGGGTGGAACTCCTACTTCGCCGTTGGTGCGGCGTCGGAGGAGAAGGTGCTCGGGGTCGCCGACTTCCTCGTCAGCAGCGGGCTGGCGAAAGCCGGCTACAACATCGTGTGGATCGACGGCGGGTGGAACGCCAGCCCGCCGCGGGACGGCAAGGGTTCGCTGCTGCCCGACCCCGCGCGATTCCCGTCCGGGTTCACGAAGCTCGTGGACACGTTGCACGGCAAGGGACTCAAGGCGGGCATCTACACCGACGCCGGTGCGTCGGACGGCAAGAACTGCGCGGCCGGCAGCGGCGGCGGCTACTACGAGGCGGACGCGAAGCAGTTCGCCGGGTGGAAGTTCGACGCCATCAAGATCGATTTCCTGTGCGGGATCGCGCAGAACATGGACCCGGCGGTCGCCTTCACGCAGTTCTCGGCGGCGGTGCAGAAGGCCGGGCGCAAGATGATCCTCAACCTCTGCAACCCGGTCACCGACGAGTGGGGCGTGCCGCACCGGTGGGACCAGACCGCCTACGTGGCCTACACCTACGGGCCGCGTGTGGGTGACTCATGGCGCACCAGCACGGACGTCGCGTTCGGCACGCCGTACGAGGGCATCTGGCGTGACGTGCTGCGGAACATGGACCGGAACCTGTACCGGCCCGGCGCGCAGGGTCCCGGTCACTACAACGACCCGGACTACCTGATCCCGATGCGCAAGACCGAACAGGGCACGTACGAACTGAACGAGGAGGAGTCGACCTCCCAGCTCGTCATGTGGTCGGTGATGGCCTCGCCGCTGATCATCGGTTCGGACCCGCGCACGCTGCCGCCGTCGATGATCGACACGCTGAAGAACCCGGAGATCCTCGCGGTCGACCAGGACCCGCTGGCCATCCAGGGCGTCCGGGTCGCGGGCTCGAACAACGTCGACGTGTACAGCAAGGTGTTGTCCGGCAAGGGCGAACGCGCTGTCGCGGTGCTCAACCGCAACGACCAGCCCGCCGAGTTCACCGTGAACCTCGCGGACGCCGGTCTCAAGGGCACGGTCTCCATCCGCGACCTGCGGGCGCGCGCCGACCGCGGTACCGCCACCGGTTCGCACACCGTCACGGTTCCCGCGCACGGCACCGCGTTCCTGAAGCTGCGCGGCGAAACCGCTGTTCCCGGCACCGACGTCGGTGGCGAGACCTCGGCGAGCCCGGCGCTCGTGCGGTGGGACGACCAGAACATGGCGACGTTCGCCCGCGACAACGCGGGACGGCTCCAGCAGCGGTCCATGGTCAACGGCGAGTGGCGCACGTGGGTCACGCTCGGCGGCCCGAAGAACGGCCAGATCCTCGGGCAGCCGTCGGCGTTCGCGAGCCAGAACGGCCGGATCGACCTGTTCGTCCGCGGCACCGACAACGTGGCCTACCAACGGACTTACGCGAACAACAAGTGGGGCGGCTGGACGTCACTCGGCGGCACCCTGACCGACTCGGTCTCGGTGGCGTTCACCGGACCGGACAGCTGGAGCCTGTTCGGCCGCGGCGCCGACGGTCGCGTGTGGACGCGCGACAAGAACAGCAGCACCTGGACCTCGGTCGGCTCCCCCGGCAACCAGCAGATCTACGGCAGGCCGTCCGCCGCGACGGTGTCCGCGGGCACGTTCGTCACGGTCCGGCTGCAGGACGACTCCGCCTGGTACCGCAGGCGCACCGCGAACGGCTGGTCCGCGTGGACCTCGCTCGGTGGCGTGATCAGCGGCAGCCCGACGGCGGTGGCCAACGGCGACCGGGTCAACGTCTTCGTCCGCGGCAGCGACTACACGCTGTGGCAGCAGGACCTCGTCGACGGCGCGGGCACCTGGTGGTTCAAGCGCGACCAGTTCGTCAGCAACGCAGTCACCGGCGCGGTGGGTGCGGCCGCGGGCACGAACGGGTCGACCTGGGTCGCCGTGCGCGGTCCGGACAACGCCGTGCACGTGTCCAGCCTGACCGCCCCCTGACCCGCCACCGCAGAGGAACTCAAACGATGACGACACGTCGCGATTTCCTGAAGGCCTCCGGTGCGCTCGGTCTGGGCGCACTGGTCCTTCCCACCTTCACCGCGCACGCCGAACCCCAGCGACCGAGCGGAAATCCCCTGAACAGCACCCCCACCACCCTCTGGTACCCCGCGCCCGCCGACGAGGCGAAGATCATCGAGCAGGGCCTGCCCATCGGCAACGGGCGCCTCGGCGCGCTCGTCGGCGGTGGCGTCGAGAAGGACTTCCTGTACCTGACCGACGTCACGATGTGGACCGGCGAGCTCAACGACGCGCTGGAGGGCGACGGCCAGCTGCCGTACGACCCGACGCACTTCGGCACGTTCTCGTTGCTGGCCAAGCTCTACATCGAGGTGCCGGGCCACGCCGGTGCCACCGGATACCGCCGCGTGCTGGACCTGAGCAACGGCATCGTCACCACGAAGTACACGCACGGCGGCAAGCAGTACCGCCGTGAGATCTACTCGAGCCACCCGGACGACGTGGTGATCGTCCGGCTCGTCGGCCCGAACCAGACCGGCACGATCTCCCTGGCCGGCGCCCACGGCGAACCGTCCGTCGGCGACGCACCGCACACCGCCGCGCTGTTCACCGGCTCGTTCGCGAACCGGTTGGCGTACAGCGGTGTCGTGACCGCGTTCAGTCCTGATGGGACGGTCGAGGTCGACGGCGCGACGCTGTCGTTCACCGGCTGCTCGGACCTGGTGATCGTGTTCTCCGGCGGTACGAACTACGTCCCGGACGCGTCCGCCGGGTTCCTCGACCCGCTGGTCGAACCGGCCAAGATCGCACTGGACAAGGCGACGGTCCGCGCCAGGGGCGACTCCCTGCTGCGCACCCACGTCGCCGACTACCGCCAGAAGTACGACCGGCAGAAGGTCGATCTCGGCAGGTCGACGGACGCCCAGCGCGCGCTGGACACGTGGGCACGGCTGCAGAACCGGGCGTCGAGCGGTCAGCCCGACCCGGAGCTGGAGGCGAGCTACCTCCAGTTCGGGCGGTACCTCACGATCACCGGGTCGCGCGACAACCTGCCGATCAACCTCCAGGGTCTGTGGCTGTCGAACAACAATCCCGACTGGTACAGCGACTACCACACCGACATCAACATCCAGATGAACTACTGGCTCGCCGACCGGGCCGCGCTGCCGGACACCTTCGAGGCGTTCGCGAACTACTGCGTGGCGCAGCTGCCGGCGTGGACGAACACCACGCAGTCGGTGTTCCAGGACTCGCGCAACAGGTTCCGCAACACCAACAACCGCGTTGCCGGGTGGGCGGTCGCCTTCTCCACCAACATCTACGGCGGCAGCGGCTGGTGGTGGCACCCCGCCGGCAACGCGTGGCTGTGCATGTCGCTGTTCGAGCACTACGAGTACACGCTCGACCGCGACTACCTGGCCAAGATCTACCCGTTGCTCAAGGGCGCCTGCGAGTTCTGGGAAGCACGCCTGGTCGAGACCCCGCAGGGCCTGGTCGACGACTACGACTGGTCGCCAGAGCACGGCCCGCAGGACGCACGAGGCATCACGTACGCACAGGAACTGGTGCACAACCTGTTCGGCAAGTACCGGACCGCGACCGACGTGCTGCGGCGGGACCAGGAGTACGGCCGCAAGATGTCGGGCCTGCGCGACAGGCTCTACCTCCCGGTCGTCAGCCCGAAGACCGGCATGCTGCAGGAGTGGATGTCGCCGGACGACCTCGGCGAGACCACCCACCGGCACCTGTCGCCGCTGGTCGGCTTCTTCCCCGGTGACCGCATCAACCGCGACGACTCTCCCGCCGCACTGCTGGACGGGGTGAAACAGCACCTGATCACCCGTGGCATGGAGAGCTTCGGCTGGGGTCTCGCGTGGCGGGCGGCGTGCTGGGCGCGGCTGAAGGACGCCGACAGGGCCTACGAGCTGCTGACCAAGGTGATCCGGCCGTCGATCGACCACGCGAACGGCACGGCGCCGAACTTCTTCGACATGTACAGCTTCGGCGACCGTTCGATCTTCCAGATCGACGCGAACCTGGGCGCTCCGGCCGCGATGCTGGAGATGCTGCTGTACGCGCGGCCCGGCGTGATCGAACTGCTGCCCGCGCTGCCGTCGGCGTGGAAGTCCGGCTCTGTCACCGGAATCGGTGCCCGCGGCGGCTTCTCGGTCGACCTGGCGTGGCGCGACGGCAAGGTCACCAGCGTGACCGTGCGCAGCATCGGTGGCACGGAGACCGAGGTGCGGTTCGGGCGTTGGTCGAAGCGGATCAAGCTGAGGAAGGGGCAGTCGGTCACCCTCCGCCCCTGATTCGCCCGGTTCGTGGTCACCGGCGCTCTAAGATCGGCTGGTGACCACGAGCCCTGCCGAAGTCGTGCTGACGAGCCGGAACTCCGCGAAGGTCCAACGCGCGCTCGCCGGGGTCTCGATCGCCGCGTCGGTGGCGGGCGGGGCCGCGCTGGTCTTCTCCGGTCAACCGTGGTGGGCGATCCTGCTGTGGGAGCTGGGCATCCTGGTGACCGTGCTCTTCCTGCTGGCGATCTGGTCCTCCGCCGCGAGCGACGCGCAGGAGACCGCCGCGTTGATCGCCGCCGGAACCAAGGTGCTCGGTGACGTCATCGACAACACCCGGTACGACGAGACCGACACGGTTTACCACCTGCTCACCGTCTGGATCCCGTTGCCGGACGGTGGTTTCCAGGCACGCCACCGGTGCAGCCAGGCGGAGTGCACCTCACTCGAACCGGGCGGACGGCTCACCGTGCTCGTCGACCCCGCGGTTCACACCTGGGCTGTGCTGCACTAGAGAGCGGCGGTCGAGTCCCGCACGATCAACGTCGTCGCCAGCTCTATGTGCAACGCCTCCGGCTGGTGACCGTCGAGCACGCGCATCAGCTGAGTGACGGCGATCCTTCCCATCTCCTGCAACGGTTGCCGCACGGTCGTCAGCCGCGGCCAGGTCGCCTCGGCCAGGTCGATGTCGTCGAACCCGGCCACCGACAGGTCTTCCGGCACGCGCAGGCCCCGTTCCCTGGCGGCCTGCAACGTGCCCACCGCGACCTTGTCGTTGAAGCAGACGATCGCCGTCGGGCGGGGCGTGAGATCCAGAAGTTCAGCGGCCGCCTGCTTGCCCCGCGCGGTCGTGGGTTCGACGTGCCGCAGGCGATCGGGCGTCAGCAGGACACCGGCCTTGGACAGGGCCGCCCGATGTCCGGCCAGGCGCGCGTCGCCCGCCAGCCACTCCTCCGGTCCGGCGATCACGGCGATGTCGCGGTGGCCGAGGCCGATCAGGTGGTCCGCGACCGCGCGTGCCCCGGACGAGTGCGCGGCCGAGACGGCGGCGATGTCCGGTGGCGGTGGCGTGCGCGGGTCGACCACGACGAACGGGAAGCCCTCGAGGGACAGCGCGACCAGCTCGTCGCCCTCCTCCGGCGGCAGGATGAGGATCGCGGCGTCGACGCCGTCCTGGCTCGGCAACGCCCTGAGCGCGTCGCTGTGCTGGCCCGACTCCCCCGCGTCGAGCAGCAGGCGCAGGCCGTGCAGCTTCAGCGTCTCGGCGATCGAGGAGACGATCAGGCCGAAGTAGTCGGTGAGCACGTACGGGCACCGGACGTAGACGGTCCTGAGCCTCGCGGGCGTCTCCTGCCTGCGCCGTTCGACGGCCTGGAGCACCAGGTCACGGGTTCGCGGCGCCACGTTGACGTGATCGTTCAGCACCCGGGACACGGTCGCGATCGACACGCCCGTCTCCGCCGCGATGTCACGGAGACTCGCGCGCTGTTTCACGTGTTCGACCCGGCGTTCCACCTGGTCAATGTACCGGAACTCATCCAGACCATTGACCCTCGACACGACCGGGTGTTTCATCCTGAAAGCTGATGTTTCACAGTGATGAACGGGTGTTACATGAGACGAACCGCGATCGTGGCCCTGGTCCTCGGCCTCACCGCCGTACCGACCGCTGAAGCGTCCAGCGCGCCGGAAGCACGGGTGTGGGTCACCACGCCGGACCGGGCCGAGTTGATGCACGAACGCCCGAGCGTCGCGTTCGGCACCACGCCCTCGACGCATCCGACGATCGTGGTCGACCCGGACCGGAGTTATCAGACCGTCGACGGGTTCGGCGCGTCGATCACCGACTCGTCCGCGGAGGTGCTCGCGGGCCTGTCCCCTGCCGTCCGCTCCGACACCATGCGCAAGCTCTTCGACCCGGTGCGCGGCATCGGGGTCAGCTTCCTGCGCCAGCCCGTCGGCTCGTCCGACTTCACGGCGGCGAAGGAGCACTACACCTACGACGACGTGCCCGCCGGGCAGACCGACTTCGCGCTCAGGCACTTCAGCGTCCGCCACGACGAGGCGAAGATCCTTCCGTTGCTGCGCGAGGCGAAGCGCCTCAACCCGCGGCTGAAGGTCATGGCCACGCCGTGGAGCCCGCCGGCGTGGATGAAGGACAACGACTCGCTCGTCGGCGGCAAGCTCAAGGACGACCCGAAGGTCTACGACGCCTACGCGCGTTACCTCGTGAAGTTCGTGCAGGCGTATGCGAAGGCGGGCGTGCCGATCGACTTCCTGTCGGTGCAGAACGAGCCGCAGAACCGCAAGCCGGATGCCTACCCCGGCACGGACATGCCGGTCGCGGCGCAGCTGAAGGTGATCGAGGCGCTCGGGCCGAAGCTGCGGATCGCCAGCCCTCGCACGAAGATCCTGGGCTACGACCACAACTGGGCCACGCACCCCAACGACGGCGCGGCGGAAGCCGACTACCCGTACCAGATCCTGCGCGACAAGGCCGCGAAGTGGCTCGCCGGCACCGCCTACCACTGCTACTACGGCGACCCGAGCGCGCAGACCGCGCTGCACAACGCCTTCCCGGACAAGGGGATCTGGTTCACCGAGTGCTCGGGTTCCAAGGGTGCCACCGATCCACCGGCCAAGGTATTCAGCGACACGCTGAGGTGGCACGCCCGCAACGTCGTCCTCGGCACCACCCGCAACTGGGCGCGCAGCGCGGTGAACTGGAACATCGCGCTCGACAGCACCGGCGGCCCGCACAACGGCGGCTGCGGCACGTGCACCGGTCTGGTCACCGTGCAGCCGGACGGGTCCGTGGTCACCGACGCCGAGTACTACACCATCGGGCACCTGTCGAAGTTCGTGAAGCCAGGAGCGCGCCGGATCGGCAGCACGTCGTTCGGCACCACCGGCTGGAACGGCCAGATCATGGACGCCGCGTTCCGCAACCCGGACGGTTCCACGGCTCTGGTGGTGCACAACGAGAACGACGACCCGCGCACGTTCGCGGTCAACGTCGGCGACCGCACCTTCGAGTACACGCTGCCCGGCGGCGCCCTTGCGACGTTCACCTGGACCACGCAGCACCGCGGCAAGCTCGACCTCGTGCCGCTGACCGGCGCGACCGCCACCCCTGACGGCGCGCTCGCGATCGACGACGACGCGTCGACCCGGTGGTCCAACAACGCCGCGCAGGCTCCGGGCCAGTACCTCCAGGTGGATCTGGGGCGGCGCAGGGACTTCCGCCGGGTCGCCATCGACAGTGGCGGCAACCTGGGCGACTACGCCCGCAACTGGGAACTCTCGGTCAGCGACGACGGCACGTCCTGGCGCCCTGTCGCCTCCGGCGTGGGTGTCGGCCAGCTGACCACCATCGACGTTCGCCGCACCAGCGCGCGGTACGTCCGCATCACGTCCACCGGTGCCGCGAGCAACTGGTGGAGCATCGCCGATTTCCGGCTCTACAACTGAAAACCAGCTAACGGGCGCCCAAACCCCTGCAAGGAGCGCTTATGTCAATGACGACAAAACGCCTGCGCGGCATCGCCATCGCGGCCGCCGTCGTGACGGCGGGAAGCACCCTGATGTCTCCCGCCGCCACCGCGGCGACCAACGCGAGCGTGTGGCTCACCACCGCCGACCGCTCGAACCTCCTGCGCCAGCAGGGAGACGTGACGTTCGGCTCGGGCGGCAGCGGTCCGACGATCACCGTGAACCCGAACTCCACCTACCAGTCCATGGTCGGCTTCGGCGCGTCGTTCACCGACGCGGCGGCGTGGAACATCTTCAACTCGCCGCGCCGCAACGAGATCATGAGCAACCTGTTCAACAAGAGCAGCGGCATCGGCATGAGCTTCATCCGCCAGCCGATCGGCGCGACCGACTTCTCCCGCAGCTTCTACACCTACAACGACGGCGCGGCGGACCCGACGCTCTCCCGGTTCTCCATCGCGCACGACAACGCCTACATCATCCCGCTCCTGCAGCAGGCCAAGCAGCTCAACCCGCAGCTCGCCGTCATGGCCACGCCGTGGAGCGCGCCGGCCTGGATGAAGAACAACAACAGCCTCATCCAGGGTTCGCTCAACGACAGCCGGATCGGCGTCTACGCCGACTACCTGGTCAAGTTCGCGCAGGCGTACAAGGCCGCGGGCATTCCCATCGACTACATGAGCGTGCAGAACGAGCCGAACTTCGAACCGCCGGGCTACCCCGGCATGAGGATGTCGGCGCAGCAGCAGGTCAACGTCATCAACACCCTGGTGCCCAAGCTGCGCGCGGCCGGTGAGCAGGCCCGTCTGCTCGGCTACGACCACAACTGGGACGACACGAACTACCCGCAGACCGTGAACAACGGCGCGGGCGGCAACGTGATCGGCTCGGCGTGGCACTGCTACGGCGGCAACCCGAGCGGCCAGTCCGTCGTGAAGAACAACCAGCCCGGCAAGGACATCTTCTTCACCGAGTGCTCCGGCACGAAGTCGGGTGACGACGCGGCGACGTTCCGCGACACGTTGCGCTGGCAGGGCATCAACCTCGCGATCGGTGCCACCCGCAACCACGCGCGGTCGGTGGCGATCTGGAACATGGCGCTGGACCAGAACAACGGCCCGGTGATCGGCAGCTGCACCAACTGCACCGGTGTCGTCTCGACCATCGGCGGCAACGTCACGTACAACGCCGAGTACTACGTCCTCGGTCACCTGTCGAAGTTCGTGCAGCCCGGCGCGGTGCGCATCGACTCGACCGGCTACGGCGAGGGCGGCATCCAGAACGTCGCCTTCCGCAACCCGGACGGCCGGATCGTCCTGGTGGCCCTCAACTCCGGCGGCCAGCAGAGCTTCCGCGTCTCCTACGGCGGCCAGACGTTCGGCTACACCCTCCCGGCCGGCGCGATGGCGACGTTCACCTGGCCAGGCACGCTCGACCCCGGCCAGCCCGGCAGGACCGGCGCCATCACGGGTCTGGGCGGCAAGTGCCTGGACGTCACCAACGGCTCGACCACGAACGGCAACCTGCCGCAGCTGTGGACCTGCTTCGGCGGCCCGAACCAGACGTGGACCCTCGCCACTGACGGCACCGTGCGCGGCCTCGGCAAGTGCCTCGACGTGACCGGCAACGGCACCGCGGACGGCACAGCGGTCCAGCTGTGGGACTGCTTCGGCGGTGGGAACCAACGGTGGACCGCGTCGAACGGGACGCTGGTCAACGTGGGCAGCAACAAGTGCCTGGACGTGATCGGCAACAACACGGCCGATGGCGCGAAACTGCAGATCTGGACCTGCACGGGTGGGGCCAACCAGAGGTGGACCGTACCAGCGTGAGCAGAGGAACCGGCCGGTGCCCGAAACGGCGGGCACCGGCTTTTCCGTGTGCTTGAGGTCAGTGCTTGAGGTGGCGCCGTACGGGTAACCGGGCGGCATGACCGATCCCGTGAACCCCGAAGCGCCGCACTCCCCCGGCACACCTGACCTGAGCGATCTCGACACGCCGGAACCCGAGGTGCCGGCCGCCGAGACCACCGACGACGAGAGCGAACCGCCGGACTAACTACGGGAAGTCGCTCCCGCGCGCGGCGACGGCACGAACGCAGCGAAGTCGCGATTCGACACTTCTGCCTGTTCGGTGTGCAGCAGACCCGTCACCCAGTTCACCACCGCGACCGGCGAAGGGTGCGGGTCGCCGTCCATCCGCGCGACCTCCACCAGCTCGCCCAGGCGGTCCTCGACCGCGGCCGACCAGCCGGTCAGCTCGTTCCACTGCAGAGCCACGTAGTGGTCGGGGAAGTCGGGCAACCGTCCGTCCAGCGCCACGTACGCGCCGGCACGCGGCTGCGTCTCCACGAACGAACTGTCGCCGCGCAGCCCCAGCCCTGCGACGACCTCACCCACGTAGCGCCGCACCCGGCGCGCCACCGAGTCGTCGAAGTCCATCTCGAAGTCGAAGTCGATGGTCATGTCGTGGTCCATGCCAGCAGTGCCTCCGTCAGCCGAGCACCCTGTTGTGCGCAGCTCGGATACCCCTGCCGGGTGTCGGCGAAACCCCTCCCAGGACACGCGTACGGTGAGATTTCCGACCGTCTCGTCCCGGCTCGGCCGAGACGGCCGGAAAACCGTCAGACGATCATCCGCCGTAGGGGTTCGCGGCCTTGCGCGCCGCGTAGGTCAGCATCGGCTTGACCTTCGCCCAGTGGCCGTCCTGGCACGCGTACTCGGGCGTGAACCCGACGCAGGTGCCCTCCCAGTTGCCGATCTCCCAGGTGTAGTGCGGGACACCGAGTTCGCCGTAGACCCAGTCGTCGATCGAGCCGCCCGCGGTGTAGAGCAGCTCACCGGGCTGGCCGTATTGCCAGTCCGGACCCGCGAGCTGCGCCATGTCCTTGGCCATCGCCCGCAACGGACCGTCGTTCGGCGACGGCGTGGTCGTGTAGCCCCACGGCAGCAGCACGACGTTGAGAGCGGCGTGCATCGTGATGACCATGCCGCGGGTCTTGGGATCCGCCGGGTCGGTCAGGCCAGGGCCGCGCGTGTCCGGGTAGAGCGCGCGGAAGAACTTCTCCAGCGCCCTGGTCTCGACCTCGGAGTCCGCCTTCGGGCCGCGGTAGACCTGGCTGCACGGGTCGGACGACGTGCCGTTGTCACCCCACTGCGCGTTGAAGTTGCGGTTGACGTCGATGCCGATCTGCGCGTACGGATCCTGCTCGGAGGTCGGGCACTCCTTGGGACCGTTGGTGTAGTTCGCATTCTTGCGCTGCAGCTTCGGCGTGTCACCGCCGGACTGCACGATCTGCACGCCGTCAGGGTTCGCGATCGGCACGACCCAGACCTCTGTCGTGTCCAGCAGCGAGGTGACCTCGCTGTCCTTGCCGTAACCCTGCGTCAGGTGGTCGATCCAGCGCCACGCCATGTCACCGGTGGTGATCTCGCGGGCGTGGATCTGGGCCGACACGAACAGCCGCGGCTTGCGGACGTTCGGGGTCAGCTTGCAGTCGCCGGGACCTTTCTTGGTGATGCAGATGGCCTTGAGGTCGTGGCCACCCGCGCCCTGGGTCTTGCGCCACGAGTCGCCGTAGTCGACGACGGTCGCGAGGCGCGCGTACCGGAACGCCACCTGGTCGAGGTGCGCGTAGTGCGCCTTGATCGTGCGGTAGCCGCCGTAGTACGTCTCGTTGACGCCGTGGCCCTTGGTCGTCGCCGCGATCGTGGACGGCGCCATCACCTGCTCGACGGTGCCGGTGAACCCGGCCGCGGTGAGCTTGGTGTGCACGTCCTTCGAGCCGAGCACGAACAGGTCGTCGCCGTCACGCTGTTCCAGCACGTCGAACCCGCGCGCGAGCAGGTCCTGCGCCTTCTGCCCGAGCGGTGCGGGCACGCGGTAGACGTACGTCTGCCCCTCCTGCACGGGCGCCGGTGGCGGCGGTGCGGCCACCGACGTCCCGACGAGGAAAGCCACGCTGGCGGCGCCCGCCAGTGCGAGGCTCAGCCTTCGCTGCTTCATGTTCGTGAACCCCCTGGAGCTATCGGTTTTACCGATCTTGAACATAGCGATCACCGCGCCACCAGTCGGCACGGGTCGGCTCGCGGAACGCGTTGGTACCGCAGTGCACCTCGCCGAGCCCTTGGTGCAGGAACTCCCAGTCCTCGACCCACTTCAGCCTGACCGGCGTGCGGGCGAGCGCCTGTTCGGCCTTGTTCTTGAACAGGTCCACGCCGTTCACGCGAGGGCCGTGCGGGTCGGGTGCGCCGAACACGCCGCCACCGAGTGAGATGCCGTTGGGAATGCCGGCCGAGTGAGCGGCGAAGACGACGCGTGGGGCGGCGCCCGCCCTCATCCGGTCGCGCAGGTCCGTCACCATCTCGCGGGTGACCCGCCCGGACGCGGTGAGCTGGTCGCTCGCCGCGTCGAGCTGTTGCCAGCTGAACTGCTGGAACAGCACCGGAACGCGGACCAGCTCTCGTTCGGCGAGGCCGGTCTCCCTGGTCAGCACGGCGAGCTGGGTGTCGATGTGCTGCGCCGCGGTCTCGTTCTGCTCCAGGAACACCGGATCGGCGAGCGCCTGGTCGATGGTCGGCTTGTCCTTCTCGTTGGTGCCCTCGAACAGCACCGCGCCGCCGTGTCCGTCCTTTGTGGCCTGACGCAGGACGTCGAGCGCGAGTCGCGGGTCGGCGACCATGAGCGTCCAGCCGCGGGAGTTGCGCGCCGGGACGACGTGCACGGTCTCGTCGGCGTGGCCCACGGCGAGCCAGGCCGTGTCGATGACCACCGGGTCCGCGTACTGCGAGCCGATGAGGGTGGTGAACGTCGGGTCCGGTTTGCGCGCGGCCGTGCTGCCGTAGAGCGGGCGGCCGAGTTCGTGGCCGCGGTAGGGCGGCAGGCTCTCGTAGTTGCCGGTGGAGTTCAGGCTGTCGTCGACGGTGGTGTCGCGCTGGGCCGTGTATTGCTGCACGACGCCGACGTCCGGGCCGCGCAGCGCGCTGAACACCGCTCGTCCGGCGGGGCGCAGGGCCGGCGGGTAGATCTCGCCCTGCCACTCGATGGCCGGCCGGTAGTTGGCGCTGCGCAACAACACGCGCATGACCTGCGGTTTGCCGTCGCGCCCCGGCATGCTCGCCGTCGTCGGCTCGAAGATGTCCTGGACCCACCTGTCGTCGTGGGAGATCCGCGTCAACGCGGACTCGGGCAGGTTCGCCGCCGCCAGCGCGCCGCGCAGCCCGGCGAGGAACTCGTCGTACCCCGCCCGGTACTCGGGACTGACGGGGTTCGACGTCACGACCTGCTTCGGTGCCTTCAGGTCGTTCTGCAGGATCAACGGCGCCACGCGCAGCTGCACCGAGTCCGTGCCGCCGGCCTTCAGCGTGACCGTGACCGTGCCGTTCCAGACGGCCTTGTCCCTGATGAGGTCCTTGCCCTCCAACGCCAGTCTGGCGCCCTTGCGCAGTTCGGCGGCGGTGAGCGAGCCGCTCTCCCCCAGCGAGGTCCAGGTGCCGTCGCGCTCGACCCACAGGCGGGCGTACCTGCCCTCACCGGGGCTCAGCGAGACCGTGCCGTCCTGGCCGACGTTGCCCGGCATCGTGCGCAGCGGCGCGAAGTCCGCCGCGTCCTGAGGTCCGTTGACGACGTCGTCCTGGGCGTCGTTGCACGCCGCGAGCCGTTCGTCGACCGCGATGGCGTGATCCTTCAGGTCCTCCTCGGTGACCTTGCAGCGCTTGGTGTCGTCGTCCAGGTTCGGCAGGAAGATCGCGCCGCGCTGCGATGTCCATCTGGTCTTGCCAGCCTGGTCGGCCCAGTCGACCGTGCCGTTTCTGCTGGTGTCGGCCAGAAGTACCGCACCTGGCGCTGCTGACGCCGACGCTCCGGCGAAGGCCACGCTCGACAACGCCAGCACGCCGGTGATGGCGGCAACGCGAATTCTCACAAGTTCCCCCTCGTGATCATGTGTTGCCACGCTAGGGGGCTGCTCCGTACGGCCGCATCCTCCTTGAGGCGACTACGCATCCGCCTGTGGTTGTGGGCCGATCGGGTGACGTAACGTTCGAATCATGCCGACATCTCCACGTCTCCTGGGGCGCGACGACGAGATCCGTTGTCTCGACGGGGTGATCAACGCCGGTCGCGAAGGACGCGGTGGTGCGATCGTGCTGCGCGGCGAGGCGGGCATCGGCAAGAGCGCGCTGCTGGAGCACGTGCGTCAGGCGCCCGGATTCATGGTGCTGGAGGCGTCCGGGTCGGAGTTCGAGGCCGAGTTCCCGTTCGCGGCATTGCATCAGCTGTGCGTCCCGTTGCTGGATCACCTCGCGGAACTCGCCGCGGGCCGCCGGGCCGCGCTGGAGGTCGCGTTCGGGCTGACCGGCGGATCTCCGGACGTGCTGCAGATCGGACTGGCCACTTTGGACCTGCTCACCGCCGCTGCCGCCGATCAGCCGGTGCTCTGCCTGGTCGACGACGCGCACTGGCTGGACGAGGCGTCGGCGAAGGTCTTCACCTTCCTCGGACGCAGGCTGCCCGCCGATCCGGTCGTGATGGTGTTCGCCGCCCGGCAGGCAGGAGTGCTGGACCAGTTGCCCGCGCTGGTGGTCGAGGGGCTGTCCGACGCCGACGCCCGTGCGCTGCTCGCGGCCGAGCCGGTGGACGACAAGGTGCGGGAACGGCTGCTCGCCGAGGCGCGCGGGAACCCGTTGGCACTGCTGGAGTTGCCCAGGGCGGGCGGGTTCGCGTTGCCGGAGGTGTCGTCGGCGCCCAGCGCGATCGAGGCGAGTTTCCAGCGCCGGGTCGCCGCTCTGCCGGCGGACGCGCGGTCGCTGCTGATCGTGGCCGGCGCCGATCCCACGGGTGAGCCGCGGCTGATGTGGGCGGCCGCGCGGCAACTCGGCATCGACGTGACGACGGCAGGTGCGGTCGCCGAGGCGTCCGGGCTGGTGAGCCTGTCCACTCGGGTGCGGTTCTGTCATCCGCTCGCGCGGTCGGCCGTCTACCTCGCCGCCGACGCCGCCGAGCGGCAGGCCGTGCACCTCGCTCTCGCCGACGCCACCGATGCTCAGGTGGATCCGGATCGGCGGGTGTGGCACCTCGCGCAGGCCGGTACCGGACCCGACGACCGAGTGGCGGCCGAGCTGGAGCGATCCGCCGCGCGGGCCCGGTCACGCGGTGGGGTGGCGGCCGCGGCGGCGTTCCTCGAGCGGGCGGCGACGTTGTCGGTGGAACCACGACTGCGGGCCGAGCGGACGTTGGCGGCGGGTCAGGCGAAGTTCGACGCGGGGGCCGTCGACGTCGCCGCCGAGCTGCTCAGCACGATCCAGGTCGAGTTGCTGGACGCGCCGGAACTGGCGCGGGCCGATCGGCTGCGCGGGCAGGTGGCGTTCGTCCGGAACCCTCAGAACGACGGGCCGGAGTTCGTGTTGAAAGCGGCACGACGGATGAGCGGTGCCGCCGCCCGCGAGTGCGTGCTCGACGCGTTGGAGCTGGGCCTGGTGGTCGGACGGGCCAGCGGCGTCACGGACGTCGTCGTGCGCGAGGCCCGGTCGATGCCACCGTCTCCGGACGTGCTGAACGCGTTGGTGGTGCTGTCGACCGAGGGGCATCGGGCCGCCGTTCCGTTGCTGCGGCAGGCCTTCACCGACGACAGTCTGATGTGGACCGGACATCCGGCGCTGGCCACGATGCTCGCGGGCGAGCTCTGGGACAGCGAGGTGCACCACACCGTCACCGCGTGGCTGATGAGGACGGGACGCGCGGCCGGGTCGCCGTTCGTGCTCCGGCTCGGCCTGGCGCAGACGGCGATCATGGCCGTGCACGCCGGTGACTTCGGTGCCGCGATGTCCGCCATCGCCGAGGAGGAGGCCGTGGCGGACGCGCTCGGGGTCGCTCCCCTGCCGTACCCGCGGTTGCACCTGGCCGCGATGCGCGGACGTCGTGACGAGCTCGCGCAGCACACCGAACACGCCACGCGGGCCGCAGCACGCCTGGCGGGACTGCTGGTGGCCAATGCGCATTGGGCTTCTGCCGTGCTGCACAACGGACTTGGCGACTATCCGGCGGCGTTGGCCGCCGCGCGGCTGGCGGTCGAGCCGGGCGATCTCTACCTCGCCGGTATCGCGTTGCCCGAGCTGGTGGAGGCGGCGGTGCGGTGCGGGGAGGAGAAGTCCGCGGTCGTCGCGCTGGAGGATCTGACCGAACGCACTGCCGCCGCCGGCACCGAGTGGGGCCTCGGGGTGGCGGCGTGCTCACGCGCGCTGGTGTCCGGTTCCGAGGACGACTACCGCGAGGCTCTTGAACACCTCGAGGTCACCACCGCGAAGCCTTACCTGGCACGCGCGCATCTGCTGTACGGCGAATGGTTGCGGCGGTCCGGACGCCGGATCGACGCCAGGGAACAGCTGCGGACGGCGCACGAGTTGTTGTCCGGCATGGGGATGGAGGCATTCGCGGCACGGGCGGCCCAGGAGCTGCAGGCCACCGGTGAGGTCGCCCGCAGCCGGTCCGCACAGGCTGCGGACGACCTCACCTCGCAGGAGCAGCACATCGCTCGCCTGGTGGCCACCGGGGCGACGTCCAAGGAAGTCGCCGCCCGGCTGTTCCTCAGCCCCCGCACGGTTGATGCCCACCTGCGGAACATCTACCGCAAGATGGGCATCAACTCACGCCGGCAGCTCAAGGAGCAGTTCAGCTGATCGGCTGGACCAGGCCAAGCTGCTGAGCGGCCCAGAGGCTGTCCGCGTTGAGCCAGTACTCGGCGATCTTGCCGTCCGCCACGCGCAGGATGTCCGTGCCGTGGAAGGAGATGTCGCCGGCCTCCGCGAACCAGCGGAGCACGTGGTACGGCTCCTGCGAAATCGGCCCGACCTCGACGGTGAACTTCAGGCCGGGCATGTTCTGGTGGGAACCGCGGATCCAGGCGTCGAGCCCCTCGCGTCCGGTGTGGTCCTGCGACGGCCCACCGGTCAGCGGGGCGACATGCCAGACGAAGTCCTCGTGGACGATCGTGTCGACGAGCCCGAACTCACCGTTCCACAGGTCGATCCAGGCGTTCGTGAGGTCGCTCATCACTTGTCTCCGTGCTGGCCGGGGGCAGCGCTGCCCGTGTACTCGCCGAGGTCGGACACGAGCTGGGTCAGCTCGGGGTCGCTGTCGTAGCGCTTCTGGTGCAGGGCCGCGATCTTCGCGCCCATCTCGGGGTCCTCGTCGTCGGTGATGTCGAACGACGCGAACTTGTCCACCAGCGGCAGACCGACGCGGTCGGTGTTGCGGTGCGCCGGGTGGATCAGGTACTCCCAGTACCCCTCGAGATCCTCGATGACGAACGTGGCGCCCCACTCGTACTCGCCGCCGAAGTCACGACCGACCACGAAGGACTTCACGGACGGGATCACGCGGCCCTGGTTGCGCAGGCTCTCCAGCGCCTCCTCGATCTGCTCGGGCGAGGCGTCCTTGCGCAGCGTGAAGCGGTTGCCGTGGTAGATCATCTCAGTTCTCCTTGTGTCCCAGGGCGAGTGCCGCCCCTGCGATGGTGGTGACGACACCGGTCCAGGTGAACGCGGCGGCGATGCCCGCCGACCCGACCAGCGGTGCGATGACGAGTGGTGACAGGAACTGGCCGAGGAAGATCCCGGCGACCAGCCCGCTCAGCACGCGGCCGCGCTGAGCCGGCTCGGCCAGGTCGGCCAGCCGCAGGTTGAGGTTCGGCACGACCAGGCCGACGCCGAAGCCGCCGATGAGGAGCCCTGCCGTGACGATCAGGACGTGGTCCGTCGTGCCGATCACCAGCCAGCCGGCGCCGAGCAACGCGACGCTGGCCGCGGTGATCCTTCCTTTGGTGAGCTTGGGGAACACGAGCGCTCCCGCGACGCTGGTCAGCGTGCTTCCCGCGACCACAAGGCCGATCACCGCCGGGCCCGCGTTCAGGTCCCGGAGCAGGAACGGCAGCTGGGTCGGGGCCATGTAGAACACGAGCGTCGCCACCGAGGCGAGCACGTAGATCCAGATGGCGGCCTTGGGAAACCCGGTTCGGGCGGATTTCTGGACTGTTCTCGGCTCTTCTTTCAGACCTGTCGCCGCGGCCAGCGCGACCAGTGCCGCAACGCTGTAGAGCCAGAACGGAAGCCGCCAGTCGACGCCCGCGAGCACGCCCGCCAGCGGCAGGAAGACCACGCCGCCGAGGCTGGCGAAAGCTTGCTGGAACCCGAGGAACCTGCCTCGTTCCGGTCCGTCGAACCAGTCCGTGATCAAGGCGCTGACCGAGGTCATGACGCCGCCGACGGCGAGACCCAGCAGCGCTCTGGTGCCCAGCAGGACCGGGAGGCTGGTGACGAAGAACCCGGCGGTGCCTGCCGCCGCGTACAGGACGAGGCCTGCGATCAGCAACGGCTTGCGTCCGGCCCGGTCGGCGAGCAGACCCGCGAACGGCGCGCTGATCGCGATGGCGAGCGAGGTGATGGTGAGGGCCAGGCGGACCAGGACGCCCTCGCCGTACACCTCGCCCATCGCGGGCAGGCTCGGGGCGATGATCGCCGCGGCCATGATCGTCAGGGTGGCGGAGGCCAGGACCACCGCCCGGGCCGTTCGCGTTGGCGCAGTTCGTGTTGTCACACGACATACCTTCGTGGCGGGCGGGTGCCGTTCGCGTCGGTAGGAGTTACGTAGATCGGTCACCTACGCAGACCCGGCGGAGCGGGTCGGCGGGCGAGCGACCGCACCGAAAGTCCGTGCTGTTTCCGAGGATGCCTGGCGTTCGGCGCACAACACCGCGATGATCGAAGGGAACGTCCGGAAGGGTCGAGGGGGAGACTCAGATGAACGTGGTGAAGTGCGTGGTGTGGGATCTCGACAACACGTTGTGGCAAGGCACTCTTCTCGAAGACGGTGACGTCGTGATCGCCGAGGAGATGCGCGCCGTCGTGAAAGCGCTGGACGAGCGCGGCATCCTGCAGTCCGTGGCCAGCAAGAACGACCACGACCTCGCGTGGGAGCGGCTCACCAGGCTCGGCATCGCGGACTACCTGCTGTTGCCGGTGATCGGGTGGGGGCCGAAGTCCGCGTCGGTCCGGATGATCGCCGAGAAGCTCGGCTTCGCTTTGAGCACCATCGCTTTCGTGGACGACCAGCCGGCGGAACGGGCCGAGGTCGCCTTCCACCTGCCCGATGTTCGTTGCTACGACGCGGCGGACGCCCTGGGGCTGCTGGACCTGCCGGAGTTCACACCACCGGCGTCCACGGTGGACTCACGTCGGCGCAGGCAGATGTACCAGGCCGGGTTCGAGCGGGACGGTGCCCGTGACGACTTCGCCGGTTCCGACGAGGACTTCCTGCGCACGCTGGAGCTGCGCATGACGATCGGGCCCGCCGGTGAGGAGGAGTTGACCAGGGTCGAGGAGCTCACCCTGCGCACCAGCCAGATGAACGCCACCGGTGTGCACTACTCCGACGCCGTGCTGCGCGCACTGCTCGCCGATCCGCGGCACGAGGTGCTGGTCGTCACGATGTCCGACCGGTTCGGCACGCACGGCGCCGTCGGCATCGTGTTGCTGGAGAAGCATTCTGAGGTGTGGCACCTGAAGTTGCTCGCCACGTCGTGCCGGGTCGTGACGTGGGGTGCGGGCTCGACGATCCTCAGCTGGCTCACCGATCAGGCCGCCCGCGCCGGCGTGCACCTCGTCGCCGACTTCCGCAGGACCGACCGCAACCGGATGATGGAGGTCGCCTACCGGTTCGCGGGTTTCACGGACGAGAACTGCCTGTGCCGCAACGTGATCACGACGCAGGACGTCGAGCACCTGCACCTCGTGCCCGAACGCAGGCCGGCCTCCCCGATCCTCACGGTGACCGCGACGGACATCAGCGCCGTCGTACGAGCGTGATACCGTCCACCACCGGTAGCAGCACGGCTTCCACCTGGGAGTCGTGCTGCACCAACGAGTTCAGCTCGCGGACCGCCTGAGTGCCCTCGTCGGTGTCGGAGGGATCGGCGACCTTGCCGTCCAGCAGCGTGTTGTCGATGACGATCAACCCGCCGTGACGCACCAGCCCCACCGCCTGCTCGTAGTACCGCGGGTAGTTCACCTTGTCCGCGTCGATGAACACCAGGTCGAAACTCTCGTCCCGCAACCCGTCCAGCACCTCGAGAGCCGGACCGATCCGCAGGTCGATCCGGTCGGCCACGCCGGCGCGTTCCCAGTGCGGCCTGCCCACCGTCGCCCACTTCGCGGAGATGTCCACGGTCACCAGGCGCCCGCCGGGTGGCAGTGCCCGCGCCAGGGACACCGTGCTGTACCCGGTGTAGGTGCCGACCTCCAGCACCGAACGCGCGCCGATCAGGCCGGCCAGCAGCGTGAGCAGCCTGCCTTCTTCCTGCGCCACCGGCATGACGGTGCCGCCGGGCAGCCCGGCGGTCTCCGCACGCAGCGCGGCGAGCACCTCGTCCTCAGGTTCCGACACCGACGCGACGTATTGGAGCACCGCCGGTGTCACGATCAACTGGTCTGCCACGTCTCCGCCAGGTGCTGGTCGGCGAGCGCGATGATCCGCAGCCCGCAGTAGTTCTCCAGAGGTCCGCCGAACGTGCCGTCCGGCCGCCGTTCGCGTTCCGCCGCCGCCCGCACCTGCTCCCACGGCCAGTCGAGCCCGAGCAGATCCGCGCAGCGGTGCCCGGAGGCCCCGGTCGCGAGTGACCACGACGGATCGTCCGCGCTGAATGCCATGTGCCCGTCCAAGCATCGCGCCGCCAGCCAGTCGGCGGCATCGGCACGGCCCTGCGCGATGTCGCCGAGCCAATGCCGCGTCCACACCCCGACGTACGTGTACTGCACATCCGCGCGCACGCCGGGCCCACCGCCGTAGCCGCCATCGGGATGGTGCAACGACTTCAGCATCGCGGCGATCTCCGCTGACTCCGCCGCGTCCGGCCGGTCGCGCAGCAACGCCCTGGCACGCGCCGCGTAGAAGAAGCGGTGCACGTCGGCGGTCGACGTCTGCGAGCGCAGCCACGCGACGGTCTCCGGCCGCGAACCCAGCTCCCCCGCGATCGACAACACCCGCAGCGCGCAGAACGTGGCGGGCAGATCGGGCACCAGCGCCGCCGGATCGTCGGACCAGCCGGGCCCGATCTCCCGCTGTGCCACCAGTTCCAGCGCGGCCGGGTCGAGCGGGTCGCCGGTCAGCACGCCGAGCTCGGCCCGGTATCGCGCTTCCTCCAGCGTCACAGCGACCGGCCGCGCGCGTCCAGCAGCACCTGGCCGACCGTGCGCCGTTCGTCGGACTCGCCGAACAACGGCGTCGCGGGCGTGTCCAGGTCCGGGAAGTAGAACGCCGCCGTGGAGCTGCGCAACGCCCCTGTCGGCGGGATCACCCGGTGTTGCGCCGCCTCGATCTTGCCGCCGGTGCGCTGGCTCGCCGTGAGCCCGAACAGCATCAGCAGGTTGCCCGGCGCGGTCCGGCACGGCAGCCACGACCCGTCCGGCGCCCTGATCTCCAGCCGGTCCGCCTCGCCGGACTCGGTGAGCGCGC
Source organism: Lentzea sp. NPDC054927 (assembly GCF_053610285.1). NCBI lineage: Bacteria > Bacillati > Actinomycetota > Actinomycetes > Pseudonocardiales > Pseudonocardiaceae > Lentzea > Lentzea sp. NPDC054927. Next base: position 660,485 of record NZ_JBSGXZ010000001.1, read on the forward strand.
TGATCGAACTGCGGTCCCGGTGTTCGGGGAACGAGAGCCCGTCCGCGCCCGGCCTCGGCTGGTACAGCGTGAAGGTGACGTTGGTGTTGTCCGGCCCCGGCCCGACGAACGCGCTCACGTCCACCGAGAACGCCTCGGCGAGCCTGCCCAGCAGCCGTTCGAACGTGCCGACCACGCTGGCGCGGTACTCCTCGAACACCGTCTGGACGTGCACGTCCGGCCACACGTTCGCGTGCTCGTACAGGTCGAGGTACTCGGGCCGCACACCACCGGCCCGTGCGGCGGCGACGTCGTCGAAGCGCGCGACGCTGTAGCGGTCGAACACACGGCGGCCGTTGTCGTCGTCGGAGAAGGTCCAGCCGCGGTTCTTGTGGCCGCTGGGACTCTGACTGCCGAGCTTCTTCTCCTGCGGCAGCGCGAAGAACTCGGTCGCGATCCGGTCCGCGTGGTCGGCGACGCGGCGGGTCTCCGCCGCGCCGGCGAGCTCGAACGCGCCGAACGTCGCCGCGCCGGTGAGCGCCGTCTCCGCGAACTCGGCGGCGGATGCTTCGAGGTGGACCAACGGAAGTGTCATGGTGCTCCTCAGAATCGGGCGCGGACGCCGACGGCGGTGAACATGGTCCAGCTGCCGAAGAACTCACCGCGCGCGTCCGCCGTGCGCAGGTCGTCCCACCACAAGGCCTCCTCGGCCGGCGTGATCAGTCCGGCGGTGACGGCCTCGCCCGACCACCTGGTCATCTGCAGCATGCTGTCGAACCTCGCGAGCTCCTCGGTGATGCCCACCCAGCCGGAGCTGACCACGTCCGCGAATCCCAGGCCGCGCAGCAACGACGGCAGCCGGGTCGCGATCCACGGCTGGCGCAACGTGTTGTGCGCCTGGCTGAACACCCGGTTCGTGAGGCCGATGTGCGGCGAGTTGAGCCCGAACGCGGTGGCGTGCGGCTCGGCGGCGATCACCCGGCCACCCGGTCTCACCGCGCGGGCGTAGGACGCCAGCACCGGGAGGACGTCCTCGACGTGGATCAGCACGCGTTCGGAGTGCACGACGTCGAACTCCGCCTCGGCCTCCATCGTCGTGGCGTCGCCGTGCCGGAACTCGACGGCGAGACCTTCGTCGTCCGCCCGGCGGCAGGCCTCGTCGAGCACCGTGTCGCTGCGGTCGAGGCCGACGAGGCGGCCGGTGTGACCCGCGCGCGCCATGCCGAGCAGGCGGGTGCCGACGCCACAGCCGACGTCGAGCACGTCGAGGCCGGGATCGGCCTGTGCGGCGGCGGCCAGCACGTCGGCCTGACGCGCGTGCAGCGCGCTCACATCGTCGAGATAGGTGGCGACGCCGTGCCTTCCGGCGGACCGGTCGAGATCCTGAAAACGATTCGTCGTCATAAATGAACCCCCTCGGCGAGGCTAGCAACGTCATCGTGCCCCCACAAGGCCGTCGCGTTGACATGACCGGACGCAGTTGGTTCACTGCGAGGACGACCACGTTCGAGCCGGGGGATTGCAGTGTGGGCAATGAACAGGTTCAGGTGAAGACGTTCCCGGCGGCCGAGGAGCTGCCGGAAGAACAACGCGCGGAGATCCGCGAGCTGTTCGAGCGGGTGTATTTCCAGTATTTCGACAGCGCGGGCGTCGGTGCGCCGGGAAGAACGCGTTTTCTCGCGTTGCGCGATGACCGGGTGATCGGGTTCGCCGCGTACGCGACGAAAGGCCGCTACGCGTACATCATGAATCTCGCGGTGGATCGTGAGGAACGCGGCAGCGGCGCCGCGATCGCACTGGAACAAACCCGCCGGGCACATCTGCGGAAAGCCGGTCTGCACGGCTACGGCACCTGCACGTGCGACGACCTCACCAGCCAGCGGTTCAAGATCGCACTGGGCTACCGGCCGGTGCACGTCCGCTACGGCTGGCACGAGAACATGCGTGCGCCCGGTCGGCACACGTCCGTGCTGACCGTCGTCGAAGGACCCACGCCGATCACACCCGACGTGGTCCCGGCGATGCACGCCGACCCCGCCAACAACGCGGTCCGCTACCTCGCGAACGACCTCCGCCAGCTCACCGGCCTGCCGGACGACAACACCTATGTCGACGTTCTGACCAGCGCAGAACTCGCCGGTCAGCTCGACGGCGACGACAGGTTCAGCTACGCCGGCATCGACGTCGACTTCACCCGGCAGACCTGGCACCACTGCTTCCAGCTGATCAACGAACGTCACCGGGGCGGTCTGTCCGCCGGCCCCCTGCTGATCGAGGACTGGCCCGACCGCCGTGCCGCGCTGCGCGGCGAGCGGCACCTCCAACCGCACCATGAAGGGCGACCGTGACCACCACCGACGTGGCGATCCTCGATCGAGGCATCCCGTACCTGGAAATGCGCGAGCTCATGGAGAAGCTCGAAGCGCTTGGCGCGAAGACGACGTACGCCGAATATCACGACGTCGTTTTCGAAGCTTCGGACACGCCGTTGCTCCACCAGGGCGCGCCACTGGACGCAAAGGTCGTTCTCGTGCGCTCCCGGTTCTTCAGTCGCATTTCCGAGGTCGCGTCCGTGTTCGACTCGCTGGCGTTGCTGGAGAACGCCGGAGTCGCCGTCGTGAACAATCCTGGCGGTATCCAGAAATCGCACAACAAGGTTCTTTCCGTGGACATTCTGCGCCGCGCCGGGTTGCGCGTTCCGGACACCCGCCTGATCCGCACCCTGGAACAGGGAGCGGATTGTCTGCGCACCTGGACGGACGTTGTGGTGAAACCGGTCCACGGCATTGCGTCGACCGACAACGTGCTTCTTCGCGACATTCCGGAGATGCGCAGTCCGGACACCCCGGGAGAACTCTCACTCGGTCACGAAATCCAGCTCTCGTACCTCCTTCGCGTGCACGAGTCGATGTGCGCCCAGCGGTACGTGCCGAACACCGGGCGGGACGTGCGGGTGATGTACATCGACGGCCGTGTGGTCTCGGCGTACCGGCGCAAGACCTTCCACGCGCCGCCGACCGAGCAGACCAGGAAGAACCCGCAGCACGTCGAGGCCGTCGAGGTGACGCCGGAGCTCGAGAAGACCGTCGTGACGGCGGCGACCACGCTGAACCTCGCGCACGCGTGCGTCGACTTCGTCGAAGGCCATGACGGCGAACTCACGATCGTGGAGGTCAACCCCACGATCTCGTTGTGGCGCCACGTGGACGACGAAGGCATGCACCTCACCGAGCACGGTGTCGGCGCCGCGTTCGCGGACATGCTCGTGGCCAGGCTGGGCTAGGGTGCTGATCATGGCCAACCGCACGCTGCAGGAACGGCAGCAGGACGCCAGGACCAAGCTGGAGCAGGACGAGGACGTGTGGGTGGCGTCCGCGAGCGAGGACGGCACCCCGCACCTGGTGCCGTTCTCGCTGGCGTGGGACGGCGAACGCGTCATCCTCACCACCGAGACCCGCAACCCGACGACGCGCAACGTCCAGCGCTCCGGCCAGGTCCGCCTGGCGCTCGGCCACACTCGCGACGTGGTGCTGATCGACGCCGTGGGCGAGGTGTTTCCGCTGAACGACGCACCCGCCGGCGTCCTGGACACCTTCGCCAAGCGCGCCGACTGGGACCCGCGCGAGATGACCACGGGCGAGTGGGTCGTGCTCGTGCTGCGCCCACAACGCATCCTGGTGTGGCGCGACGTGGCGGAGACCAAGGGGCGCACCGTGATGCGCGACGGCGCCTGGCTCTGACCCGTCACGACTCCTCCGGGATGTCGCGAAGGCCCACGACCGGCGAGAAGATCAGCCACAGGGGCGCGAGCACCATGCCGGCGGCGGCGACGGCCAGCGCGGCGGTGAGCCCCAGCCACTGCCCGAGCACGCCGCCGAGCACCCCACCCGCCGGCATCGCACCCCACGTGAGAAAGCGGACGCTGGCGTTCATCCGGCTCAGCAACGCCTTGGGGCACAACGACTGCCGCAGACTCACCTGCCCGACGTTGTACACCACCCCGCCATATCCGAGCAGCGCCCAGCCCACCGCGAACAGCACCGGCCCGTCCGCCAGCGGCAACAGGAACCCGAACGGCCAGGTGACCACCGCGACCACCCACGTGAGCCGCGCCGTACCGACCACCCGGCCAACGCGCCCCGACGTCAGCGCGCCGAGCACTCCCGCCACCCCGCCGACCGCGAGCACGGCACCCGCACCAGCCGGCGACAGGTGCAGCTCGCGGGTGAGGAACAGCAGCACCACCGCGCCGGCCAGCGATGACGACAGGATCAGGGTGGCGCTGCAGAACGTGACGGCGCGCAACGCCGGATGCCGGAGCACGAACCGCATGCCTTCGGCGATCTGCGCGCGCAACGACACCTCGCCGGCCTGCCGCTCCGCAGACCGCTCATCGAACGGTTGCTCGGCGCGTCCACCGCCGGCCTGCCGCTCCGCCGCACCGGCGACCCGCCGCCCACCGGATCCCCGGCCGATCCTCCGCAGCGCGACCGTGGACACCAAATACGCCAAGGCACTCGCGCCGACCGCCCCCACCCCACCCGCGACCTGCACCAGCGCCCCACCGAGCGCCGGTCCTGTCGCCTGCGCCGTCGCCCGGCTCGCTTCCAGCTTGCCGTTGCCGTCGACCAGCGCCTCGCGGCCGAGCAACAGCGGCACCGCAGACTGGTAGCCCAGGTCGAAGAACACCGAGGCCGCACCCGCCAGCAGGGCCACGATCACCAGGTGCGCCAACGAAAGCACGTCGAACACCAGGGCGAGTGGCACCGAGGCGAGCAGCACGGCGCGGCACACGTTCGCGACGACCACGGCCCGCAGCACGTTCATGCGGTCGAGCCACGCGCCGGCCGGCAAGCCGATCAGCAGGAAGGCCGCGGAACCCGCCGCGGTCAGCAGGCCCATCTGGAACGGGGTCGCGGCGAGCAGCGTGACAGCGAGCAGTGGCACGGTGGTTTGCGACGCCGTGAAAGCGAACTGGCTCGCGGTCTCCCCCGCCCACAGCAGGCGGAACGAGTGGGAGCGCACGGCTGACGTCATCGCACGCCCAGACCTGGCGTGTCCGGCATCGAGATCCGCAGGCCCGCCACACCGTCCGCGTGGAACGGGTCGTCGCGCACCAGCAGCGAGCTGTCCAGGTCGAGGTCGTCCACCAGTGGTGCGAGCTGCGCGGACGCCCCGATCGACACGGCCGTCTCGGCGTTGCAGCCGAGACCGACGCGCAGCCCGAGCGATCGGGCGAGCGAGATGGCGTCCTTGGTCGCGGTCAGCCCGCCCCAGTTCTGCGGTTTGAGCACCACTCCGTCGTAACGAGCGGGCGCCGCACGCAGAAGTGAGACGTTCGTGCAGAACTCGTCCGAGTACAGCAAAAGCCCGGTTTCCCCGCGCAGCCGCCGGTAGTCGTCGTCCGTCGAGCCCGCCACGAGTGGTTCCTCCACAGAGGACACCGAACACGCCTTCAGCACCGGCAGCAACGAGGTGATGGCGGGCCACCTCCACGACGCGTTCGCATCCACCCGCAGCACCGCGCCGGGAAACGAGGCACGCACCGCCTCCAGCCGTTGTGCCGACTCCGCAACGGGTTCCGCCCCGACCTTGACCTTGAGTGCCGCGGCTTCCGCTTCCGCGGCGAAGTCGAGCCACCGCCGCAGTTCCGCGCCGCCGACCAAAGGGATCGTGAAGAACGACATGTGTTGTACCGCGCCGTCCAGGCCCCACATCCGCCACACCGGCACGCCGGTGCGCTTGCCCTGCTGGTCGAGCAACGCCATCTCCAGGCCGGCCTGGGCAGCGGGTGACAGCGAGCCACCCGAGCGGTAGGCCGCGGCGATCGTCTCGGCGGTCTCGGTGCCCAGCGGGGACGGCGCCGCCTCACCGATGCCCTCGCCCACCCGCACGATCGTGGTGCGGAAGTCGTGCACCCGCACGTAGGCGTTGGCGAACACGGCCCGCCAGGACAACGTGATCGTCTCCGCCTCGATCATCGGTAGTGCTCGCTCACCTGCGCCACCGCGTCCGCGAACCACGCGCGGTCCATGCCCACGCCGCTGCTGCTGAGCAGTCGCACGTCGTGGCCGGGCAACGCCACCACCGCGTCGAACGGGCCGTAGCGCTCGTCGATGTACGCCAGACCTCCGGAGACGTGGCAAGGGTGTTCTTCCGGCACGGGTGGCAGTTCCAGCCGACCGGCACCGGAGCGTTGCACGATCAGCCGAAGCTCGTGGCCCCGGTCAGGTCCGCCGGTGTAGACGCACTCGGTCTCCGCTCCGAACACGGCCACGCTGTCCACGGTGAAGCCGCCGAGCGCCGCGGGCACCTCCGCCTGATGACCCCACCGTCCCTCGTGGGCGTCCTCGTCCGACCACCTGCGCAGACGCCACAACCCGATCGGCACGTCGATCATCGGGGCGTCGGAACTGCGGGCCCAGTAGCTCAGGGCGGCGAACGGCGTGTCCGCGATCGCCTTGGCCGCCACCGGATCGACCGGGGCGAGCGAGGAGAAGATCGCCAGCACCTCGTCGTCGCTGAACTCGCCCTCCAGCGCGGACCACTCGATCATCGTGCGGGCCATCCGCACCGAAGCGGCGGCGTTGCCGAGGTGGTCCGTGCCGAACCACAGCACGTACCTGTCGTCCAGCGGCACGGCGCGGGTGCTGCTCCGCCACAGACAGGGGTGGTCCAGCGCCGGAAACGCCCAGTCGTAGAGGAACTGCTTGAGCCTGCCCCGCCGCCCGTCGCCGGCGATCTCCGCGCGGAACGCCGCCGGGTTGTTCGTCGTCCAGCCCGCGTGCCCGGCAACTTCCCCGGCGCGACCGGGCCGCGACTCGCGGCGCACCGTCGTCGCCCGCCACGCCAGCCCCGCCGGCAGCGAGAAGGGTTGCCACACCACGAAGTTGCACCACTCCTGCGCCTCGGCGGCTGGCAGAGGCACAGGAGGGTACGGCTCGGCGGCGACCTGCCAGGTCCAGGTCACGAGGCCGGCACCGGGGTGCGTTCGGCGAAGCTGGTGAAGTCCAGCACGTTCGACATGTGGTGCATCAGCCGCACGCCCTGCCAGCGCTTGTTGTAGGTCATGTAACTCACCTTGCCCGGTGGCGCGACGTAGTAGGCCTGATGAGCCGCGTGTCGGGCGATCGCCTGGTACACCAGCTGTTCCGCGTGGCCGTCGACGTCACGGACGGCGTCGACGAGCAGGCTCAGCACCTCGTCGCGCAGGCCGAGTGCGGTGGGCAGGGTCGCGCGCGGATCGAGCAACGTCGACGCGAACGCGTACGGGTGCAGGAAGTCGCTGGCCCAGCCCGCCCACACGATCGGCGCGCGTCCCGCGTAGAGGATCTCCACCAGTGCGGGCAGGTCCTTCTCCACGATCTCCACGGAGATCCGCGGGCTCACCGCCTCGAGTCCTTCCGCCAGGTATTCGGCGGCACGCACGCGGGAGATGTTCGTGCCGTGCGTGACGATCACGATCCGGCAGCCCTTGGTCTCGGCCTCGCCCGCCCACGCCGAACGGAACTCCGCCCGTGCCGCCGCGAGGTCCCGCACCGGTGCGACGGCGGCGAGTCCGGGCAACGCGGGCGCCGGGAACGGCGGCGTGTGTTCGAGTCCTTCACCGTCGAGCACCTCGCGCACGTATCGCTCGTGGTCGAAGCACAACGACAGCATCCGTCGCATGTGGACGTCCGAGAAGGCGTTGGCGGGCAGGCCGTCCGGCCCGAACTCCCCACTGCCCAGGTACTCCGAGTCCGGCCGCAGGTGCTGCGTCACGAAGCCGAGCGGGTTGATGCTCCACTCCGCGGGCAGCTTCTCCAGCACGGTCTGGTCCAGCTCACCCAGCCGGTCCACCGACTCCGGCTGGCACACCGAGAAGTCGCAGCGCCCTTCGAGCAGGTCGCGTTCGCGTTCCATCCGGTCGTCCACCGACCGCATCACCAGCACCTCGGGGCCGTCGTGGTGGCCACCCTCGGTGAAGCGGTGGAACGTCAGCTCCCGTGCCTCGCGGTCCCAGCTCCCCAGCCGGTACGGACCGGTGCCGTTGACCTGCTCGTCGAGTGCCGTCTCCCCGCGCCGCACGAAGTCCGCCGCCGTCGCGGGATCGCCGTCCCACTCGCCCCGCGCGGCGCACCACGCCCGGCTCACCACCAGCGACCAGTGCACGAGCAGGTTGTTCAGCGGTCCGAACGGCCGGGCCAGGTCGAGCACGACGTCGTTGCCGGACAACGAGATCCGGCGGATCATCGCCGCGGTGTTGTGCTCGTCCAGCTCGCTGATCGGGGCGCCGAGCAACGCGTCGGCGAGCAGTGCGGCCGGTCCGTCCGCCGTGATCACCGCGCGGCGCAACGAGTACACGACGTCGTCCGCGGTCAGCTCGCTGCCGTCGTGGAACAGGACACCGCCGCGGATCGGGATGGTGAGCCGCACCCCGTCGGCGTGCTCCGACCGCACCGGCAACGCCGCGGCGAGCAGCGGGAACACCTCCTCCTGCGCGGTGATGCCGAGCAGGCCCTGGTACATGTTCAGCACCGGGTGCCGCGAGCCCGTCTCGAACGCCTTGTGCGGGTCCAGCGTCGCCGGGTCGTCGAACGCGTCGATCACCAACGAGGTCATCACGCGCCTCCCGCGCAGTCGCACACGCAGCGGAACCCGATCTCGAAGTGGCGGTCCAGCGCGAGGTCCCGGCCGCGAAACGCCACGGAGACCTGCTCCGGCAACGAGGTCCAGGTGCCGCCCTTGATCACCACGTAGGACCGCTGGTCGTAGATCACGTCGATGGCGTCGCGGTCGGTGCCGTACGGGCTGAACACCGGGCCGTCGTAGGAGGAAGCCGTCCACTCCCAGACGTTGCCGGAGAGGTCGCGCACGCCGAACGGGCTCACGTTGCCGTTCATCCCGACCGGGCGGGTCGTGACCGAGGGCGGACTGTCCGCGAGCTCCAGCAGATCCGTGCGCCACGCGTCGACGGCGTCCCAGCCGGACAGCCGCGGCGGTGTCCACGAGTGCGTGCGGCCCGCGTCGAACTCGTCACCCCACGGGTAAGCGCGCCGGTCGTCGCCCTCGCCGGCGCGCTGCCACTCGGTCTCGGTCGGCAGTCGCTTGCCCAGCGAGCGCGCGTAGGCGTACGCGTCGAACCAGTCGACGCCGGCGACCGGGTGGTCGGGGCCGCTGCGCAGGTCGAGCACCGTGTTGCGGACGTGCACCTTGCCCGGTGGTTCCTGCGGGTGGCAGTACGCGTGGTCACGGGCGGCCGCGGAGACGGCGAAGAGGTCGTAGTCCTGATTGCGCACCGGCAGGACGTCCATGTGCAGATCGCCGCAGCGCCGTTCGGCGAGCGGGTCGTTCCAGTCGAACACCAGCCGCTCCGCCACCAGCGCGGGTGGCGGACCACCACGCACGACGCCGCCGGGCACGAGCAGCATGCCGGTGTGGTCGTGCGTGCCGCGGTGCGCGCTGTCGACGGCGGCGAGCGCGGGATAGTCCTCGGGGTCGGCGCCCTCGGCGAACAGCTCGTCCTCGATGCGCCGCAACACCTCCCGGTCGCCGCTGCCCGCGATCGCCGTGATGGCGCGCAGCACGACGGCGTGCCCGATGCCCACGGGCTTGCCCGCGAAGCCGCGCATCCGTTCGCTCGCCCGGCCGACGATGACGAACAGGTCGGCCAGCACCTCCTCCAGCCGCAGCTCACCGGCCAGCGTGATCGCCTCGAACGCGACGAAGTCCTCGTAGTCGTGGGTCAGCCAGCCGACCGCGTCCCGCACGTTCTCGTCGCCGGGCGCGCGTGCCACCACCGCCCGCAACAACGTCTGCCGCACCCACGGCGACGGGTGCATCGCCGCCGCACCGCAGATCTCCTCGACGTCGCCGTCCGGGCTCGCCAGCACGGCCTTGCCCAGTGCCGCGAGCTGGTTCTGCCACGCGTCCACCGAGCCGGGCCCGGCGAACGACAGCGGGTCGAGCAGCAGGTCACGCCAGTTCGTCATGTCGCTCCCCCAGGTCCGGTGCCGGAGGGGCGGAGACCCCGGTCGGGGCCCCCACCCCTGTCGATCAACTAACTCCGGGCGCAGGTCACCACTTGGAGACGACCGACAGCACCGGACGGGTCTTGCGCGCCTTGCGGGCCTTCTTGAACTGCTCCGAGTACATAGCAATCCCCTTTGCTAGGTTTTTACTTTTCGCGTCGACGCACCTTTGACGTTATCGACAGCGACCAGGGCTTTCAACGGTTTCGAAGTAATTTTCTCAACCCGTTTTTCCAGCACTTTTTCCGGGCATGCCAAAATGGCGAGCAGAACGCTCACCGCAGTGACGTGCTGTGCAGTTCTAGCGGGTCGCGACCACGTGACCAGCCAACGCGAGGCGACAGATCTCCGAACTTCCTTCAATTATTTCCATCAATTTCGCGTCGCGATACGCACGAGCGACCACGGAACCGTCCCTGGCTCCCGCCGAGGCGAGCACCTGCACCGCCGTGGCCGCCGCCCGCGCCGCGTGACCGGCGCTGACGTGCTTCGCGAGCAGCGTCGCGGTGACCATGTCCGGCGAACGCGCGTCCCACGCACCGCTGGCGTGCTCGCACATCCTGGTCGCCACCTGCTCGGCGACCAGCAGGTCGGCGAGGTGCCCCGCGACCAGCTGGTGATCGGAGAGCGGACGCCCGAACTGTTCACGGGTGCGCGCGTGCTGTGCCGCGGCGGCCAGACAGGCCCGCAGGATCCCGGCACATCCCCAGGCCACGGACAACCGCCCGTACGCCAGCGCGGCCGTGACCAGGAACGACAGCGGCTGACCGCCCCCGCCCAGCACGTTCGTGCCCGGCACCCGCACCCCGTCCAGCACGACGTCCGCATGCCCGGCGGCACGGCACCCGAGCGGGTCCGGCACGGGTTCGATCCGCACACCCGGCGCGTCCGCGGGGACGACGACCGCGGCCGCACCACCCGGATGACCACCGAACACGACGAGCAGGTCCGCGTACGCGGCGCCGGTGACCCAGACCTTCCGCCCGGTGACCACGACCTCGTCGCCGTCGGGTCCGAACTCCGTGGCCATCGCCGCGAGATCACTGCCCGCCTGCGGCTCGCTGAACGCGACAGCGGCGACGTCACCGCTGGTCAGACGGCCCAGGAGGGTGTGCCGCTGAGCCTTTCCGCCGAACCGTTGCACGGTCCACGCGGCCATGCCCTGCGAGGTCATCAGGCTCCTCACCGAGCCGCACAACGTGCCCGTGTGTGCCGTCAGTTCGCCGTTCTCCGCACTGCTCAGCCCCAGCCCGCCGTGCTCGCCGGGCACCTGGGCGCACAACAGCCCGTGCGCGCTCAGCTCGCGAGGCAGGTGCTCCGGGAGCCTGCCCGCCGCGTCCCACTCCCCCGCGCGGTCACCGACCAGCTCGTCGACCAGTGCTTTCGGGTCAGCCATCTCCCGCCCCGCGCAGCCTCGTGATCAGGCCGGACATGCTCGCGACCGTGCGGAAGTTCTCCAGCTGCAGGTCGGAGCCGCCGATCTCGACGCCGAACGTCTGCTCGATGTGCACGATCAGCTCCATGGCGAACAACGACGTCACCAGCCCTGCCGCGAAGAGGTCCTGGTCCTCGGTGACCGCGGTTCTCCCCCGTGCCGACAGGTAGGCGAGCAGCACGTCCGCCGGAGCGGGAGCTTGCGCGTCAGTCGTCACGTCATCGCCTTTCCGTAGTCGTAGAACCCACGCCCGCTCTTGCGGCCGAGCTCGCCGGCACGCACCTTCTCAAGCAACAGGCCAGCCGGGCGACAGCCCTCGTCACCCGTGCGTTCGTGCAGCTCAGAGAGTGAGTCGACGAGGTTGTCGAGCCCGATGAGGTCGGCCGTCCGCAACGGACCCGCTGGATGCCCGAGACACCCCTGCATCAACGCGTCGATGTCGTCGGCACCGGCGGTACCCGCCTCGAGGACGCGCACCGCGTCGTTGATCATCGGATGCAGCAGTCTGCTGGTGACGAACCCCGGCCCGTCCGCGACCACGATCGCGCGTCTGCCGACGGCGCCGAGCACCGCCAGCACCGCGTCCAGCGCGGCCTGCCCGGTGCGCGGCCCCCTGACCACCTCGACCATCGCGATCAGGTAGGCCGGGTTCATGAAGTGGGCTCCGACCAGCAGTTCCGGTCTGCCGAGCGCACCGGCGAGCTCGTCGACCGGGATGCCGGACGTGTTGGTGACCAGCGGTCGGCCCGCGCCGCTCAGTTCACCCAGCACGGCGCGCTTGACCTCGGGCGACTCGGTGACCGCCTCGATGACCAGCACCGGCTCGCCGATGCCCGCGAGGTCGTGACCGGTGGTCAGCGCACCCCGGTCGACGTCAGGTGCCGCGCCGAGCAGCCGCGCGTGCCGGAGCTGACGCTCCACCCGAGTCCCGGCATCGGCGATCACGGCCTGATCCACGTCGATCAGGTGCACCGGAACACCACGAGAAAGAAACAAAGCGGAAATATCGATGCCCATTGTCCCGGCACCGACCACCGCTATGCCACAGCTGTACAACTCCCCAGTAACGGCCGCCACCAAACCCCCAACCGTTGGAATGGCTGCCACGCATCGCACATTGACAACGGAATCTATTCCCCAGTTCCACCCCCGTAGCCCAACGTACACGCGCCGTAGCAGAGGGTCAACCCTGTTGCCGTACCACAAAGAATCAGTTCACTGTGGATATTCGGAGTGCGAACCCCAGTGCGTCGACCTGCTGGTCACCGTCGAAACAACGTGCGAAGGCCTACGGTCATCCACGCGAGCACCAGCGCGCCGTACAGCACGATCGCGACACCGGTGAACATCGCCGACGGCACCCGAACCGCGAGGGCGCTCGTCCCGGTCACCAAAGTGCCGAGCGGGAACACGAAACTCCACCACGTCAGCGCGAACGGCAACCCGCGCCGGGCCGTCCGCACCGTGACCGTCGCCGCGATCGCCACCCACAGCAGGGCGAATCCCCACGTGATCGTGCCGTACAGAACACCGAACGCACCCTGTCCCGGCAGCACGGGCACCCCGGCGAGCAGGTTCGCGGCCGTGATCGACTGCCCGAGCGGCCCGAGCACGATCCACAGCGTCGGCACGGTCGACGCCGCACCCAGCCCGTGCTGGACGAGCCGCTGCCAGATCTGCGGCACGATCACCATCGTCGCGAACAGGCTGACGCCGAACAGCGCGTAGCAACCGAGCACCATGGCCTGCCGGGCGGGCCCGTCCAGGTGCTGAGCCAGCAACGCACCGGACGCGGCCGAGACCATCGGCGGCACAACGGGCATCAGCCAGCCGCCGAACGCACGTTCACCGCTGCCGATCATCCTGAGCGGCACCAGCACCGAGGTCGCCAGCCCGAGCAGCGTTCCGACCGTCCACAGTGTCCAGTCGAGGGCCAGCGCGGCCGGCAGTCCGATCCAGTCGCGGCCGAGCAGCAACGCACCGGTGCCGACGGTCATCAACGCCATCGGTGGCGCACCCCAGAACTGGGCCATCACGGGATCCGCGAGCTGCTCGCGCACCGTCGTCCAGGTCCAGCGCCGCAAGGCCGCACCGACGAGGAACACCAGCAGTGCGGCGTCGAGCGCCCACACGAACGTGGCGGGAGTGTGCAGGCCGGGCATGGAGGCACCGGCGGTGGCGACGATCCCGGTACCCATCACGGAGGCGAACAGGTTCGGGCCGAAGGGTGCCGCTCGTCGCACCTCGAGGGCACGGTGTGGTTGAGGTGCGAGAGCGGTCACGACACAACAATCCTCGCGCCCCACGCACCTCGGTAGGCGCCAATGTCCGATGAACACATAGGCTGCCCCTATGCCTCTGCCGTCCAGGGTCACCGACCTGACCAGCTTCGACCTGCTGCTGAGCGTGGCCGAGCTGGGCAGCATCGGCCGGGCGGCGAAAGCCCACGGCATGTCCCAGCCCTCGGCCAGCGAACGCCTCCGCACCCTGGAGGCCCGCGTCGGCGTCGCCCTGCTCGAACGCACCTCACGCGGCGCCCGGCTCACCACCGCCGGTCAGCTCGTGGCGGGGTGGGCCGCCCCGGTCCTCGCGCGGGCGGCCGACCTCGACGCCGGCCTCACCAGCCTGCGCGCGGACCGCAAGAGCCACCTCAAGGTCGCCGCGAGCCTCACCGTCGCCGAGTACCTGCTGCCCGCGTGGCTGATCGCGTTGCGGACCGTCAGCCCGGACACCGCGACCGTGCTGACGGCGGGCAACTCGGTGCACGTCGCCGAGCAGGTGCTGGCCGACAAGGCCGATCTGGGGTTCATCGAGTCGACCGACGTGCCCGCGGGCCTGGCCAGCCGCGTGGTCGCCAACGACGAACTGGTGCTGGTTGTCGCGCCGGGCCACCCCTGGGCCAAGCGCCGCCGCGTCGCCGCCGCGAAGGCCGCCGCGACCCCGCTGGTCAGCAGGGAACCGGGCTCGGGCACCCGCCAGGCCTGGGAACACGCGCTCGGAACGGCAGGCATCACCGAGTCCGCCGGGCCGTTGCTGGAGATGTCGTCGACGACGGCCATCAAGGCGGCCGCGATCGGTGGCATCGGCCCGGCCGTGCTCAGCGTGCACGCCGTGGCGGCCGACCTGGCGACCCGCACGCTGATCCACGTCGAGGTCAGCGACCTGGACCTGCACCGCGCGCTGCGAGCGGTGTGGCCGTCCGGCAGGACACCCCGAGGGCCCGCCTCCGACCTGTTGACCATCGCGACGCGTAGTCTCACCCATCGTGCCGACCGGCGGTAGCAAACAGGTTCGCGCCGCGCGCAAGCGCAAGAAGCGCATGGCCCGCGTCACCCACGACCTCACCGACCCGCAGTGGGACGCGCTCAAGACGTCCTGGGGCGGCTGCGCGTACTGCGGCAGCGCGGAAGGCTCACTGCAGAAGGACTGCATCCAGGCCATCTCGCGCGGTGGCCGGTACACGCTCGGCAACGTCGTACCGGCGTGCGGTTCGTGCAACGCCAGCAAGTGCAACGCCGAGGTGACGGGCTGGCTGCGGCGCAAGAAGCTGGACGAACGCTCGTTCCTGGTGCGGCACTACGAGATCTCCACCGAGCTCACGGCCCGGTTCGCTTAGATGGTGCCGGATCTGATCGCGAACGCCACAGCGTGCGTGCGGTTGCGCAGCTGGAACCGGATGAGCACGTTCTGCACCATGCTCTTCACCGTTCGCTCCGAATAGGACAGTTTCTTCGCGACCTCAGCGGTGGTCCAGCCGTCGGCGAACAACCTCAGCATGTCGATCTCGCGCTCGGCCATCCCGCACATGCCGAGGCGGAGCGGCACCGAGGCACGGCCCTCGTGCGCGGCCAGCACCGTCGCCACCAGACTCTCGCAGGTGAGATCCGCCCGCGGCAGGACGGCGACCACGCGGTGTTCGAGCGCGCGCGGGAGTTCGTGGGCGCGCACGTCGTCAGTCACGAGCACGGCGCACGCGGTCGTTCGTCGGGCGATCAGTTGCAGCTCGGCGGCCAGCCCGGCTCCGTCGGCGGCGACCAGCACGACCTCGGCCTGGCTCAGCGCGTGCTCGGCGACGACCTGGAGCTCGGGCCGCAGCCGCAGGTAGCCGGCGAGGCCCCAGCGGGTGACCGAATCCTTCGCGTGGATCGCGACGCGCACTCGTTGCATGGACGGAAGTCTCGGCGGGCCCTCTCCATTCGGACTCCACGCGGTCTCCACGGCGGTGCCCGATCGGGCAGGAAGCGACGGCAACCAGGGCGGATTTTCCCAAACGGAGGCTGAGGTGTGCCTAGGTTCGCCACCTCCCTGCCAACCGGAGGTTTCTCGATGTCCGCCACCATCGATGCCCTCGACGAGCTCGCCAAGCCCGAGCACCGCCAAGATCCGTACCCGTTCCTGCACTGGTTGCGCGAACACGACCCCGTGCACCGCACACGCTGCGGTTTCTACCTGCTGAGCAACTACGACGACGTCGCGTTCGCGTTGCAGCAGAACACCGCGTTCGCTGTCCCGGACGAGTCCGCGATGTGGCGCGAAATCGGGCACGGGAAACGGAGCCACCCCGCGGTCAAGAAGCTGGTCGCGGCGTTCACCGCGAAGAACCACCCCTGCTACGCCCGTCTGCGCTCGGCCATCGCCGGAGACATGACGCCCGCGCGGGTGCTGCGACTCCGGCCGCGGATCCTCGAGCACCTGGGCAACATCTTCGACGACATCGGGCCGCGGCTCGTCGCCGGCGAGACCGTCGACCTGCACGCCGAGGTGTCGGTGCCGCTCACCCAGTACGTGTTCGCCGACCGGATCGGGCTGCCGGAAGAGGACCGCGCCTGGATCGCCGACACCATCGGGCTGATGACGCGGGCGCTCGGGACCGACGACGAGGAGGTCGTGCTGGAAGCGGACCGTGCGAGCAACTCCGTCGAGGACTACTTCCGCGCACGGGTCGCCGAACGCCGAGCCTCCCCGCAGGACGATCTGATCTCGCGGCTGGTCGAGGCGCACGACGGCGAGGACCTGCTGATCGCGATCCTGTGGATCATGTGGATGACCGGGTACGAGAGCACGATCTCCGGCATCGACCGCGCTGTGCAGGCGTTTCTGACACACCCGGAACACCGGTCGTGGTGCGACGACGAGCGGGTGCACCGGTTCATCGACGAAACCCTGCGGCACGATGGCGTGGTCCTCTACACGCCGATCCCGCGCATCGCCCAGGATTCCGTCGCGTTGGGCGGCGGCACCATCCCGGCCGGGGCGTCCGTCCGCATGGTGATCGCCGGAGCCAACCGCGACCCCCGCGTATTTCGGGATCCCGACACGTTCGACCCGGCCCGCGATCCCCGGCGGATGCTCTCGACCGGCAACTGCTGCGGCACCACGCTCGGCCGTGCGGAGATGGCGCACGTCGTGACGGGGCTGTGGCAGCGCTTCCCGACCCTGGTCGCGGCGGGTGAACAGGTGTGGAGCCCGGCCAGCGTGGCCCGCCGGACCGTCGAACGGCTGCCTGCCAGATTGGCCTAGTCCGCGATGTTCGGATGGGCAGTGCGTTCGTCTGAACGGGCGAATACCCTGCCCGCATGGGCAAGCTGCGCGTGGACGTGCTCGGTGATCTGCGGATCACCGTCGACGGCACGCCGCTCGTGCCCTGCCAGCCCCGTCAGCGCGCGGTCCTCGCGGTGCTGGCCATGCGGTCGCCGCACCCGGTCACCCGCGACGAGCTGATCGACGCGGTGTGGGGCGACGATCCGCCGTCCAGCGCGTCCGGCAGCCTGCACACCTACATCAGCGCGTTGCGGCGGCTGGCCGAGCCGGATCTGCCGGCCCGCGCGTGCGGAAACCTGATCATCACGACGGACAGCGGGTACGCGTGCCTGGTGGCGCCGTCCGATCTGGGCGAGTTCGAGAGCATGATCGCCTCGGCGCGCAGCGGTGGACGGTGTGAGGGGCTGCGGGACGCGCTCCGGATCTGGCGCGGCACAGCGCTTTCGGACGTGCCGGGGCCGTTCGCGGAACGGCAGCGCGCCCGGCTCGAGGAAGCCAGGCTGAGCGCGGTCGAGGACTGGGCCGCCGCGGCGATCGACAGCGGCGGGCACGGCGAGGTGGTCGACGTGCTGACCAGGACAGCGGCCGATCATCCGGTGCGGGAACGGGTCGCGCGGCTGCTCATGCTCGCGTTGAGCCGGTCGGGGCGGCAGGCGGAGGCGCTGGCGGCGTTCCGGGACGTCCGGGCGGCGCTGGTCGCCCAACTCGGCGTCGAACCTGGCCCTGAGCTGCAGGAACAACACGAGCGCATCCTCAAGGGCACTCCCCCGAAAGCCGTGCGACCCGCCCAGACCACGCACGACACCATCGGTTTCGTCGGCCGTGAAGGCGAGATCGCCGAGTTGTGCGCGCGGTTGAGCGGGGCCGAACCGCGGACCGTCGTGATCTCCGCGATCGACGGGACGGGCGGGATCGGCAAGACCGCGCTGGCCGTGCACGTCGCGCATCTGCTGGTGGACCGGTTCCCGGACGGGCAGCTGTTCATCGATCTGCAGGGGTTCGCGCCGAACAGCACGCCGGTGCCGCCGCACGAGGCGTTGCGGCGGTTGCTCGCCGGTCTCGGCGTCGATCAGAAGTCGCTGCCGGACGATCTCGACGGCCGGGCGGGGATGTACCGCAGCGTGCTCGCCGAACGCCGGGCGCTCGTGTTGCTGGACAACGCTTTCAACGCCGAGCAGGTACGTCCGCTGCTGCCCGGCGTGTCGTCCAGCGCGGTGCTGGTGACGAGCCGCAACCGGCTGAGCGGGCTGGTCGTCTCCGGTGGCGCGCACCGGGTCACGCTCGACGTGCTGCCGGCGGTCGAGGCACTGGCGTTGCTGCGGTCGATCATCGGGCACCGCGTCGACGCCGAACCTCAGGCCGCGCTGGAGCTGGTCCGGTTGTGCTGCGCGCTTCCGCTGGCCCTGCGGGTGGCCGCGGAACGGGTGAGCATCGGTCCTAACAGGACACTCGCCGCGTTGGCAGAGGAGCTGGCCGCGGAACGGCTCGACGTGCTCGAAGCCGACGAGACGACGGCGGTCCGAGCGACGTTCTCCTGGTCCTACCGGGCTTTGCCGTCCGAGGCCGCCCGCATGTTCCGGCTGCTCGGCCTGCACCCCGGGCCCTCGCCCTCGCTCGGTGCGGCCGCCGCGCTGGCGGGAGCGCCTGCCCGCGAGGTTCGCAGACTGCTCGACGTGCTGTGCGCCGGCCACCTCGTCGACGAGATCGCGTTGCGCCGCTACAGCTTCCACGACTTGCTGCGCACCTATGCGCACGAGAAGGCGTTGGACGACGAGCCCACTCACGGCAAGGCCGTCGACCGGATGCTGTGCTGGTACCTGCACAGTGCGGACGCCGCCGACCGGATGCTCTTCCCCGGCCGCAGGCGGATGCCGTTGCCGGAGCTGCCCGACGACGTCCACCCGGAGGAGTTCTGCGGGCGCGACGAAGCCCAAGCGTGGCTGCGATCGGAGTACGCGAACCTCATCGCCGCGATCAGGTTCGCGGCCAGCAGCGGCCACACCGAGCTGGCGGCACGACTTCCGTTGGCACTGATGAGCTTCTTCGAGTTCGACTCGCGCTTCGACGACGGCCTCGCGATGTACCGGATCGGGCTCGACGCCGCTGTCACTGCCGGCGACACCCGAACGGAAGCCGTGCTGTGCAACAACATCGGCGTGCTGCACTCGGTCCGGCGCGAGTACGACGACGGCGAACGGTGGTTCCAGCGTTCGTTGCCGCTGTGGCAGGCGATCTCCGACGAACACGGCGAAGGCCAGGCCCTCACCAACCTGGCCGGCGTGTACGTGGGCAGCGGCACCGGAGACGCGCCGGCCGCCGAACGCCGCCTGCTGCGAGCGCTGGAGATCTTCACCCGCCTCGACCAGCAGCTCGGCCGCGTCTTCGCGATGACCCACCTGACCACGGTCTACAAGCGGATGAAGCGACTCGACGAGGCACTGGCCGCCGGCACCGAGGCGCTCAGGACGGTCCGCGCGCTCGGCGCCGACATGATCGAGGCGGGGACGCTCAGCGACCTCGGCCGCCTGCACGAGGACCTGCGCGACTTCCCCGCGGCCCTCGCCTGCTACGAGGCCGCGCTGGAGATCCACGGCCGGCTGAACAACCAGCTCCGCGAGGCCCGCGGCCATCTGTGCATCGCCTACGTGTGCCGCGAGATGGGTCAGCACGAGCGCATGCGGGACGAGTACGCGCGGGCGCTCGCGATGCTGGAGGAGCTCAACCCTGCCGAGGCGGAACGGGAACGGGCCGCGTTCGGCCCGCTCCCGTCGTGATCATCGCGTCGCGGGCACGATCTCGCCGATTCTCTCGACCTTGAACGACATGCCCGGGTAGTGCGCTTCCAGCTGCCGCACGACGTCCTCCGGCGGGGTCGCCTCCGTCCCCACGACGAGCGCTGACCCGTCCCGTCCGAGTCCGGTGGTGTTGACCGTGATGCCGCGCGTCTTCCAGTACTCGATGTCGTTGTTGAGTCGACGCTGGTACTCGCTCAGCTCGGCGTAGGAGTACCGGGCGTCGCGGAAGTCGATCCGCACGTTCGGGGCCGTCTTCCAGACCTCGGCCTCGAACCGCGGGCTCGGCTTGCGGTAGATGACCAGCATCGGCACGTTGTTGCGGACGGTCAACCGCGAGTAGGTGGTCGCGAACTCGCCCTCCAGCAACGGCTTGAGCGCCTCCGCGGCCTTGTGCAGATCTTCGTTGTTGAACCCCGGCGGGTAGGACGTCGTGTCCGGCGGCTCGGTGTACGTGGTGGTGATCGGCCCGGTGGTCATCTCCTGGCCACCCGTCCCAGCGGCCTCGGGCCTCGCGCACGAGGCCACCGCGACCAGCAGCAACACCGACAAAACGACTCTTCGCATGTTTCCCCCAATGTCCGTTCCCAGGTAGGACGGCATCGGGTGCCTTCGAGGTTGCTCGCGCTAGGCGGAGTTCCGCAAGGCGTTGTAGCTCTTGAAGAGACCGTCCCACGCCTCGGTGCAGCGGGCGTTGAGCTGCCCGTCGGCACTCACCCCGCCGGCCGCGAACCACGGCTCGCACGGCGCGATGTCGGTGAGCGACTTGCGGACCTGCTCGATGGCGGAACGGCCGGGGGGAGGCAGCTTGTCGGACTGCTTCTCGACCTCGTCGACCACGCCTGTCACGTCGGGCATGACGTGGGCGCAGTTGTCCATCTGGTCGACGGGCTCGCCCCGCAGCCTCGGGATGCAGGCGGTGAGCAGGACGCCGACCGCGTCGAGCCGGGGTTGCAGCTCCGGCAGCGGTGAGGCGGACGACGAGGGCGGCGCGGGGGTGATCGTGGGCAGGGAGGTGGTTCCGGTACTGCACCCGACCAGCACAAAAGCCAGCGCAATGGCGGAATAGCGCATGGCGAGAGCCTAGCCACAAGCGGCAGCCGCCAGAGCCGGGATGCTCTGGCGGCTGTCGTGTTCACCCGATCAGGCGCGGATGTAGGACTGCGCGCCGTTCGGGAAGCCGAGGGCGGCGGTGTCGCGGACGTCGTCGGTCACGATCGCCGACTTGCCCTTGCAGCCCGGCTCCGACCAGATCTTCGCGGCGCCGTCGATGGTGAGCGACTGGAAGCCGCCGCGCAGGTCGCCGCACTTGGCCTCGGGCTTGACGCCGGTGGCGAAGTTGTTGCCGCTGAAGTCGTCGAAGTTCTTGCCGGTGAAGAAGGTGATCGAGCTGGCCGGCTTGGCACCGGCGGCGGGCGGCGTGGGCTGCGGGGCCGGCGCCTCGGCCGGGGCGGTGGCGCGCTTGCCCTCGGGGTTGATCACGAACCACTTGTTGCCGACGTTCTGGCCCAAGATGTCGCCGGCCTTCTCGTCTTTGTTGAACAGGTAGATCGGGCGCCCGCCGATCGTGACCTGGGTGGTCTTGCCGTCCTTGCGCTTGATGAAGCCGATGTTCTCCCGCTTGATTCCGGGGAAGAACAGCTTGGTGCCCTTGGCCACGGTGATCGGCGCCCAGGCCTTCTCGCACTCACCGTTGCAATTGGACACTCCGCCGTTCACCGGGTCGTCGCTGAACCAGTAGACCGTGCGGCCGTTTCCGTTCACCACAGCGGGTTCCAGGCCACCGGCGTTCGCGACGCGGAGCTCGACCCACTTCAGCTTCACCTCGGGGGCCGCGGCTTCCGGTGCGCGGTCGCCGGTGTTCTTGTCCGCCTTGTTGGAGTTCGCCGAGCCGCGCAGGAAGTCCACTTCGGACTCACCGGTGGCCGCCTGCGTCTCCTGGACCTGGGCCTGCTCCTGGACCGGCGTGGCGGTGCCGGACTGCGCGGAGCCCTGGCCACAGGCCGTCAGAGCGACAGCACTGACCGCGATGAGGGCAGCAACGATCCCAACTTGCTTGCGACGCATGGGTTTCTCACTCCTGAGTGGACTTTCCGTCAACCTGTTCGCCACTGACACGTGCAGGCTCTCGGAACGGTTCAGACCAGTTCGACATGAGAGCGCGGTCACATCGCCGGTTTGGCCCGCCCGGTACCGTTGGGGGTGTGAACATCAGCCTGAGCAGCGACTTCGCCGGTGCGGTCCCGGAGATGGCCGTCTCCTGGGAAGCGGTCCCGGTCCCCGAACCGGAACTGCTCGCCCTCAACGAGCCGCTCGCGAAGGAACTCGGCCTCGATTCCACCTGGTTGCGTTCTTCGGAAGGCCTGTCATTTCTCGTAGGAAATGCGGCTCCCGGATTCGCGCAGGCCTACGCGGGCCACCAGTTCGGCGGTTACTCCCCCAGGCTCGGCGACGGCAGGGCACTGCTGCTCGGCGAGCTCACCGACACCGACGGCCGGCTGCGCGACCTGCACCTGAAGGGTTCCGGCCGCACGCCGTTCGCCCGCGGCGGCGACGGACTGGCCGCCATCGGCCCGATGCTGCGCGAATACGTGCTGAGCGAGGCGATGCACGCCCTCGGCATCCCCACGACCCGTTCGCTGGCGGTGGTCGCGACCGGCGGCGTCGTCCAGCGGGACGAGCCCCTGGCCGGCGCCGTCCTGACCCGCGTGGCCGCCTCGCACCTGCGCGTCGGCAGCTTCCAGTACGCCCGCAACACCGGCGACCACGACCTGCTGCGACGCCTCGCCGACCACGCCATCGCCCGCCATTACCCCGGCAGCACCTACCTGGAGCTGTTCGGGCAGGTGGTGGCCGCTCAGGCGTCGTTGGTGGCCCAGTGGATGCTCGGCGGCTTCATCCACGGCGTCATGAACACCGACAACATGACGATCTCCGGCGAGACCATCGACTACGGCCCGTGCGCGTTCATGGAGGCCTACGACCCGAAGACGAAGTACAGCTCCATCGACCACCGCGGCCGCTACGCCTACGGCAACCAGCCGATCATCGCCGAGTGGAACCTCGCCCGCCTCGCCGAAGCCCTGCTGCCGTTGTTCGACACGGACGAGGACAAGGCGGTCGCCCTGGCGGTCGAGACGCTGGGCACGTTCGACGAACTCTTCGAACAGGCTTGGATCGGGGGCATGCAGGCCAAGCTCGGCGTGTCAGCAGACGTCAAGCCGCTGCTCAAGGACCTGTTCACGCTCATGCACACCGACCACGTCGACTTCACGTCGTTCTTCCACGCGCTCAGCGGGGCCGCTCGTGGCGACGCGGAGCCCGCGCGGTCGCTGTTCCTCGACCTGGCCGGCATCGACGCCTGGATCGCGCGCTGGCGTGAACTCGGGCCGGACGCCGACGCGATGGACCGGGTCAACCCCGTCTACGTGCCGCGCAACCACCTCGTGGAGGAGGCGCTCGCGGCTGGTGCCGACGGCGACCTCGGCCCGTTGGAACGCCTGCTCGGCGCCGTGACCAACCCCTGCGGTGAGCGCGCCGGGCTGGAGCACTACGCTTCCCCGGCACCACAGGACTTCAGCGCCAACTACCAGACCTTCTGCGGGACCTGATGAAGCTGCAGCCGATCGGCCACGTCGAATCACCGCTCACCGACCGCTCCTCCGCGCCCAAGCAGGGCGACGAGGGCGCGCCGGACGCCTGGCTCGTCTTCGCGCCGGAGTACGGCCGGGCGATGGCCGAACTCAAGGCCGGCGACGACGTCCTAGTGCTGACGTGGCTCGACCGCGCGGACCGGTCCGTGCTGGCCGTCCATCCGCGCAGCGACACCGATCGCCCGGAGACCGGTGTCTTCTCCACCCGGTCACCGGACCGGCCGAACCCCATCGGCCTGCACCGGGTCCAGATCCTCTCCGTCGACGGGTTCAAGGTGCACGTCGCCCACCTCGAAGCCCTCGACGGCACCCCGATCGTCGACGTGAAACCCGTGCTGGGCACCGAGCGCTGATCCGAGAACTGACCGGATCTGGTGCGCGAGACCGGAAGCGGGGTACCCGGCGGGTATGAGCCAGCCAGTACCGCCTTCTGAACCGGTGCCGACGACACCGGGGCCGGACCAGCCGCGACCGACCGGTCCCGACCAGCCGCAGCCACCGGGACCCGACCCGGATCCCCTGCGGCCGCCAGGACCGGACCCGGATCCGGTCCCTCCGATGCCCGAACCGATCTAGCCGAAAATTGCCGTCCCAGCACGTTTGAACGGCAAACGTGCTGGGTACAAGCGTCGTGCCAAGCCAGACCGGACCCTGGAGCTGACATGCTCACTCGTCAGGAACAGCAGCGGCTCATCGAGATCGAGAGCCGGTTGCGGGCCTCCGAACCCGATCTGGCCCGCGCGCTGCGCGAGGGTCCCCGGCCGCGACGGAGCCTGCGTCAGCGGGTGATGGCGGTCCTTACCCTGTTCTTCAGGAAGCCACCGGAATCGCGTGCGTGACAGCCGCGTTCGGCGGTGCTTCCGCACGGTTCCAGTGCATGCGTGACCACGGCAGGTCCATGTCCGAGAGCGTGGTGATCTGCCGGGGCCGCAGATCCTCCGGCGCCGGCGCCTCCGCGTGCCGCGAGTAGGCCGCGTCGACGTACCGATGCCCGGTGTCCGGGGCCAGCACGACCACGTGACGTTCCGGATCGAGCCGTTGCTCCCACCGTGCGGCCAGATAGGCCGCGCCCGCCGACAGACCGGCGAAGATCGCGTGCTCGCGCAGCAGCGCCACACTGCCGGACAGCGCGGCGTCGAAACCGAACCAGTGCACGGTGTCGTAGAGCGTGTGGTCGACGTTGCCGAACGGGATCGAGCTGCCGATCCCCGCGATGATGATCTCCGGGTCGTGCACGTGCTCGCTGCCGAACGTCACGCTGTCGAACGGTTGCACGCCAACGAGTTCCACGCTCGGATCGGTCTCGCGGAGGTACGTCGTCAGCGCGCCGGTCGACGCTCCGGTGCCCACGCCGCCGACAACGGAAAGCCGTTCGCACGAGACGTGTTCGCGGATGAGGTCGGCGATCGGCCGGTAGCCGCGGTAGTGGGCGTCGTCGTGGTACTGGCGCATCCAGTGGTGCCGCGGGTGGTCGCGCAGGATCTCCCGCACCCGCGCCACCCGGCGGCTCTGGTCGAGCTTCAGGCTGGCGGACGGCGGCATGGGCTCGACGGTCGCGCCCAGGATCTCCAGCTGGGTGTGCAGGGTCTTGTCGACGGTCGTGGAAGCGACGATGTGGCAGTGCAGGCCGTAACGGTGGCACGCGAGCGCCAGGGCGTGCGCGTAGATGCCGCTGGAGCTGTCGACCAGGGTGTCCCCGTGCGCGATGGTGCCGCGTTCGAGGAGGTACCGGACGGCTTCGAGCGCCGAGGCGACCTTCATCGTCTCGAAGCGCAGGCAGAGGGTGCGGGAGTCGAGGCGTACCAGGGCAGGGCGGCTGAGGGCGTCCGCGATGTGACAGTCGATGTGGTGGTCCACGTCTTCTCTCATGTCCGGGCTCGGTAGCGGTACAGCGCGGTCTCGTCGGCGCTGAACTGGGAGAACGGGAACGGTTCCGCCGAGAGCGCGGTGACTCCGGCGCCGAGGAAGTGGCGGGCGACGGCGCTCGCGGTCTGGGCGTAGACCACCAGCGGGACGTCCCTTTCCCGGCAGGAGCGCAGGATCTCGTCGAACGTGCCGTTGCCGATCGTCATGCCGGTCGCGACGACGGCGTCCGCGACGCCGAGCACGTCCCGCATGTCCGGGGTCACCGGGTCGCCCCATTGGGTGGTGCGTAGCGACAGGTCGCACGGCAGGCACTCGGCGCCGCGCTCGCGGATGGCGGCGACCAGCGGGTTCACCACACCGATCAACGCGACCTTGGCGCCGGGTTCGACGTCGAGCAGGCCGGCGACGGCGGCGTCCCTGGCCTTCGCCCGCTCTTCCGGAGTTCCCGCAGGGAGCACGACTCGCTCCGCGTCCGCGGTCCGGTGTGGACGGACGTGCCCGAGGTAGGCGTCGAGTGCCGCGACGCGCACCGGTGCCGGCGCCTCGGTCAGCAGGCGCGCTACGGGAGCGCCGGAATAGTTCGCGCACACCGCCGGGTCGGCCTCACCTTCCGCGAACGCACACGCACCGAACGCGTCGCCGACCCGCGCCAGCACGTACTGGTTGCGGTAGGTGACGTCGCCGCCCGCCAGCCGAGTGCCGTGATGGACCCAGAACACGCTGGTGGCAGGCAGTTCTCCGGGATCAGGGCCGTGTTCTCCGGCCAGCACCCCGGCTGTCAGATCGTCCACAGTGGTCACGAACATCCCCCTTCTCAGCGGACCGGCTCGCGGTAGCCGACGGCCAGGTGACCCAGGCTGTCGCGGCCGATCTCGGCGTCCACGTCGAACACTTCGCGCAACAACGGCGCGGTGAGCACGTCTTCGGCCAGCCCGTCCGCGACGACGGTGCCGCCGTGCATCAGGACCAGCCGGTCGCAGTAGCGCGCGGCCAGTGCGAGGTCGTGCAGCGCGACGACGACTGTTTGCGGCGTGCGGCTCGCCAGTTCCATCAGTTCGAGTTGGTGGCGCACGTCCAGGTGGTTGGTGGGCTCGTCGAGCAGCAGTCCCGCCGTGCGTTGCGCCAGTGCGCGGGCGAGGTGGGCGCGTTGACGTTCGCCGCCGGACAGCTGCTTCCACGGCCGATCAGCCAGTTCGACGAGGTCGAGCCGGTCCAGCGCCGCCGCGACGATCTCGTGATCGGTGGCATCCGGACCGCGCCACCGCGACCGGTGGACGGTCCGGCCGAGCATGGCCACCTCGGACACGCGCAGATCGCTGTCGGTGTCGGCCGTCTGCTCGACGAACGCCATCTTGCGCGCTCTCTCGCGAGCAGGCCACGACCCGATTTCCACGCTGTCGTAGCGCACCGCACCTTCGGTCGGCGTGCGCAGACCGGCGATGCACCGCAGCAGCGACGACTTGCCGGAGCCGTTCGGTCCGATCAACCCGACGGTCTCCCCCGGCCGCACCGCCAGGCTCACGTCCCTGACGATGGTCTTGCCCGGGACGCCCCAGCTCAGCCGTTCGACGTCGATCCTCACAGCTCACCCCGCTTGCGCAGCACCAGCAGGAACAGCGGCACGCCGACCAGCGCGGTGAACACGCCCACCGGCACCTCCAGCGGCGCGAAGACCACGCGGGTGAGCGCGTCCGTCCAGACCAGGAACACCGCGCCGACCACGGCCGAGAGCGGCAACAGCCTGCGGTGCAACGGCCCCACCAGGAACCGGACGCCGTGCGGCACGATCAGCCCGACGAACCCGACGGCGCCCACCGCGGCCACCGCGACGGCGGTCAGCACCGACGTGGTCACCAGGAGGACGACCCTCGTGGTGCGGACGTCGATGCCGAGCGACGACGCGGTGTCGGTCCCGAACGCGAACCCGTCCAGCGCCGCGGAACACAGCCACACCACCAGCAGGCCGACCACCAGGACGACCGCGCACACCGCGACGGAGGTCCACCGGGCCGACGCGAGCGACCCGAGCAGCCAGTTGGTGATGGCACGGATGCTGTCGGAGTCACCGGATGACAGCAGGATCAACGACGTGAGCGCCGCGAACAGCTGACCCACGACCACACCGGTGAGCACGATCCGTGACGAGTCCAGGCCGGTGCGCCTGAGCAGCAGCATCAGCAACCCGAACGCCACCAGCGCGCCGACCAGCGCCCCGCCGGTCACGCCGAGCTGCGACCCCGCGAACCCGAGCACCACCACGACCACCGCACCGGTCGAGGCACCCGACGACACCCCGAGCAGGTACGGATCCGCGAGCGAGTTGCGCGTGACGCTCTGCAGCACCGCGCCGCACACCGCGAGCGCCGCGCCGACGAGCGCCGCGAGCAGCACCCTGGGCAGTCTCAGGTCCCAGATCAGCGAGTCGAGCAGCCGTGGCAACGGCACCACCGGAAGCCCCAGCCGTCCGCCGACGGACCTGCCAATCTCTGGCCAACTCGCGGACACTCCTGTGCGGACGGCGAGTGCGAGCGAGACGATCAGGACCGCGAGACTCAGCACCGTCAGGAGCAAGTTCTTGTCACGTCGAACAGGTGCCACCGGAACCTCGACGGCAGGATCGAGGACAGCGGCCTCAGCCACGGCCGTCGATCTCGTCGAGCCCGGCGCCGAACGCGCGCAGTGCGTCCACGGTGCGGACCGACGGGTCCATCTCGATGCCGTTCAGCTCGATGACCTTGTTCTCCCGCAACGCCTTCAGCTGCGAGATGACCGGGTGCTCGCGCATCATCGCGAGCTTCTCGCTCGCCTTGTCGCCGAGGTTGCCGCGCTCGGACAGGTCGCCGATCACGATGACGTCGGGGTCGCGGCGCGCGATCTCCTCCCAGGAGGCTTCCGGCCATTCCTGGCTCATGTCGTCGAAGATGTTGGTGACACCGGCGATCTTGCTCATCTGACTGGGCATGCCGTCCTTGCCCGCCACGTACGGGACGCCCTTGAAGACCGAGTAGACCCAGACGACCTTGACGGGATCCCGTTTCACCGCTTGGACTTCGGCGACCGTCTTACGCTGCTCGGCGGCGAGCTGGTTCGCCTTCTCGGTCACGCCGAAGATCTTGCCGAGGTTCTCGTAGTCGCGGAACAGCCGTTCGAACGCCGGGGTCGTGCCGTCCGGGCAGTTCACCGCGCTCACGAACGTCGGCACGCCAAGGGCTTCGAGCTCGTCGCGCGTGCCGGCCCGATCAGCGGTGAAGAGCTCTCTGAACCCCGAGACGACGACATCGGGGTTGGCCGCGCGCAACGGTTCCGACGTGAGGATCTTCGGCGACAGCACGGGGATCTTCGCGTAGGCGTCGGCGTACTTGGGCGACACCTTGGTCTTGACGTTCGCCGTTCCCGCCATGCGGTCCTGAAGTCCCAGCGCCAGCAACGTCTCCGTGGAGGACTGGTCGAGCGCCACCGCCCGCTGCGGCGTACCGGTGAACGTCAGTTGCTTGCCGCAGCTGTCCACCACCACCGACTGTGCCGTTGGCGCCTGAGCGCCTCCCGGGGTGGCGCAGCCGGCGGCGAGCACCGCGACCAGCGCCAGGCCGAGCCGGGCGGGGTGTGACATCGGATCCTCCAGTTAGTTCTGCGAACGACCTCCGCTACTGTAACGACAATCATTTTCAAATCAACCCCGTCGAAAGGTCGAGCGCGTGGTCCACGACACAGTGCGCAGCCCGTCGGTGCTGCGCAGCACCCAGTTCCTCCGGCTCTGGACGGCGACCACCGCGTCGGGCATCGCGACCTGGGCGCTGCCGTTCGTGCTGGGCCTGGCGGTGCTCTCCCGCTCGCTGACCGCCGTCGAACTGGGCGTCCTGCTCGCCGCGCGCACCGCCGGTTTCCTCGCCGCGGTCCCGATCAGCGGCGTGCTGGCGGACCGCTACGCCCGCCGCCAGGTGGTGCTGTGGTCCGGCCTGATCTCCGCGGCCGCCGCACCGGTCCTCGCTGCCTTCGTGGGCAACTCACTGGTGCTGGCGGCGGTCGCGGCCGTCGCGATGGGCGCGGGCCAGGGCGCGTGCCGTCCCGCGTTCTCGGCACTGACCGCCGAGGTGGTCGAGCCGGACCAACGCCAGCAGGCCAACGCGGCGATGACCATGTCGATCCGGGTGACAACGCTGGTGGCGCCGGGCTTGACCGCGCTGCTCGCCCTCGTGATCAACACCCAGGGCCTGCTGCTGGGCATCGGCGCGCTGTGGCTCGTGGCCGCCCTGATGCCCCCAGCCGGTACCGGCAGCGTGGCGCCCCCGAGCGGCACGGGATTCGTGACCGAGTTCCTGGACGGCGTGCGCGAAGCCCGCAGGCACCCGTGGTTCCTGGCCGGTCTGGGCGCGCTCTCCGCCGTGATCGCCACCGGCTACTCGGCGACCGGCGTGATCCTCCCCCTGGTCAGCCGCGACCGCTACGGCACCGAGGCCGTGCTCGCGGGCGCCCTGACCGCCTACACGCTCGGCGCACTGGCCGGCGCGGTGCTGATGGCCCGCTGGCGCCCGCGCGCGGCCGGGTGGACCGGCCTTTTCGGCCTCGCGCTGTACGGGTTCGCGCCACTGGTCCTGCTGCTGCCGGTGCACCCGGTCGTCGTGATCGCCGTGTACGCGATCGCCGGGCTCGGCATCGACCTGTTCAATGTGCCGTGGTTCACCGCCACCCAGCGCGAGGTCGAACCCTCGAAGCTCGCCCGCGTGTCCTCTTTGGACTTCCTGATGTCCTACGGCCTGGCGCCGATCGGCCTGGCACTCATCGCTCCGGCCGTCACGGCGTACGGGGCGAGCACGGTGCTGATCGCCTGCTCGGTGATCTGCTTCGCCGCGCCCGCCCTGGCCGCACTGGTGCCGTCGTCCCGTGACTTCGGAACACCGGAGAAGTCCTGACACCCCCGAGCCGCCGGTCTGCGGTCGGCTGATGGCGTCTGCAAGTACCCCCAACTCGAGATCATCAATCCTGTAACCGCACCCAACTGACCATGCCGCTGCGGCGGCCACGAGCAGCCGGCTTGCGAGTTGGGTGTAGTCAACGGCGATCCGATCAAGAGTTGGTGGTACTTGCAGACGCCAGCCAGCGACACCCGGAGAAGGCCTAGGAACCGGCCTTCTGCAGTTCGTTCTTCAACTGCTTCTTGCTCATGCTCGCGGCGTTGCTCACCCCGAGGTTCTTCGCCTGGATCAGCAGTTCCTCGCGCGTGGCCTGGCCGGGCAGCTCACCGAGGTGCTCGGCCCGGCTGCTCGCGAACCGTTCGCCGAGCTGGTTGCGGCGTTCCGCGCTCAGCTTCGCCCGCATGCCGGGGAGGACCGTCTTCTCCTCTTCCTCGACGTGGTGGGAGACGGCGTCCACGACCTTCTTCAGCGCCGTCACGTACTGCGGGGAGTCCCAGTCGCAGTCCAGCAGCTCGGCGAGCAGTCGCTCGGCCTCGGCGTGTTCCTCCTGGCTGTGCTCGACCTCGTCGGTCTCGCCGGCCTCCTTGATGGCGACCGGGTAGACCTCGGACTCCTCGGCGCGGCTGTGGGCGACGAGCAGGCCGCACATCACCGGGGTGAGCAATGGCCGTTTCTCCGGGTGGTTCTCGAGCTCGTCGAACAGGCGCTCCACCTCGCGGTGGTCCTGCATGATCAGGTCGACGACGTCGTACTGCACGGCGGTCCTCCTACTGGTTCCTGGGGTAACGGCTGCTGATCGGGGCGACGCCGCGTCGTCCGATCCGGCTGATCGCGACACCGAACGCGGCGACCACTGCCACGGCCACGACGGCGCCGATGACGATCGACCACGTGAGGCCGGCGTTCAGAAGTCCCGACGCCGCACCGGCCACGGCGCCGGCGACAAGACCGTTGACGAGGTTCACCAACCCGGCGACGGTCAACGCGGTGCCGATCAGGCGCGGCCGCCGGGCGTTGCGCCATCCGGTCTGGCCGGCATCCGCCTCGACGGCCTCGGTGTCGTCGTGCAGCTGACGGACGAAGACGTCCTTCGTGGACGGTTCGAGGTCGGTGTAGACGTGCCGGATCCGGTTGATCCCAATGCCTGCCTGCACGTCCTCGATGACCAGCTCGACCGCGCGGAACAGCGTGGCGAGCCCGATCAGGAACAGGCCGCTGAAGATGACCAGCACCAGCGTCAGCAACACCTCGAGCGGGACGACCTGGGCGACGAATCCGAGCGCGATCATCGACGCCGAGATCGTCGAGAGCAGATGGCCCGCCCTGCCGGTCGCGTCGGTGATGTTCGCGGTGCGCACCATCTGGAGCGTGTAGTGCTCGGTGGTGAGGATCGTCAGCGCCGAGGTCTTGTCCATTTCCGGCACGTCAGCGTCCCAGCGCGTTCGCGAGCTCCTTCTTCGTCATCGTGGAGCGGCCCTTGATGTTCTTCTTCTTGGCCTCGTTGTAGAGCTGTTCCTTCGTGGGGCCCTTCGGCCTGTTCGTACCCGACCGCTGCCCACCGCGCTTCTGCGGCGACATGTCCTTCGTGGACGATCGGCTGGCGGTCTTGGACTCCCCCGACTGGGCGCGGTTCTTGTTCACCGTGCGCGCGGCGATCTCCTTCGCGCGCTTCGGCGAGGCACCGCGGTCTTCTGCGGAGTCCTTGATGTGCTTGTACTGGCGTTCACGTTTGGCGTTCGATCCCGCTGGCATCACGACCTCCTGGTTCGAGCTGAACCGCGAATACCCCCGGTCACAGCGGTTCACACACACCCGCATGCATACGACCCCGATGGGTACTCGTGTCTCATGAACGCACCCCTCCACGCCGTCGTGACAGGGTCGGATTCCGGGATCGGCAAGGCCATCGCCGTCGCACTGGCGGGCGCCGGCGTCGACGTGGGCATCACCTACCACGAGGATTCCGACGGCGCCGAGAAGACCGCTGACCAGGTGCGCGAGGCCGGCGCCCGCTGTGCCGTCAGGCAGCTGGACCTCACCGGCCTGCCCGCCGCGGCCGATGTCGTCGACGACCTGGCCGGGGAACTGGGCGGCCTGGACGTGCTGGTGAACTGCGCCGGGACGGGCAGCAGCCAGAAGGCGATCGACATGTCGTTCGAGACCTGGCGCGAGGTGCTCTCGGTCGACCTGGACGGCGCGTTCCTGTGCAGCCAAAGAGCCGCCAGGCACATGATCGCGGCCGGGCGCGGCGGCCGGATCATCAACATCACCTCGGTCCACGAGCACCTGCCGCGGGTGGGCGCCGCGCCGTACTGCGCCGCGAAGGCCGGGCTCGGCGCGCTCACCGAGGTGCTCGCCCTCGAGCTGTCCGAACACGGCATCACCGTCAACTCCGTGGCACCCGGCGAGATCTCGACGCCGATGACCGGCCAGGAGGACGTCGACCCGCACACCCGGCCCAGGCCCGGTGTCCCGCTCGGCCGTCCGGGCAGCGCGCACGAGGTCGCGGCCGTGGTGGCGTTCCTGGCCTCGCCCGCCGCGAGTTACGTGACCGGGGCGTCGTTCGTCGTGGACGGCGGGATGTCCCTGATGGGTCCGCAAGCCAGTCAACTGCTCGCCGACGACAACTGGAGGAAGCCCTGATGCGTGCTGTGGTCCTCAACTGCACCCTCAAGAAGTCCCCTGAACAGTCGAACACCGACCTGCTCGCTCAAGTGGTGATCGACGAGTTGGTCAAGAAGGACGTCGAGGTCACCACGTTCCGGCTGGCCGACCACGACATCGCGCCCGGCGTCACGACCGACCTCGGGCCGGGCGACGAGTGGCCGCGCATCCACGCCACGTTGCTGGAGGCGGAGATCCTCATCTTCGCGACCCCGACGTGGGTCGGCCGGCCGTCCTCGCTCGCGCAAAGGGCGTTGGAGCGGATGGACGCGATGATCTCCGAGACCGACGACGAGGACCGCCCGGTGGCCTACAACCGGGTCGCGGGTGTGGTCGTGACCGGCAACGAGGACGGCGCGCACCACGTGATCAGTGAGATCTGCGGCGGGCTCGGCGACATCGGCTACACGATCCCCGGCCAGGCGTGGACGTACTGGAACCGGGGTCCTGGGCCGGGGCCGAGCTACTCCGACACCGACGAGGGTCACGAGTGGTCGGAGAACACCGGCCGCACGATGGCAGCCAACCTGCGCGCCGTCGCCCTGGCCCTGGCCGAACGCCCGATCCCGGCCTGAGCGAACGCGACCAGCGCGCCGATGACCAGGCCGCCCAGCACGTCCGTGGGCCAATGAACTCGGGTGCGCAGGCGGCTGTAGGCGACGAGCAGGACCATCGGCGCCACGAACAGGGCCGTTCCCCTGTCCTCCAACGCGGTGGCGGTGCCGAAAGCGGCAGCCGTCACCGCGTGTTTGGACGGGAAGGACGAGGAGTCGGGATGTTCCGGTAACGCCTGCCGGGCGGGCATGTTCGCCGCCTGAGGTCTCCGCCGATGCACCACGAGGCTCACCAGGTGACCCACCGGCATCGCGACGGCCGCGGCGATGAGCCCTCGCTTCGCCGCTTTTCCCTTGCCCGCCAACGTGAGCAGGCCCGCGACGGGCACCCACAGCGCTCCGCCGCGCGCGGTGACGCTCGCCGCGATCAGGACCGGGGAAGGCCGATCCGTGGGCAGGTCCTCTTCGATTTCCTCGTCACCGTTCATCGCCAGGAAGTTCCTCACCGCACACTGGCGCAAACTCCCCAATCCCCATAACGAGACAAATTTCCCATAAATACGCGAATCGAATCGTGTCGACAAGGGGCCTGGTTTCGTTCAAACAATGCCGGGTACTGCTTTTCGGTGGATGTTCATCGGGTACCTGGTCGGCGCCGTGATCATGATCGCGGGCGGGCTGGTCGCGCGGTTCCTCGCGGTGGACGCGGAGAACAAGTCGCTGGCTCACCCTTCAAGACGTGAGACCAGCACGCCCCCGTGTTGCACGAACGCCTCGGGCAACCACGGCTGATCGACCTTGCGGCCGTTCCACCGCGTCTCCCGCACGTGGATGCCCGGCGCACCGGGCGCGAGGACGGTGATGTTCCGCTGGGCGATCCTGGCCTTGGGGAACATCGGGCTGGACAGGTGCAGTTCGGCGCTGCTCGGCGTGCGCGGGTACAGGCCGAGCGCGGCGAAGACGTACCAGGCGGACATCGTGCCGAGGTCGTCGTTGCCGGGCAGGCCGGACGGACCGGTGCGGTAGACGAGTTTCGCCATCGCGCGCACGGTTTCCTGGGTCTGGTGCGGGCGGCCGAGTTCGTTGTAGATCCACGGGGTGTGGATGCCGGGCTCGTTGGTCGGGTCGTACCTGAGCGCGTCGCCGCCGGTCGCCCACGAGCCGTCCGCGCGGTGGAAGAACGCGTCGAGCCTGGTGGCGGCGGTGTCCTCGCCGCCCATCGCGTCGGCCAGCCCGGCGACGTCGTGCGGGACCATCCACGTGTAGGTGGCGCTGCTGCCCTGCGCGAAGCCCTGGTCGGAGGCCGGGTTGAACGGGGTCACCCAGCTGCCGTCGGCCTTGCGGGCCTGCTGGTAGCCGGTGGCGGGGTTGAACGTGTTGCGCCACCAGCCCGCGCGCTTCTGCAGCTCCTCGCTGGGCCGGCCGAGGCGACGTGCCAGGTCGGCCAGTGCCTGGTCGGCCACCGAGTCTTCCAACGTCTCGGCGGCGCCACCCCAGCAGTGACACGTGTCCTGCGGGGCGTAACCGAGGCGCAGGTACTCGGCGAGGTTGGGGCGCTGGCCCTCGCACTGGCCGGGGCAGCCCTTGTCGGACAGGCCGTCCGGGTGCGGGACCGTGGCCTGGCGCAGCAGCGAGTCGTAGGCCGCGCGCACGTTGAAGTCCTTGGCGCCCATCGCGTACATGCCCGCGATCGCCGGTGCCGACGGGTCGCCCGTCATGACGTGCGTCGGGCCGTTGACATGGACCCAGCGGTCCCAGACGCCGCCGTTCTGCCAGGCGAGGTTCAGCAACGACTGGGCGTAGTCGCTCGCCA
Organism: Lentzea sp. NPDC054927; assembly: GCF_053610285.1. Taxonomy (NCBI): domain Bacteria; kingdom Bacillati; phylum Actinomycetota; class Actinomycetes; order Pseudonocardiales; family Pseudonocardiaceae; genus Lentzea; species Lentzea sp. NPDC054927. Next base: position 695,705 of record NZ_JBSGXZ010000001.1, read on the forward strand.
CCCGTGGTTCGAGGAACGCCAGGAGCTGGGTGTGGGCGCGGTACTGGTCCCAGCCGGAGAAGTTGCCGTACTGGGCTTTCTGGCCCGGTGCGAGCCGGCGGACCTGCCGGTCGCTGCCCAGGTAGGTGCCGTCGACGTCGCTGGCCACGTTCGGCTGCAGGAACGCGTGGTAGAGGGCGGTGTAGAAGATCGTCCGCTCGTCGGCCGTGCCACCGTCGATCTCGACCGCGCGCAACTGCTTCGCCCAGGCCTGCCGGGCGTCCTTCGCGACGTCGGCCACGGTCGCGCGCTTCGGGATCTCCGCGGCGAGGTTGCGCTTGGCGGCGTCCGCGCTGGTGTAGGAGATGCCGACGCGCATCCGGACGGAACTGTCCGCAAAGGACACATAACCGCCGGAACCCCTGCCGGCGCGCGCACTTCCGGTCAGGTAGCCCTCGCCACCCGTCGCGGAGGTCGTGCCCGGCCTGAGTTCGCTGTTGACCCACGTGCCGTACGCCGTGATCGGACGGTCGAACGAAGCCGTGAAGTACAGGCGGTAGTAGGTCTTCTGGTTGTTCACGCCACCGTTCGCGCGCCTGCCGCAGAACGCCCCGGTGAGCACCGATCCCGAGACCGTGCTGGTCGCCGGGTCGATCGTGATCTCGGCGTCCTCGCTGCCGTTGAGCGAGTTCGAGGTGCGGAACAGCAGCGAACCCGTGTTGCTCGCGGGATAGGTGAACTCGCCGATGCCCGCCCGCGTCGTGACGGACAGGTCGGCCTTCGCACCGGACTTCAGGCCCACCCGGTACCGGCCGGGTTCGGCGATCTCGTCGGCGTGCGCGAAGTCGCTGGCGTAGACCTGGTCCTTGGTGTCCGCGGTCGGCGAGGACGTGATCTCACCGACGTGCGGCATGATCGGCACGTCCCCCGCCGCTCCGGGGTGGCAGCCCGCGCCGTTGACGTGGGTGAGGCTGAAGCCGCGCACCCTCGTGGCGTCGTAGGCGTAACCGTTGGCGGCGCCCGTGTTCGTCTGGTCGCCTCGGGTCGAGGTCGGGCTCCACGAGATCATCCCGAACGGCCGCACGGCACCCGGATAGGTGTTGCCGCCGCCCGCCGAGCCGATCAACGGGTCGACGTACCTCGTGTCGTCTCTCACCGCCGCGCTCACGGGAGTCGCCAGCGCGGCGGTGAGGACAGTGACCAGGACTGCGTTGAACCCTGCCGGGAGCGCTCTCACGAACGGGACGATAACCGGATTTCAGTAAACGCAGGGTGGCCGGTAACCGTCGATCTTCAGGCCCTGGAACTCCAGGTCGTTCTTGGTCTTGCCGACGAAGACCAGGCCACGGGCGTCGTCGAGCGCCTCCGCGAGCGGGTAGGCGGGCTTGCCGAGCTCGGGCAAAGTTGTCCACTTGTCAGGGTTGAAGCTGAAGAACTTCTTCACCAGCCTGCCCCGAGTGGACGGGATCTTCGTGACCCACTTGTCGCCGCCGCTCCAGTGCGACGCGGGCCGCAGCTGGACGTACAGGTCGTTGGTGGCGCGGTAGGTCATCCAGAAGCCGTGCGACTTCGTGAGGTCGGCCTGGGCCTCGAACTTGTTGCCCAGCCACACGACCATGACGGCCCAGTCGTCGGCGAGGAACTTGATCTTCGCCGTGTGGTCGTGCCTGTTCTTCGGCACGAGGATGCTGCCGGTCGCGGGCTCGGTGGCGCCTTCGCCACTGGCGATCCACTGCTGCAACCGGTCGATGGACGGAGTCTTGCACTCGCTGCCGTGCGAAGCAGTGGCCGCGGTCGTCGAGCCGAGGGTGGACATCAGCGCGCACGCGATCACCGCGACGCGGCCGAGCGTCGAATTCAAGCGCATCTGGCGGACCGTAGCGGAAATTGGTTGAACCATTGCTCGTTCACGGTTGACTGCACGACCGACACATGGCGTAACCCCCTTCACCTCGGGGCATCTTGTACCGTCCGCCGCGCGGTGGTGGGCTGGAGTCGTGTCGGATACGTTCTGGATGTTTCCAGAGGGCGTGGCCAAGTTGACCGCCCAGATCGACCGCGCCCGGGAAGACGCGACGCAGGCGAAGGCGCACGTCACCCGGTACTGCACCCTCTCGCTCGGGTCGATGGGCCTCCTGCCTGACACGTTCGGGATGACCGGGGCGCACCGGAATGCCGTGCAGTTGGTGGAGCGGACGTTCGGCGAACTGGCCAGGCGGGCCGAGTACGTGGTGGAGGGAATTCAGGCGAGTGTCGCCGATTACCAAACCGTGGACGACGAGACCAGCCGCGTGTTCGGCGTGCTCACGTCGCTGATGCCTGATCAGGGGTCGCTTCCGCCGAGTTACACGCGCTACGGGTTGACGTTTCCCGGTGTCTCGTTCTCCGATCTGGAGGAGCCGACGGGAGTGCTGCGCGATCCCGGGGTCGGGCAGAAAGTCCCGTTGTGGGATTTCGACCCGTTGTCACTGGACTGGTTCATCCCGTCGTCGTACGTGCGCGAGTTCGTCAAGGACGTCGCGGGTCGCGACCCGTTCCAGGACGTGGCGCTGGCGCTGTCCGGCGACTGGATGTTGTTCGAGCGCGCGAAATTCGTGTGGTTGCAGATCGGGACGTTCAGCCAACGGCTGGGAAAGAATCTGGCGCGAGCGGCGTATGACCTGCGAGACGTGTGGAGGGGGCGTGAAGCGGAAGCCGCCGAGCGGTATGTCCTGGCGCTGGCGAACGCCACCACGGACTTCGCCCAGTTCTGCAGGCAGTTGGTGGCTCACTACAGCAACGCGGAAACGGCAGCCAGGGAGTTCAACGAAGTGGCGTCGGGCTTCCTGGCCGACATCGTCACCAACGCGCTCCTGGGCGTCGCGACAAGGGCGGGGTTGGCCGGGCCGCCGCCGGTACGTGCGGTGGCGACTGCCGCGCTGTACCTGATCGTCGTGCGAATCGGGCAGCAGGTCGCCATGGTGGCGGACCGCTACGAGAAGCTCGAGACCGCGCTCGACGCGGCCGCCGCGTGGGTCAACGCCAGCGAGTTCACCGGACTCAACGCGCTCGGCGCGGAGAGGTCGCTGCGATGAGCGATCACGACCGGCTGGGCGTCGCGGTGCTGCGAACGCTCGCGAGGCGACCACCGTCGGACGTGATGGGCGAGATGGCGCGCGAGGTGCTGTCGGGCCGGATGACGCTCCACGAGGTGATGCGCGGCTCTGCCTACTCGGAGGCACTCACGGAGGCCGCGAAGGAGGCGGTGCGGGCCCTGGACGCGATGACACCGGAGGAACGCCGCGCGGCGGAGACGATGGGCGAACACGCCGTTGCCGACATCATCGACCCTCCGCCTCCACCACCGGCTCCCGCGCCCGAGCCCGAGCCTGGACCGAGCCGAGCACCGCTCGACAACGACTGGGACGAGGCCTTCGCCTCACCGTGGGACGAGCGTGACCACTTCTAGTGAGGTCCAGGAGTAGACCTGCCGGTGCTGGTGGGGCCGCGAAGCAACCTGGACAGCGGATTGTGAGGCCGGCTCACGGTGGTCACAGTGGCTGCGTGCGCCCTGCCAGATGGCTTGGATTCATCGCTGTCGTAACGGTTTTCTCAGTCCACCTGACCTCTCCCACCGCCGCCTCGACCGACTGCCCCGCGATCGTCGACGACCGCACCTTCGCCTCGGTCGCCACGTTGCGCGAGTTGAACGCCACCGTGGCCGGGTTCGGCGTCCGCGCCACCGGCAGCCCGGCCCACCACCGCCTGATCTCCTGGCTGGAACACCGCGTCTCCCGGCTTCCCGGCATGTCCGTGCGCTCCGAACGCTTCCCCATCACCCGCTGGCAACCAGGCCCGGGCTTCCTCGTCTCCGACGGCGTCGTGCCGGTCGCGGGGGCCATCCCCTACTCCGCCCCAGGTCTGCGGTCCGGTGAACTGGTCCGCCTGCCCGCCGGCACACCGATCACCGCCGCCAACGCCCGCGGCAAGGTCGTGCTGCGCGACTTCCCCTCCGTCGACCGCGGCTACTTCGCCGAACCCCTGCTGGACCGCGACATGGTCGACGCGGGCATCGCCGGAGCCGCCGGGGTCGTCATCGCCTTCCCGTTCCCGCACGAGCAGGTGCGGGGCTACTGGGACCCGCACCTGGGCACGCACTACCGCGTGCCCGGCGTGTTCGTCGGCTCCGACGCGGCACTGAAGCTGCAGGTCGGCCGGCGCACGACGATCGGCGTGCTGGCAGGGCGTTTTCCGGGGTCGACGCGCTCGTTGATCGCCACCCTGCCGGGACAGAGCAGCGAGCGGATCGTCATCGACACCAACACCGACGGCGTGGGCTGGGTGCAGGAGAACGGCACCGTCGCGCTGCTCGCCCTGGCCGACCACCTCGCCCGGCTGCCGTTGCGCTGCCGGCCGCGCACGATCGAGTTCGTCTTCGCGACCGGCCACCTGCACCGCCCGGCGGAAGGCAGCGAGTTCCGGGCGCGAGCACTGGATGCCGAGTACGACAAGGGTTCCGTGGCGTTCGCGTTCGTCCTGGAACACCTCGGCACGCGGGAGTTCCTGCCCAGCGCGGGTTCCCTGCAACCAACGGGCGCGGCCGAGCTCTCGGGCTGGTTCGCCGGCAGTCCCGTGCTCGCTCAAGCCGCCTCCACGGCGTTGGCCGGACGCGCGGTGGATCGCACTTTTGTGTTGCCAGGCAGCGATGTTCCGGTGCCGGGCCGGGCGCCGCCGCAGTGCTCGTTCGGTGGCATCGGCACGCACTTCCACTCGCACCTGATCCCGACGATGGCGATGATCTCCGGGCCGTGGACGCTCTGGGCACCGTCGTTCGGCGCCGCTGCCGTCGACCACGAACGGATGCGGAGCCAGGTGCTGGCCGCGGGCGACGCCGTGCTCGCACTGGGCGGCGTGCCGCGAGCCGAGATCGCCGGGCCGTACCTGGATCTCCGGCAGGCACGGGCCGATGGCGCACCGACTTGTTCACACGAACTGCCGCCGGAGTGGGCGCCTAGAAGGTGATGGAAGCCTGCACCGGCAGGTGGTCGGACGGGAACTGGCCGTCCCGGTGGTAGGTGTTGATCGCGGCCGCCTGGACCGCGGCGCCGCGGGTGAGGATCCAGTCGATGCGCGGACCGTCCGGGATGAGCGGTCCGTAGCCGTGGAACGTCCCGTACGCCGGGGTGGTCCGCGGGCCCGCGAGCCACGTGTCGGTCAGCCCGTTGGTCAGGGTGCAGTAGGTGGGTGAGGCGGCCGGGGCGTTGAAGTCGCCGGTGAGCACGACCGGCAGCGTGAAGGCGTTGATCCGGTCGCGCACGAACTCGGCGCTGCGCAGGCGGGAGTTCTCCGACTCGTGGTCGAAGTGCGTGTTGACGGCCACGAACTGCTTGCCCGTCAAGCGGTCCGCGAACCTGGCCCACGTCACCATGCGGATGACGTTGTTGCCCCACGACCTCGAACCCACGACGTGCGGTGTCGCGGAGAGCCAGTGGTGGTCGAACTCGAGCGGCTCCAGCCGGAGCGTGTCGAAGAAGATCGCCATGAACTCGTCGTGGCTGCCGCCGGCCCGGCCGAGCCCGATCCAGTCGTAGTGGGCGGGCAGGTCGTGCGCGATGTCCCGCAGCTGGACGTAAAGCCCTTCCTGAGTGCCTAACAGCGTCGGCCGTTCGTTGAGCAGCAGCTGGGCCATGACCGGGCGCCGCGCGACCCACGAGTTCGGCTCGGTGTTCGAGGCGTAGCGCAGGTTGAACGACATGACGCGCAGGGGATCCACCCTGCCGATCATGGCACAGGCCCGCGCTGCAACTCTCGCAGCGCGGGCCCGCGGTCCAACTATGCCGGCGCGTAACCGGTGGGGCGGCTGGTGAACGAGCCGCGGCCCTGCGTCCGGCTGCGCAACCTCGTCACGTAACCGAACATCTCCGCCAGCGGCACGCTCGCCGTCACCACCGTGGTGCCCGTCCTGGCGGCGGAACCGAGGATCCGGCCCCGGCGCGCGGCCAGGTCACCGAGCACGCCACCGAGATAGTCGTCCGGCACGGTGACCGTGACCTCGGCGATCGGTTCGAGCAACGTCATCGTGCCCGCCTTGAGCGCCTCGCGGAGCCCGAGCCGGCCCGCCGTGCGGAACGCCATCTCCGAGGAGTCCTTGACGTGCGTGGACCCGTCGGTGAGCGTCACCCGCAGCCCGGTCACCGGATGGCCGAGCGGGCCCTCGCCGAGCGCGTCCCGGCAGCCCTGTTCGACTGCGCGGACGAACTCCTGCGGCACCCGCCCGCCGGTGACCGCCGACCGGAACTCGAACCCGGTCTCCAGCGGTTCGGTGGTGATGACGATGTGGGCGAACTGTCCCGAACCTCCGTCCTGCTTCACGTGCCGGTAAACGAATCCCGTGACACCTGCCGCGAGGGTTTCGCGGTAGGAGACGCGAGGCCGTCCCATGGTGATCTCGATGCGGTGGTTCGTGCGCGCCTTCTCCACGGCGACCTCCAGGTGCAGCTCACCCAGGCCGGACAACACCGTCTGACCGGTCTCGGGGTCCGTCCTCACCTGCAGTGACGGGTCCTCGTCGACCAGATGCGCCAACGCCTCGGCTAGCCGGCCGTTGTCGGCACTGGTCTTCGTCTCCACCGCCACCGACACGACCGGATCAGCCGAGACCGGAGGTTCCAGCAGCAGCGGAGCCGTTGGCGCGCAAAGGGTTGTCCCCGTGCGAGCCGACTTCAGCCCCACCAGTGCCACGATGTCACCCGCGACGGCCTGGTCGACCGGCGTGTGACGGTCGGCCTGGACGCGCAGGATCCGGCCGATGCGCTCGGCCCGTCCCGCCACGCTGACCGTCTCTCCCTTGTGGAGGGTGCCGGAGTAGACGCGGACGTACGTCAACCGCCCGTTGGGAGTGGCATTCACCTTGAACACCAACGCCGCGAACGGTTCGTCCGGATCCGGCCGCCGTTCCTCGCCGTCGACGCCCCGGACCGGCGGAACGTCCACAGGGGACGGCAGGTAGGCGATCACCGCGTCCAGCAACGGTTCGATGCCGCGGTTCCGGTACGCCGAGCCGCACAGCACGACGGTGCCGGCACCCTGACGGGTCAGTTCCCGCAACGCCTTCCGCAACGTCTCATCGGACAGACCTCCAGTGAAGAACTCCTCCAGCGCGTCCGGATGCAGCTCCGCCACCGTCTCCTCCAGGAGGCGACGACGCCGTTGTGCTTCCGCCATCAGTGTTTCCGGTACGGGACCTTCCTCGAACGCGTCTGCCCAGGTCAGCGCACGCATGCGGACCAGGTCGACGACGCCGACGAACCCGTCCTCGGCGCCGATCGGCAGCTGCACCACGAGCGGAACGGTGTGCAGCCGCGTGCGGATGGACTCCACGGCGTTGTCGAGGTCCGCGCCCGCCCGGTCGAGCTTGTTGACGAACGCGATCCTCGGCACGCCGTGCCGATCGGCCTGCCGCCACACCGACTCGCTCTGCGGTTCGACGCCGGCGACCCCGTCGAACACCGCGACAGCCCCGTCCAGCACGCGCAGCGCCCGTTCGACCTCGTCGGAGAAGTCGACGTGCCCAGGCGTGTCGATGAGGTTGACGCGATGGCCGTCCCACGTGCAGCTGACGGCCGCGGCGAAGATCGTGATGCCGCGATCGCGCTCCTGCGGGTCGAAGTCGGTGACGGTGGTGCCGTCGTGGACCTCGCCGCGCTTGTAGGTGGTGCCGGTGGCGAACAGGACGCGTTCGGTGAGCGTGGTCTTGCCCGCGTCGACGTGGGCGAGGATGCCCAGGTTGCGGACGGTGTTCAGCGTGGTCGTGCGCATGGCTCAGTGCCTTTTCGATGCGAAAGGACTACAGGTCAGCGCGATGAGCCGACGAACGCCTCAGCGGGTTCGTCAGACACTCCGGTGCCCGGCGCGCAGCGGGCAGCCGGGGTGCGAAGACACGAGGATCACGTCGAAACGGGACGGGAGGACGGCAGCGGTGCGCATGGCCGGTCTCCTCTCGTCGCTCGTTCGGTGCTGGTGATCGTGGGTTGTTGATCGTGGAGTGTAGACACAGGAACACCCGCACGACAGCGGTTTAGCGAATCAGGAGCGCCTGAATCTTGCCCGCAGTGGTACCAACAACGGGCCACAGCTCGTTGTTCCCCCGGTTGGCGACGCCGGACGTGGTGATGGTGTCCAGGAGTTCCCGCAACTCGCGGACCGCGTCCACCTCCTGCTGATCGCGGAACACCTCGCCGAGTTCGAACGAGAGCTCGGGGTTCACGACGTCCTGGACGGCCCACTGCTGGAGGACGTGCCCCGGCAACACCTGGGCGAGCCGGTGGTAGAAGTCCACTCGTTTCAGCGGGCGGCGCACTCCAGCATGGATGGCCGCGTCGCGCGCCCACCACTCGACGACCTTCTCCGCCGCCTCCTGCGACTCCCACTGGCCGGGCACACTCCGGCCTCGCTTCCACTCCTTGGTGAGCTGGCGGTGCACCGCGGGCTGGTAGACCCCGCGCACCCGGAAGTCCGTCAGGTGCACCCGAGGCACGACCATCCGGGACAACGGCCCAGGGCTGCCTCGATGCTTGCCGACCACCACGACGTCCTGTCCGCCGTCACCCCACTGCGGTGGCAGCACCCAGAGTTTCGTTCCGGGTGAGAAGTGCTTCAGATCAGTGGCGGCGACGTTCGCCACCACGCACCACCCCAGGAGTTCGTCCACCGTCACAGTCTGACCAGGAACAGCACCTCGACGCTCGCCGTTTTAGGGGTATGCGTCTGTGTTTGCTCGGCGACTCCATCGCCGCGGGTGTCGGCAGCACTCGCCGCGAGGACACGCTCGGCCCGTTGCTCGCCCAGCGCCTCCGGGCGGCGGGGCACCACGTCGACCTGAGCGTGCACGCCGTCCCAGGTGCGCGGTCGGCCGACCTGCGCGCGCAGGTGCGTGCCGCGGTGGCGAGCGGGGTGGACATCGCCGTGGTGGTGATCGGGGCGAACGACCTGACCAGGTTCATCCCCGCGCACGTCGGGGCGCAGCAGCTGCACGACGCGGTCACGGAGCTGCGCCTGGCAGGCGCCGAGGTCGTCGTCAGCACCGCGCCCGACCTGAGCGTCGTCGCCCACGTGCCGCCCGCGTTGCGCGACGTCGTGTCCGCCGTGAGCCGGGACTACGCCCAGGTGCAGCAGCAGGCCGTGATCCGAGCGGGCGGCGTGGTCGCCCACGTCGAACGCGTCGTCACGCCGCGGTTCGCCGCGGACCCCTCGCTCTTCGCCCCTGACCGCTTCCACCCGTCCGCCGCCGGCTACCGCGAGATCGCCGAGGCACTCGCGCCCGCGGTCGAGGCGGTCGCCACGCGGCACAGCGCCTGAGCGATTGCGATCACGGGCCGCGCGTCGTACTGTCCAGACTAAGTTCAAGCATTGAACGAACGAGGTGGAAGATGACTGCGCCCGCTGCCCCCACTCCCGCAGACAAGTTCTCCTTCGGTCTCTGGACCGTGGGCTGGCAGGGTCGTGACCCGTTCGGCGAGGCCACGCGGCCTGAGCTGGACGTCGTCGAGGCGGTGCACCGGCTGTCCGAGCTGGGCGCCTACGGCCTGTCGTTCCACGACGACGACCTGTTCGGGTTCGCGGCGACGGACCGCGAGAAGCAGATCGGCAGGCTTCAGGGCGCGCTGGCCGAGACCGGGATGGTCATCCCGATGGTCACGACGAACCTGTTCAGCCACCCGGTCTTCAAGGACGGCGGCTTCACCAGCAACGACCGCGCGGTGCGGCGGTTCGCGCTGAAGAAGGTGCTGCGCAACATCGAGCTGGCGGCCGAGCTCGGCGCGGAGACGTACGTGCTGTGGGGCGGGCGCGAGGGCTCGGAGTACGACACGGCGAAGGACGTCCGCGCGGCGCTCGACCGGTACCGCGAGGCCATGAACCTGCTGACCCAGTTCGTCACGGACCGGGGATACAACCTGCGGTTCGCGATCGAGCCGAAGCCGAACGAGCCGCGCGGCGACATCCTGCTGCCGACGGTCGGGCACGCGCTGGCGTTCATCACGACGCTGGACCGCGCCGACCTGGTCGGGCTCAACCCCGAGGTCGGGCACGAGCAGATGGCCGGGCTGAACTTCGTGCACGGCATCGCGCAGGCGTTGTGGCACGACAAGCTGTTCCACATCGACCTCAACGGGCAGCGCAGCATCAAGTACGACCAGGACCTGGTGTTCGGGCACGGCGACCTGATGAACGCGTTCGCGCTGGTCGACCTGCTGGAGACCGCCGGTTACGCAGGGCCGCGGCACTTCGACTACAAGCCGTCGCGCACCGAGGACATCACCGGCGTGTGGGACTCGGCCAAGGCGAACATGTCGACGTACCTGCTGCTCCGCGACCGCGCCAAGGCGTTCCGGGCCGACCCGGAGGTGCAGGAGGCGCTGGCCGTGGCGGGTGTCGCGGACCTGGGCAAGCCGACGCTCGGCGACGGCGAGTCCTACCAGGACCTGATCAACGACGACAGCTTCGACCCGGACAAGGCCGGCGAGCGCGGCTACGGCTTCGTGCGCCTGAACCAGCTCGCGCTCGAGCACCTCGCCGGGGCGCGCTGACATGACGCTCGTCGCGGGCGTCGACTCCTCGACGCAGTCGTGCAAGGTCGTGGTGCGTGAGGCGGAGACCGGCAAGCTCGTCCGGGAGGGCCGCGCGTCCCACCCGGACGGCACCGAGGTGCACCCGTCGCACTGGTGGAACGCACTGCAGTCGGCGCTCGCGGACGCCGGCGGGCTCGACGACGTGGCGGCATTGAGCGTGGCGGGCCAGCAGCACGGCATGGTCTGCCTCGACGAGGACGGCGACGTCGTGCGGGAAGCGTTGCTGTGGAACGACACCAGGTCCGCAGGTGCCGCAGCTTCGTTGACCGACGAGCTGGGCGCGGAGCAGTGGGCGGCGCGGATCGGGCTGGTCCCGGTCGCGTCGTTCACCATCACCAAACTCCGCTGGCTCGCCCAGCACGAACCGGCCAACGCCAAGCGCACCGCCGCCGTCTGCCTGCCGCACGACTGGCTGACGTGGCGACTGCGCGGTACCGGTGATCTCGCCGACCTGGTCACCGACCGCTCGGACGCGTCCGGCACCGGCTACTTCGACTCGGTCGCCAACGCCTACGTGCCGGACCTGGTCTCCCTCGGCCTGGGCCGCTCCGACGTGTTGCTGCCGCGCGTGCTCGGTCCCTCCGAGTCGGTCGACGGCCCCATGCGCCTCGGCGCGGGCGCCGGTGACAACGCGGCGGCCATGCTCGGCGTCGGCGGAGGCACGGACGTCGTGGTGTCGCTCGGCACGTCCGGCGTCGTGACCGCGACCAGCGAGGTCAGGGCTTCGGACGCCTCCGGGATCGTGGCGGGTTTCGCAGACGCCACAGGCCGCTACCTACCGCTGGCCTGCACCTTGAACGCCGCCCGTGTGCTGGACGCCACGGCCCGCATGCTCGGCGTCGATCTCGCTCAGCTGAGCGCGCTGGCGTTGTCGGCCAAACCCGGCGCCGAAGGCGTGGTGCTGGTTCCGTACCTGGAAGGCGAACGGACCCCGAACCTGCCGGACGCGACCGGCGCCCTGCACGGCCTGACGCTCAGCAACTCCACGCCCGCCAACATCGCCCGCGCCGCCGTCGAAGGCATGCTGTGCGGCCTCGCGGTGGGGCTCGACGCCCTCGCCTCGCAGGGTGCGGAAGTCACGGGCGTGCGCCTCGTCGGCGGTGCTGCGGTGTCTCCGGCCGTGCGGGAGATCGCGCCGATGGTGTTCGGCGTGCCGGTCACCGTGCCCGCGCCGGGCGAGTACGTCGCTGACGGTGCCGCGCGGCAGGCTGCCTGGGCACTCGCGGGCGGGGATCTGCCGCCGGAGTGGTCCGGGGCCGAGAGCACGCGGTACGAGGCTGCGGCGGTGCCGGAGATCCGGGCGCGGTACGGGGAGGCGGCAGAGCGGTACCTGAGCCGATGACGGCCGAACGGCGGCGGGCGACGGCTCACAGGGGCGGTCCAGCGCGGGCCGCCGTGGCCCCGCAGCGATACTGGGCGCGATGACCACCGTCGACCACCTGCGCCAGGTTCGCCTCGGCAACCTGCGGACGGTCCTGCTCGCCCTGGTCGACCGGCCCGGCTCGCGCGCCGACCTCGCGGCTCGCACCGGGCTGACCAAGGCGACGCTGTCCAACCTCACCGAGCCGTTGCTGGCCAACGGGATCCTTCTCGAGGAACCCGCCACGTTCGCCGGCGTCGGCAGGCCGTCCAAGCCGCTGCGGTTTCATCCGGAAGGGCCGGTCGCGGTCGGCGCGGAGATCAACGTCAGCCACCTCGCCGTCGAGACGCTGGGACTTGACGGTGAGACGATCCGCCGTCATCTCGTGCCCGCCGACATGCGCAAGGCCACGCCGGACGAGGTGCTCGACCGGGTGACCGAGCTGATCCGCGAGATCACCGGCGACCGCAAGCTGCTCGGCGCCGGACTCGCGGTACCGGGTGTGGTGCACGACGGCGTTGTCGTCAGAGCGCCGAACCTGCCCAACCTCGTCGGCGTATCGCTGGCCGGCGCGCTCCGCGATCGGCTCCAGCTCGACGTCGAGCTGGACAACGAGGCGAACCTCGCCGCGCTCGCCCACCTGTGGCCGCGGCACCTCGCGGGTGAGGACTTCGTGCACGTGTCGGCGGACGTCGGCATCGGCGCCGGCGTGGTGCTGAACGGTGAGGTTTACCGCGGGGCCAGCGGGTTCGCGGGCGAGCTCGGACACGTGGTGATCGAACGCAACGGCACCAAGTGCACCTGTGGCAGCCGTGGGTGTGTGGAGCGGTATGCGGGGCTCGACGTCATCCTGCGGGAGGCGGGACGACGCCGGCTCGACTCGCTCCACAAAGCACTCGAGGGCGGCGATCCCAAGGCGCTGAACTCGGTTCACCAGGCCGGGACGGCGCTCGGGGTCGGGCTGGCGACGTTGATGAACCTCTTCGACGTGCCCACGGTCGTGCTCGGCGGCAGCTATGCCGTGTTGTACGAGCATCTCAGCGCCGCTGTTCAGTCCGAAATGGACACCAGGGTGCTCGCGGGCGGCGAGCGGCACACCCGGCTGACGGCATCGCCGCTCGGCGAGTTCGCCGTCGTGCGGGGTGCGGCCGGGCTGATCACCCGGCGCGCTGTGCACCAGCCCGAGCGGCTTTTCGCATAGCCAGGCCGCCCAACAGACAGGCGACCAGGCCCACCACCAGCGAGACGTAGCCGCCGACGATGCCGTAACCGGTGCCGGGACCGCCCTTCGCCATCAACACGACCAGCGCGCCGATCACCACCCCGGTCGCGCCGGCGGCGACAGCGACGACGGCACCCCGGCGCCGCGTCAGCGCCAGCACTCCGAACACAACTCCGACCAGGCCGAGCGCTCCGCCCACCAAGGACCAGGCGCGCCCCGCGGTCATCTCATAAGCAGCCTGTGCAAGTGACATGGGCACCAGCCTGTCCGAGAGACCCACCGCGGGTCGTCGTGCGAGCGCAGACAGTGCCTACTGCAGGCGTAGTAGGCGAACAGTCATCCCCACGCAGGATCTACCAGCGCGAACATCGGTTTAAGGTGCAGCAATGAACAGGCGCTGGCTGGACTGGGCGATCGCCGCGGGAGTCGCGGCGAGCCTCGTGGTGGCCGGGCACCCCGCCACCGCACCGGGCTACGTCCTGCTGGCCGCCAGCGGACTCGTCCTCGTCGCACGCAGAACAGCACCCCGAGCCGTGCTCGCCGCCACCGGACTCCTCGCGCTGGGATACCAGGCGACCGGGGCCGAGGTCCCGGTGATCGCGTTCCTGTTCGCCGTCTACGCGACGATGAGGGCCGGCCATCGCGCGGTCACGCTCGCCGGGTCCGTGCTGATGATCGCCGCGCTCCCCCTCGCGGCACTCCTCTCGCCGCGCGACCTCACCACCTACGAGGCGTTCGCGCAGACCCGGGACGTCCTCCAGATCGCCTGGCTCATCGCCGCCGCGGCCGCCGGGGAAGCGCTCAGGCAGGCCGAACGAAGGGCCGACGAAGCCGAGCGCACCAAGGAAGAGACGGCCAGAAGGCGTGCGAACGAGGAACGCCTCCACATCGCCCGCGAACTCCACGACTCGCTCACGCACCAGATCTCGGTGATCAAGCTGCAGGCCGAGGTCGCCGTCCACCTGGCCCAGAAACGCGGCGAACAGGTACCGGAAAGCCTCGTCGCGATCCGGGACGCCGGACGAGAAGCGGCCAGGGAGCTCCGCGCCACGCTGGAAGCACTGAGAGACGACGACAAGAACCCGCCGCACGGCATGGACGACGTCCCCGAGCTGGTCCAGCGAGCCAGAGCCACCGGCCTGGACGCACAACTCACGATCGAAGGCCGCCACGATGGTGTTCCCGCGGCGGTGGAACGGACGGCGTACCGGATCGTGCAGGAGTCGCTGACCAACATCGCGCGGCACGCCGCCGCCGCGAGCGCGAAGATCAGCATCGACTACCGGCCGGACGCGCTGCTCATCCGCGTCGACGACGACGGCACGGCATCGCCCACGAACACCGCCGAACCGGGTGTCGGACTGCTGGGCATGAGAGAACGGGTAACCGCTCTCGGCGGCAAGCTCAACGCCGCACCACGCAACGAGGGCGGCTTCACCGTCCAGGCCGAACTCCCCGTGGCACAGCCATGATCCGCGTCCTGCTGGTGGACGACCAGCCGTTGATCCGCAGCGGTTTCCGCGCGCTGCTCAACGCGGAGGACGACATCGAGGTCGTGGCGGAGGCCGCGAACGGCCGGGAAGGCCTGGAACAGGCCCGGAAACACACCCCGGACATCGCGCTGATCGACATCCAGATGCCCGAGGTCGACGGCATCGAGGCGACCAGGCACATCGCCGCTGACCCCGCGCTGGCCGGCACGCACGTCGTGATCCTCACCAACTACGGCCTCGACGAGTACGTCTTCCACGCCCTGAAAGCCGGCGCGGCAGGGTTCCTCGTCAAGGACGTCCAGCCGGAGGACTTCCTGCACGCCGTCCGGGTCGCGGCGCGCGGCGACGCGCTGCTCGCCCCGTCGATCACGCGCAGGCTGATCGACCGGTACGTCAGCCAGCCGCTCAAACCCAGCACCAGCCTCACCCAGCTCACCAACCGGGAGCGCGAAGCCGTGGTGATGGTCGCGAGGGGCCTGTCGAACGACGAGATCGCCGCGAGCATGGTGATCAGCCCGCTCACCGCGAAGACCCACGTCAACCGCGCGATGACCAAGCTGCACGCCCGCGACCGCGCCCAGCTCGTCGTCATCGCCTACGAGTCGGGCCTGGTCGTGCCGCACACCTCGGAACGCGGATAGGTCTCCGCGCATATCCGCTTCTCCGCGTCCACGGTGGACAGCGACCAGCGGATGATCCGCGAGTCGTTCGCGCCGGACACCAGCTCGTCCTCCCGCGTGAACGCCACGGCCTGCACCGGACCGGTGTGCCCGGTCAGCGTGGCGCCTGTGCGGGTGCCGAGGTTCCACACGACGACCGCGTCGTCCTCTCCCCCGGACGCGAGCGCATCCCCGGACGGGCTGAACGCCAGCGTCACGACCGGCGCGGAGTGGCCGGACAACGTCATCAGCTCGGCACCGGTGGCCACGTCCCAGACCTTGACCGTCCGGTTCGCGCCCGCCGTGGCGAACCTGGTGCCGTCCGGGCTGATCGCCACGTCACGCACATCACCCTGACCGGTGCTGACGCGCCGTTCGAGCTTGTCGGCGGCCACGTTCCACAGCATCGCGCCGCCTGCCGGGTCGGTCGAGATCAGCAGGCGGCCGTCGGGCGTGAACTCGACGGCGCTCGCGATGTACGGGCCGCCGGAGAACGTGCCCTGCGCGAGGTCGGGCAGGCTCCAGCGGAACCGGCCGAGCGACGCGGTGACGATCCCGCGCCCGTCCGGCTGGTAGGCGATGTCGGTCGAGGCTCCCAAACCGCTGTAGGAGAACGACGACAGCCGCGAGCGCCGGGCGACGTCCCAGATCGTGATGGTGTGGTCGCGGGTCAACGCGGCCAGCCGGCTGCCGTCCGGGCTGAACGACACTGACTCCACCCGGTCCGGATGACCGTCCAAAGTGGCCAGAGCGGTGCCGTCGAGCTGCCACAGCCGCACGGTTCCGTCGTCACCGGCGGACGCGACGGTGTCCTCGAAGACGTCGATGTCGTTGACGCCGTCGGCATGTCCGGTGAACGCGGGCACGGCGTCCTCGCGCACCGCGACGGTCCGGCCGAAGCCGCCGGACACCAGCAACGTGCCATCACGGCCCAGCGCGAGCGATCTGGACTCGGTGCGGCCGCGGTCGCGATAGGTCGTGATGGGGCGGCCGGTGCGGATGTCCCAGATCGTGATCAGCCCGTCCTCGTCCGCCACCGCCATCCGCCCGCCGACCGGCGCGGACGCCTCCCACGCGTACGGGCCCTGTTTCGGCAGCTCGGACAACAGCTTCCCGGTCACGTCCCAGAAGTTCACGCCGTTGCGCAGGGTCGCCGTGGTGATCTTGGCGGGGCCGTCGAAGCTGACGTTGTTGACCTCCAGCGACGGGATCTCGCCGACCCTGCTGCCGGCCGCGACGTCCCAGACCAGCGGATGGTCCTTGCCGTTCGCGGTGACGAGCAGAGCGCCGTCCGGGCTGAACGCCAGCGAGTTCACCTCGTGCGCGTGTCCTTTCAGCACCCGGCTGGTCTTCGAGGCCACGTCCCACATCTGGACGTCGCCGCCCGCGACACCGACCGCGAACGACGTCCCGGCCGGGTGGAACGCGAGCCCGGTGGTGAGCACCTCGAACCGTTTCGAGAACACGACCTGGCGGGTTGAAAGGTCCCACACCACGACGTCGCCGCGGCTGCCGGCCAACGTCGGCATGGTGGCGTTCGAGGCGATGAACCTGTCGTCCGCGCTGAACTCGACCTGGCGGGCGTACCCTCCCTCGGTGAGTCCATTGTGGTCGGACAACAACAACGTTCGCTCACGCGTCTTGGGATCCCACAGGGTCACGTTGCCGTCGCGGTCGGCGGTGGCGATCACGTCGCCCTTGTGCGACAC
The DNA here is from genome assembly GCF_053610285.1 of Lentzea sp. NPDC054927. Lineage (NCBI taxonomy): Bacteria > Bacillati > Actinomycetota > Actinomycetes > Pseudonocardiales > Pseudonocardiaceae > Lentzea > Lentzea sp. NPDC054927. The sequence continues at coordinate 712,734 of NZ_JBSGXZ010000001.1, forward strand.
GCTCACGTCCAGCACGGGCGGGCCATCGGTGTTCAGGTCGACGCGCCGCCGGGGCGCGGAGGCGGTGCTGAGCAGGGCACCTCGGGTGTCGTCGTCCGCGTGCAGCCGGTACGCCGAGATGGCGAGCTGCCCGGCGAGGTCGGGTGCCGTGTCGACGAGACCGCGAGCCGACAACGCGAGCTGGTGCGACTGGTCGATCCGTTGGCGCAGCTGGGCTTCCCGCGACTGCCACCACGCGACACCGCCACCGCCCGCGGCGAGCACGAGCAGCACGCCCATGATCGCGACGAGCTTGGTGAGCAGCCGGTTGCGGCGCTTCACGGTCACCTGCTCGGCCTCGTCGCGGTCACGGCTCGCCAGGAGGAACGCCTCCTCGGCCGCGTTCAGCTCGCCGGGGTGGTCCTGCGCCCAGGCGGACGCGGTGATCAGCTGGGTGCCGCGGTAGAGCGCGCCGTCGTCCTGGTCCAGCTCGGACCACGTGTGGGTGGCCGCGGTGAGCCTGCGGTGCACCAGCAACGTCGAGCGGTCGTCGGAAAGCCACCGCTGCAACCGCGGCCAGGCGCGGATCAGGGCTTCGTGCGCGATCTCGACGGTGTCCTCGTCCAGCACGATCAACCGTTCGGCGACCAGCCGGTCCAGCACACCGTCGATCACCCGCGGTGCGGCGATGCCGTCGAGTTCCGCGCGGCGGATCGGCCGGCGGGTGTCCTCGGTGCCGTCGCCGAACGCGGTGAGGCGCACCAGGATCCGGCGCATGGCCTGCTGTTCGGCCTCACCGAGTTCGTCGTAGGCGCGTTCGGCGGTCTGGGCGATCGCGCCGTGCACCCCGCCACCGGCCCGATACGCGGCCAGGTTCAGCTCGGCGCCGCAACGTTGCCAGGTCTCTACGAGCGCGTGCGAGAGCAACGGGAGCCCGCCGGGTTCGGCGTCCACGTCGGAGAGGACGGTGGCGAGCAGGTCGGCGGCGACGGACAGGCCGCTCATCGCCGCCGGGCGCAGCACGATGTCCCGCAGGTCGGCGGTCGACGGCGGCCCGACCAGCACGGTCGCCTCGTCGGCCAGCGCGGTCACCAGGCCGGGGTGCTGCGTGACGTGGGCGAGGAAGTCCGCCCGGATGCCCAACACGACCCGTGTGCGCCGGTGCGGTCCCTGCGCCGCGTCCAGCAGCACGGCGATGAACTGTGAGCGCTCACTTTCGTTGGCACATAACGTGAACAGCTCTTCCAGCTGATCCACGACGAGCAGCACGCGCACGTCGTCCGGACCGCCGGAGAGCGCGTTGCGCACGTCGACGTCGAACGCTGCCGGGTCGCTGCCCAGGTCAGCGCGCTTGCCGGTGATCGACGCGAGCGCGGTGGTGAGCGCTTCCATCGGGCGCGCGGTCGGGGTGATCACGACCGGCCGCCACGTCTCGCCGAGCCCGCCGACGACACCGGCCCTGAGCAACGAGGACTTGCCGCTGCCGGACGCACCGAACACCCCGACGACGGGATAGCGCTCGATCCTGCGCGTGACCAGTTCGACGAGGTGGTCGCGGCCGAAGAACCACGGGTGGTGCTCCGGCTGATACGCCATCAGGCCGCGATACGGGCAGTCGGCGCGGGAGAGCTTGGGCGGAACGGGTTCGTCTACCTGCTCGCCGCGCAGCATCGTCTCGTGCAGGCCGCGCAGGTCGGGGCCCGGTTCGATGCCGAGGTCCTCGACGAGCCGTTCGCGCGCCCGCCGGAACACCTCCAGCGCCTCTGCCTGCCGGTTCGCCCCGTAGAGAGCCGTCATCAGCTTGGCGTGCAACGGTTCCCGGTACGGGTGGGCCTCCGCGAGTTCGGCCAGCTCACCGATCACCTCGGCGTGCCTGCCCAGGGCCAGCTCCGCGGTGACACGCGCTTCGACGGCTCTCAGCCGTGCCTCGTCGAACCGTGCCGCGAACTGGTCGGGCAGGTCCGGATAAGCCGGTCCGCGCCACTTGCCGAGCGCCTCGGCGAGCAGATCCGCGGCCTTGGCCGGGTTGCCATCGGCGAGCGCCTGTTCGCCGTCCTCGGCCAGCTGATCGAAACGGTTCGAGTCGAGTTCACCGTCGTGGATCGTGAGCTCGTACCCGGTCGGCTTGCGCGTGATCCGGTCGCCGAGATCGAGCGCGCGTTTGAGCTGGTAGACGTACAGCCGCACGTTCTCCTGCGCGGAGGCCGGTGGAGACTCCCACAACGCCTCGATCAACCGCTGCGGCGAGACGGGCGTGTTCGCGTGCCGCAGCAGCATCGCGAGCAGGATCCGTTGCTTCGCCGAACGCAACGGCACCTCGGCGTTCCCTGCCACGACGACGAGCGGACCGAGCACCCGGAACTCCACGCACCCTCCCCACGATCGGCGGAACGGTAACAACGACCAGGCGTTATACGCAGCCGATACGGGAAAATACGGTCCTCAGCAGACCGTTCCGGGCTGTGCGGAAAATCCATGTCGCGCTGTCGCTGCACAGCGCCCTGCTGGCAGACAAGATCTCCTCGCGCCTCGCCGCCCTGCCATGGGCTGCCCCAGGCACTCCCGCCGATGTGACCGTTGCCGACGCCTCCACCGCCAGTGGGCCGCGGACCGTCGCGGTGCTGCCGTTCGCCGGTGCCGTCGACGGTCTGGTCCGGGCGGGCGTGACCGGGCTCGTGCTCGCCGACGACCCGCTGGACGACATCGTGCGGGCGATCCACGACGTGCACCGGTTCGGCGGCTGGGTGTCGCCGCGGCTGGTGTCGTCCCTGCTGCCCACTCCCCCGCCGGCGTCGCTCACCGACCGCGAGCGCGAGGCGTTGCGGCTGGTGGCGGAGGGGTGGGAGAACGCGGAGATCGCCACCGCCATGTTCATCACGGTGAGCGCGGTCAAGTACCACGTCTCCAACCTGCTGAGGAAGTTCGGCTGCCGCGACCGCACGCAACTGGTCTCGCGACTAGGGCGGCCGGTGCTGGTGCGTTCCTAGCGTGCTGGGCATGAGAATCCTCGTTGCCGCCCTGATCTCGTTCGGGGTTCTGATAGGACTCGTCAGCCCTGCTCAGGCCGCTCTGCCGGCGTGGCCGAACGTCAAGGTCGGCCAGACCGGCTCGAACGTCCTGACCGCCCAGCACCTGCTGCGCCACCGCGGCTACAACATCGGCGCCGACGGTGAGTTCGGCCCGGCCACCGAGACGGCGGTCAAGCAGTTCCAGAGTGCCAACGGCCTGTCCTCCGACGGTGAGATCGGCCCGAACACCTGGCCGAAGCTGATCGTCAGCGTCCAGCGCGGCAACAACAGCAACGCGGTCCGCGCCGCCCAGGTCCAGCTCAACCGCTACGGCTACGGCCTGGCGGAGGACGGCGACTTCGGCGGCGGCACCCACAACGCCGCGGTCGCGTTCCAGAGCTCGAAGGGCCTCACCGCCGACGGCGTCGTCGGCCCGAACACCTGGCAGACCCTGGTCGGCGGCACCCCGTCGTCCGGTGGCGGCTCCTACAGCCTGCCGCTGGCCAAGAGCGCCCTCCCGCGCAGCGAGTACGACGACCCGCACCACGACTACCCGGCCATCGACCTGCCCGTGAACAACGTTCCGGCGTACGCGGCGGTCACCGGCACCGCCTACCGCATCAACGAGCCCAGCGGCTGCGGCAACGGCCTGCGGATCGTCAAGAGCGGCGTCGACTACATCTACTGCCACTTCTCCGGGTGGTCCGTGGCGAACGGTGCCGCCGTCAAGGCCGGCGACCGGGTCGGCACGACCGGCAACACCGGCAACTCGACCGGCCCGCACCTGCACTTCGCGATCAAGATCAGCGGGACGTCGTACTGCCCGCAGAACTTCCTGCTCGCGATCTACGACGGCCGCACGCCGCCGGCGCCGTCCTCGCTGCCGAGGACCGGCTGCTTCTACTGAGAGCAGGCCGCCAAAGGTCTGTCCGTGACGCGCCAAGCAGCCGTCGCCTGGCCCTGATGGCGTCCGCAAGTACCACCAACTCAACATCGACAAGCACTTTTCCACTACCAACAGCTCCCGGACCCGTCGGGAGCGAACAGGTTGGGTGTAGTTGAGGGCGATTCGATCAAGTGTTGGTGGTACTTGCAGACGCCTGTCGGGATCAACGAGCCCAGAGGGCCCAGGCCCTCACGGGCACCGGGTCGCCACCTAGGCGTTCGAGCCGCAGGCCTGATGCGCCGAACCGGCCGGGCACCCGGCCGCCAGCCAGTCGCGGGTGCTCGCGTACGCGGCGTCGATCAGCTCCCGCGCACGACTGAAATCACCGGGTGACACCCGCAGCGGGCAGAGCGACGGCACGACCCGCAGCTCGACCTCGTCCCGATAGCGTTCGACGTCCACCGCCAGCCGATGGTTGACCAGCAACGTCAACGCCTGCAACGCCATCGCGACGGCGCTCTTCGGCGGCGAGGTCAACGAGCACGCGTACCCGGTCGGCAGCACCCACACCTGATCAGCGCCCAGCGCGACCGCGTGGGACACCGGGTTGTTGTTCACCGCGCCGCCATCCATCAGGTACCGGCCGTCCAGCAGCAGCGGAGGGAACACAGCGGGAATCGCGGTCGAGGCCAGCACCGCGTCGACCGCGTTTCCCCTCGACAGCAGGACTTCCTCGCCGGACAGCACATCGGTCGCGCCGACGTGCACCGGTATCACCGTGCTGGTCAGGTCGATCGAGCCCAGCGAGCGTTCCAGCAGGCGGCGCAACGCGGAGTTCGGCACGAGGTGGTCGCGGAACCCCAGCAGGCCGAGCAGACCGCGCACCGGCCGAATTGGGAAGACATCGTTGCGGCGCAAGGAGACCCAAAGATCGACCAATGTGTCCACATGGGACGGATGCAGCGCGAACCACGCGGCGTTGGCCGCGCCCACCGAGGTGCCGACGACGAAGTCCGGCTGGACGTCAGCGTCGGTGAGCGCTGCCAGCATGCCGACCTCTGTCGCGCCCAAGCTCCCACCGCCTGCGAGCACGAACGCGGTCGCCATCCCCTCATCCTCCTCGCGTCACGCCTGCCGCGGCGAGGGGCCAACTCCTCCGGCACGGGTGGTCGCGGACCTCCGAACCATCCGCGCGAGGTGAACCGGCACGCCCGATCTCCCCGCCAGCCTGGGGTTTCCGAGCGACGAGAGGTGGTCGACGTGGTCAGTGCGGAGAAGCAGCGACTGCAGGAGGCGGGTCCGTGGCGGCGGTGGGGACCGTATCTCAGCGAACGGCAGTGGGGCACGGTCCGCGAGGGTGGCGACGACGCCTGGACGGCGTTCACCCACGACCAGGCCAGGTATCGGGCGTATCGATGGGGTGAGGACGGGCTGGCCGGGTTCAGCGACGACCGGCAGCGCGTCTGTCTGTCGCTGGCGTTGTGGAACGGCACCGACACGATCCTCAAGGAACGGTTGTTCGGTCTCACCAACGGCGAGGGCAACCACGGCGAGGACGTCAAGGAGTGCTACTACTACCTCGACGCCACACCGACTTCCTCGTACCTGCGGATGCTCTACAAGTACCCGCAGGCGAAGTTCCCGTACGAGGACCTCGTCGCCACCAACGCCGCGCGCACCCGGCAGGACCCCGAGTACGAGCTGCTCGACACTGGCGTGTTCGACGACGACCGCTACTTCGACGTCGTGGTGGAGTACGCGAAGGACGGTCCCGAGGACGTGCTGATGCGCGTCACGGCCCACAACCGCGGCCCGGAAGACGCGACGCTGCACCTGTTGCCCACGCTGTGGTTCCGGCACACCTGGTCGTGGGCGGGCGATGTCCGCATGCCGACGCTGCACACCTGCGAGCCCGGCACCGTGCGGGCCGAGCACCCGGAACTCGGCGTGCGGTGGTGGTACGTCGCGCCGCCGGCCCCGATCCTCGTGACGGAGAACGAGACCGACAACGAGCGCGTGTTCGGCTCGGCCAACGTCACCCCGCACGTGAAGGACGGCATCGAACGGGCCGTGCTGCACGGCGATCTCACCGCGGTCACACCGGACGGCGTCGGCACGAAAGCCGCCGCCCACCACGAAGTCCGCATCCCAGCGGGCCGCAGCGCCCAGGTCAGGGTCCGGCTCAGCGACCGCAGTCTCCAGGACCCATTCGCGGACTTCGACGCGACGATCAGCGCGAGGCGTGAGGAGGCCGACGACTTCTACGACGAGGTGCTCGGCGGTGATCCGCGCACCGACGAACGGCTGGTGTGCCGGCAGGCGCTGGCGGGGCTGCTGTGGTCGCGGCAGTACTACGCGTTCGACGTCGAGCGCTGGCTGACCGAACGAGGCGCGGATCCGCTGGCAGGCGACCAGAACTGGCGGCACCTCGTCGCCCAGGACGTCATCGTCATGCCCGACAAGTGGGAGTACCCGTGGTTCGCCGCGTGGGACCTGGCCTTTCACGCGGTGCCGCTGGTGGTCGTCGACCCGGAGCTCGCGAAGCAGCAGATCGAACTGCTGCTCGGCCGCCGCTACCTGCATCCCAACGGCCAGATTCCGGCCTACGAGTGGAACTTCAGCGACGTCAATCCACCGGCGCACGCGTGGGCGGCGTGGTTCGTCTATCAGTACGACGGCGACAAGGAGTTCCTGGCGCGAGTGTTCCCGCCGCTGCTGCGCGCGTTCGGCTGGTGGCTCAACCGCAAGGACGCCGACGGCCGCAACCTGTTCCAGGGCGGGTTCCTCGGGCTGGACAACATCGGGGTGTTCGACCGCAGCGCTCCCCTGCCGACCGGCGGGCGGATCGACCAGGCGGACGGCACCGCGTGGATGGCGTTGTACTGCCAGAACCTGATCCAGATGGCGCTCGAACTGGGCGAGGTGGAGCAGGCCGCGACGTTGCTCGAGAACCTCGCGTGGATCGCGGCGGCCACCGGCAACGTGGGCAGCGGGTTGTGGGACGAGGAGGACGGCTTCTTCCACGACGTGCTGCGGCATCCGGACGGGACCACCACGGCGTTGAAGGTCCGCTCGGCCGTCGGGTTGCTGCCGCTGGCCGCCGCGACGGTGATCGGGCCGGAGGTCCGGCGCGAGCATCCCGAGCTGGTGGACGGCATGCGGGAGTTCCTCGACCGGCATCCAGCCGTGCGAGCGGCGCTGTGGGGGCACGGCGCGCAGACCGACGCGGACGGCCCCGTGCTGTTCTCGTTGTTCGACGAGAGTCGCCTGCGCCGGATCCTCGCGCGGATGCTCGACCCCGCGGAGTTCCTGAGCCCGCACGGGATCCGCTCGTTGTCGCGCTGGCACGCCGAACATCCGTACGTGCTCACCGTCGACGGTGTCGAGCACCGCGTCGGCTACCTGCCGGCCGAGTCCGACAGCGGCATGTTCGGTGGCAACTCGAACTGGCGGGGACCGGTGTGGTTCCCGATCAACGCGCTGGTCATCCGGGCGTTGCGGCACCTGCACGAGTACTACGGCGACGAGTTCACCGTGGAGTGCCCGACCGGCTCCGGGCGGCAGCGCAACCTCCGCCAGGTGGCGGACGACATCGGCGAACGGCTGCTCGACACATTTCTGTCCGGTGTGGACGGTCGGCCGGTGCACGGCGGGCAGACGCGGTACAGGGATCCGCATTGGCAGGAGCTGCCGTTGTTCTACGAGTACCTCCACGGCGACAACGGCGCGGGCATCGGCGCGAGCCACCAGACCGGGTGGACGGCGCTGGTCGCCCTGCTGCCGCGGGAGGTGGCGCGATGAGCTGGCCAGAGCAACCGGTCATCTACGAGATCAACACGGCCGTGTGGCTGAACGAGCTGTCGCACCAGGCAGGTCGCGAGGTCCCCCTCGGCGACGTGCCCGCCTCCGCCTGGCACGCGGTCACCCCGGCCGGGGTCGACGCGGTGTGGCTGATGGGAGTGTGGGAACGCAGCGTGCTGGGCCTCGCGATCGCGAACGCGCACGCCGGCCTGCGGGAGTCGTTCCGCGCGGCGCTGCCGGACCTGCGCGCGGAGGACGTCGCCGGGTCGCCGTACTGCGTGCGCCGCTACGCCGTGGCCGAGGAGTTCGGCGGTGACGAGGGCCTCGCGAAGGCCCGCGCCGAACTGGCCACGCGCGGGGTGCGGCTGATCCTCGACTACGTGCCGAACCACGTGGCGCCGGACCATCCGTGGGTGCTGGAGCATCCGGAGTTCTTCGTGCGCGGGGACGCCGACGACTACACCGACGACCCGCGGAGGTGGCTCGTCGTCGGGGGGAACGTGCTGGCGCGCGGCAAGGACCCGTACTTCCCGGCGTGGCCGGACGTCCTGCAGCTCGACGCCTTCTCCCCGGCGTTCCGCGCGGCCGCCACGATGACGCTCGGCTCGGTCGCCGCACGGTGCGACGGGATCCGTTGCGACATGGCCATGCTCGCCACCAACGAGGTCTTCGCGCGCACGTGGGGCAGAACGCCGCCGGAGCAGGACTTCTGGCCGGAGGTCATCGGGAGCCTGCGCTCCGACCACCCGGAGACGGTGCTGATCGCCGAGGCGTACTGGGACATGGAGTGGCCGTTGCAGCAGCAGGGTTTCAACTTCTGCTACGACAAACGGCTCTACGACCGGCTCCTCAGCGGGGACGGGGTGCGCGATCACCTGCGTGCCGATCCTGCCTACCAGTCCAGGCTCCTGCGGTTCCTGGAGAACCAGGACGAGCCGCGCATCGCGAGCGAACTCCCACCGGCCGCCGCACGGGCGGCCGCGGTGGCGATCGCGACGCTGCCCGGTGCGACGCTCTGGCACGAGGGCCAGTTCGAGGGCAGGCGCGTCCGGCCGCCGGTGTTCCTGGCCCGGCGGCCGGACGAACCTCTCGACCACGACCTCGCCGCCTGGTACCGGCGCCTGCTCGCGATCGTGAGCGATCACCAGGTGCGGCTCGGCGAGTGGCGGTTGCTCGACGCCGAGGGCTGGCCGGACAACCAGTCGTGCCGGCGGCTGCTCGCGTGGACGTGGACAGCCGCCGGCGGTGCCCGGCACGTGGTGGTCGTGAACTTCTCCGACCGGCCGGCCCAGGGACTGCTACCGGTAGAGCTCCACCGGTACACCGATCTGCTCGACGGGATGGTGTACGAGCACGAGGACGATCTCAGCCCGCTGTACGTGGCGCTGGGGCCGTGGGGCTGTCACCTCTTCGCGGCGGTCTGAGCAGGGCCGCCGCCCAGCCCGCCGCCGGGTCGATGTCGACCAGCAACACCTTCACCAGCACGGTGAGCGGCACCGCCAGCAACGCGCCGAGCGGGCCGAGCACCCAGGCCCAGAACACCAGGGCCAGGAACGTGACGGTGGTCGACAACCCGGCGGCGTCGCCGGTGAAGCGCGGCTGGATCAGCGACTGCACCACGAAGTTCAGCGCCACGTAGAACACCAGCACGGCCAGCGCCCGGCGCGGGCCGTGCTGGAGCAGCGCGAGCACCGCGGGCGGCACGACGCCGAGGATGAACCCGATGGTGGGGATGTAGTTGGTGACGAAGGACAACACACCCCACAACAGCGCGAGCGGGACGCCCAGCAGGGCCAGACCGATCGTGTCGAGCACCGCCACGATGAACCCGAACACCGTTGTGACCAGCACATAACGCCGGGTCCGCCGGACGAACTCGATCAGCGCCTCCCGCAGGTGCGGCCGGTCCGCGGCGATGTCGGCCAGCCGGGAGTTCGCCCAGCCGACCTCGGCACCGAGGAACAGCAGCAGTGCCACCAGGAACACCAGGCTCGTGGTGAGGCTCGTCAGCTCGGTGAGCAGCCCGCCGATCGCGCCGACGAGCTGCCCCCTGTCGATGCCGTTGATCGCCCGCTCGGCCCGCACGACCAGTTCGTCGCGCGCGAACTCCGGCAGCATCGAGACCAGCCGCGCACCGGACATCGCCACCGTGACGGCGACGACGCCCAGCACGCCGTAGACGAGCACCACCACCGTCAGCGTCGCCAGCCACGGCGGCGCGCCGCGGCCGCGCAGCCGCCGGTGCACGGGACTGATCGCGATGACGACCAGCAACGCCAGCATCGCCGGCGCCACCAGCCACGCGACCGCCCGCACACCGGCGACCACGACGACCGCGGCCGCGCCACCGAGCAGGATCGTGAGTGCGCGAGGCATCAATGGTGAGGTGTCGTCTCGTACTTGGTCGTCGTCGTGGCGTCCGCCTCCGAACCGTGGACGACCACAGCCCAGATCACTATGACGCACAACGTGATGACGATCGTGGACCACACCGGGTGCACCGACATGAACGCCAGTTGGGCCACCGAGTTGACGACCGCGAGCACCACCGTGAGCACCCTGGCCCACGCGGCACCGGAGAGCAGCGCGGCGCCCGCGAGCGCCACCAGAATCCCGATCAGAAGGGTGATCCAGCCCCACGCGGTGAGGTCGAAGACGAGCACCTGCTCCTCGGTCACGACGTAGTACTCACCGCGGAACAACGCCACCAGCCCCTCAATGGCGTTGAACGAGCCCATGACCATCATCATGATGCCCGCGAACCAGATCCAGCCGAGCCAGCCTGTTTCCCGCATCGTGCCTCCGTTGTCTCGGGACGAGGATTTGCCCGGTCACCGTGGCACCGGCGCGCGGCGCGGATCTTCACCCGTTTCGCGCGAGAGGCGGCGCGGTGCTCGGTCCGGGAGGGTGAAGACCTGTCCCCGCCCCGCCGCGAAGTCTCGATCACATGACGACACAACCCCCGTACCCGCTGATCGCCGACCACGGGCTGATCGGCGATCTGCAGACCTCCGCGCTGGTGTCCACCGACGGCACCGTGGACTGGTTCTGCAGCCCGCGGTTCGACTCGCCTTCCGTGTTCGCCTCGCTGCTCGATCGGCAGCGCGGCGGGTTCTGCCGCATCAGGCCCGCTTCCGGGCACACCGGCCGCCAGCTGTACTTCCCCGACACCGCGGTGCTGATCACCCGGTTCATGACCGACGAGGGCACGGGTGAGGTCGTCGACTTCATGCCGCCGCTCCCGGACGAGAACGAGACCGAACGGCATCGGCTGGTGCGCATCGTGCGGTGCGTGCGCGGACGCATGACGTTCGAGGTCGATGTGGTGCCACGGTTCGACTACGGCCGTCGCGCCCACCGCGCGAAGCTCACCGACGACGGCGTGATCTTCGACTGCGGCCAGTTCGGGCTGGTGCTGCACGCGGTGCGCGAGCCTGGCGATCCGCGGGTGGTGTCCGGGGAGATCACCCCCACCCAGGACCTGCACGCCACGCTCTCCCTGACCGAGGGCCAGACCCGTGGCATCGTGCTGGAGTCCGGTACCACCGGACCGCCGCGTGCAGTCAGCGCGGCCGAGGCGCGGGAGTTGTTCGACGCCACGGTGCTGTTCTGGCACGGCTGGCTCACCCAGTCGACCTACCGGGGCCGCTGGCGGGAGGCGGTCGACCGGTCCGCGATCACGTTGAAGCTGCTGAGCCACGCGCCCTCCGGTGCGCTGATCGCGGCGCCGACGACCGGCCTGCCCGAGCAGCTCGGTGGTGAGCGCAACTGGGACTACCGGTACACCTGGGTCCGTGACGCGTCGTTCGCCGTGTCGTCGTTGCTGCGCTTGGGTTTCACCTCGGAGGCCACGGCGTTCGGGCGATGGCTCACCGACCGTTGCGAAGAGGCCGGGCCGTTGCAGGTGATGTACGCCGTCGACGGGTCCGCGGATCTCACCGAGCAGGTGCTGGAGCATCTCGAGGGATACCGGGGATCGTCGCCGGTGCGGGCGGGCAACGGGGCGGCCGGCCAGTTGCAGCTCGACATCCACGGCGAGTTCCTGGACAGCGTGTACGCGGCGCACCTGTGCGGTCTGCGGATCTCGCACCGCGGCTGGCACGCGGTGGTCGAGCAGCTGGCGTGGCTGGCGGAGAACTGGGACCAGCCGGAGGAAGGCATCTGGGAGACGCGCTCCGGCCGGGCCGACTTCACCTACGGCCGGGTGATGAGCTGGGTCGCGTTCGACCGGGCGATCCGCATCGCCACGGCGGAGGGCAGGCCGGGGCCGGTGGAACGCTGGCGTTCGGTGCGCGACCGGATCTACGGCCAGGTGTGGGAACGGGGCTGGGACCGGTCGACCGGAGCGTTCGTGCAGCAGTACGGCTCCTCCGCGCTGGACGCGTCCTTGCTTCGGCTGCCGCAGGTCGGTTTCGTCTCACCGCACGACCCGGTGTGGCTGGACGCGCTGGCCGCCATGGAATCGCTCGTGCACGACAGTCTCGTGCTGCGCTACGACACCGAGGCCGCACCGGACGGACTGCGCGGGTCGGAGGGCACGTTCTCGTTGTGCACCTTCAACTACGTGACCGCGCTGGCGCTGTCCGGGCGTGCTCGCGAGGCGCGGCTGGTGTTCGAGAAGATGCTGACCTACGGCAACCACCTGGGTCTGTTCGCCGAGGAGATCGCGCTGACCGGCGAGCAGCTCGGCAACTTCCCGCAGGCGTTCACCCACCTGGCCCTCATCGACGCGGCCGTCACCCTCGACGAACAGCTCACCCGCGGCGGGTGAGGACTCGTGCTCGGTTCTTCTCGCACAGTTTCGGCCATGGCCACTTTGACCGTGTGGAAGTTCGACTCCTCCGACGGAGCGCGCAACGCGCTCGACCTGTTGCAGAAGCTCCAGGACCAGCAACTGATCACCATCCGCGACACGGCGTACGTCTACTGGGAGGAAGGTGCGAAACGCCCGAAGACCAAGGAGCTCGGCAAGCTCACCGGCGCGGGCACGCTCGGCGGAGCGTTCTGGGGGCTCCTGTTCGGGCTGATCTTCTTCATCCCGGTGCTGGGGGCGGCGATCGGAGCGGGCATCGGGGCGCTGACCGGATCGCTGTCCCGGGCCGGCATCGATGACAACTTCGTCCAGGACGTCCGCGAGAGCGTCACACCGGGCACGTCCGCGTTGTTCGTGATGTCCGAGCACGCGGTCGTGGACCGGGTCGCGGACCAGTTCAAGCAGACCGGTGCCTCGCTCATCACCACGAACCTGTCCGCGGACCAGGAGAAGCTGCTGAAGGAGACGTTCACCTCGTGACCTGGGCGGTGGTGCGGCCGGCAGCGACTGTCGGGGTGCTGCTGCTGGTCTACTACCGCCTGCCGATAGACCAGCCGGAGGACGGATACACCGTGCTCCGGCTGGTCGCCGCTCTGCTGCTGGTGACGGTCGTGTTCTGGTGGCAGGTGCGGATGATCGGGCGGGCGAAGCACCCCGGCTGGCAGGGCGTGCAGGCGCTCGCACTGGTGATTCCGTTGTTCCTCTTGGTGTTCGCTCAAGCGTGTTTCCTGCTGGCCCGGCATCAGCCCGGCAGTTTCACCGTTCCGCTGAGCCGCACCGATGCCCTGTACTTCGTCGTCACGGTGTTCGCGACCGTCGGATTCGGTGACATCACCCCGGTTTCCACCGCCGCGCGAGTCCTCGTGACCGTGCAGATGGTGCTGGACCTGCTCCTGCTGGGCGTGGCGTTGAAGGTCATCCTCGCCGCGGTTCGCCGTCGCTCCGGATGAACAACGCCATGCCCAGTCCTGCTGTTGCGAAGAGAACCAGCAACGTCAGCGCCGCGCGGTACGGACTCCCCGCCCCGAGCAGAACCGACCCGACCAGCGCCGTGCCGAGCGAGGACCCCAGGTTCGACATCGCCCGCGACACCCCGGACACGTCCGCCTGGTCCTCATCAGGCCAGCGCGACTGCACGACGTTCACCGATGCCGTCAGCATGATCCCGATGCCCGCGCCGAGCAGGAACAGCCCGACCGGTTGCTGCAACGTGCCCGCGATGGTGAGCACGAAACCCACCCGGATCAGCGTGCGCTGCGTGTACTTCCGCGCGAACCTGCCCGCGAGTGCCGACGTGACCAGCATGCCGATCGTGGCCGGCAGCAGCGCGACGCCGGTCTCGATCGCGCTGAGCTGCTGTTCCTGTTGCAGGTGCACGGAAAGCACGAAGAACGTGCCCTGCAGCACCAGCCACTGGACCAGCTGTGTGCCGAGTCCGAGGTTCGACGTGCGGTCCTTGAACAGCTTCGGTTCGCACAACGGGTTCTTCGCCCTGTTGATGTGCACCCCGAACAACGCCAGCACCACCGCGCCCACTCCGATCAGCAACCACGTGGTGGCCTGCCAGCCGTTCACGTTGGTGCGCAACACACCCAGCACCAGCAGGAACAACCCCGCGCCCGACAGGAACGCACCGATCCCGTCGAACCTCCCGCGCTGCGGGGTGGACTTGGGCAGGTTCCGGGCCAGCACGATGATCGTGAGGACCACCAGCACCTGCAGCCCGAACGAAGCGCGCCAGCTGAACGCACTGGTGATCAGCCCGCCCAGCAACGGCCCCGCCGCCGCACCCAGCCCACCCGCGCCGGACACGATGCCGAATCCTTTGGCTCGCGCGGCCGGATCCGTGGCGAGCGCGGTGACGAGGATGTAGATGGGCGGGATCATCAACGCCGAGCCGGTGCCTTCGAGCAGCGCGTACCCGACCAGCAGCATTCCGGGGCCGGGGGCGAGCGCCGCGAGGAGGGCGCCCGCACCGTAGATCGCGAGGCCCAGCACGAAACACCGGCGGCGCCCCCAGATGTCGGTGAGCTTGCTGCCCGGCACCATCAGCGCTGCCATGACGAGGGTGAACAGGGTGATCGTCGTCTGGACACCGGTGATCGTGGTGCCCAGGTCGTCGGCGATCGTGCTGATGGCCACGTTCATGTTGGTGGCGGCGTAGCTCGCGATGAACTGGGCCAGCGCCAGGGGAAGGATCTTCACGCCGGCCCGCCGCGCCCGTGCTCCGCGGGCAGGCCGTGGTCCGCGCGCCAAGTCGGGACGGGTGACGACCCAGCCGGAGCACTCTCGCCCGACCGCGGCCCCACCACGTCCGGACCCCGCCCGGTCGACGGCCCGGTCGACGGCCCATCAGCCGCCCCCTCGCCAACGTCCCAGCGCGGCCCCACCACTTCCCGGCCGCCCCCGACCGGCGACGCACCACGCGCCCCCGAACCCGCGACCGCCATCCCACCGGGCGGGCTCTCCCCTGACCCCGAACGCTCCCCCGACAACCCACCGAGCGGGCTCTCCGCCGCCCGCGGGCCCTCCACGCCCCGGCCATCTCCACCAGTGCTCTCCCCTGCCCCCGAACGCTCCGCACACCGGCCACCCGACAGCCCACCTGGCGCGTTCTCCCCCGCCCGCACGTGTCCGGCCGCCTTGCCCAGCAGCGCGTGCACCACCCGCAGCACCTCGGCCACGTGGTCGCGGTGCTCCCGCAGCACCTCCACCTGCCGCGCCGCCTCCCGCACCGTCTGGTCGGCCCGGCGCCGCGCGGTCTCCTCGATCAGCCGCGCGTCCCGCAGGGTTTCCTTGCGGCGCAACGCCAGCGCCAGCTCGAAGTCCTCGTCGGCCTGCGCGCGTTGCTGTGCCGCCGCCTCGTCCAGCGCGCGGCGGCGGGCCTCGCCCTCGCGGACGAGGCGGGACATGCGTTCGCGGGTCGTGGTCAGCAGGTCGCGGTGCTCGGCGTGTGTCTGCCGGGCGGACGCCCAGACGTGGTCCTCGATCGCGCCGGCCCGCTCCACGATGGCGGCGGCCTCCGACAGGGCCGAGTCGACGGCGTGACGGAGACGTTCGCCCACGGAGTCGGGCGACAGCGGCTGGCGGCAGAGACGGTCGACGCGGTCGCGCAGCAGGCGGTTCTCCTCGCGTGCGGCCTCCAGAGCCTTCGTCAGCGACAGTGCGCGGGCCTCGGCGGCGTCGCGGTCGGTGGCCAGCAGTTCGAAGTCGCGTTCGGTCTCACCCACGTAGTGCTGGACCTGGTCGCGGCGGTAGCCTAGCCAGCCGACGTCGAAAGCGGTGCGCAGCGGCACCAGGTCGGCGGTCATGAGCGCACCAGGGCGAGCTGCGCGCGGCACAGGCCGCCGATGTTCTCGAACGGCGCGGACGGCAGGCCGGCGGTGATCATGTGCACCCGCGTGCCGCTCAGCAGGGCGGCGCGCACCGCCACGTCCGCGAGCATGCCGCAGCGGCGGGCTGGAGACCATCCTCGGGCCACGTCGGTCGGGGACGGGCCGTACCAGGCGGTGGCGGTGACGTCCTCCGGGAAGCCCACGAGGAGGTCGTCGAGACGGCCCGCTGCGATCGCGTTGAGCGTGTCGTCGGCGCCTTCCACGGACAGGCGGTGGGTGCGGCCGCGTTCGTTGAAGTCGGCCAGCACGCCTTCGGTCCACGAACGGGCGGCCGCACGCGTCTCGGCCGCGATGCGGCCCGGCGTGAGAGCGCGACCGCTCCACCGGACCACGACGTCGCGGCGGACGGGGGCGGGCAGCGCCTCCCACAACGCGCCCACCACCGCGTCCTCCCCCGCGACCACCAGCAGCCTCGACTCCTGGCGGACGAGCATCTCCGCGCACGCGGCCGCGGCGGACCGCACCCCGTCCTGCCACTGCGGTTCCGGGTAGTTGAGCGAGACGTGTTCGTTGCCCGCCACCAGATCGGCACTGCACCGCCCCGCGGTCACGGCCACGCGCGGCGGGCGGTCCTGCAGCCAGGCGAGCAGCGGCACGACGTGAGCCGGTGAGCTGAACCAGGCCAGGTCCAGATGGCGCAGGCCGGGCGTGTGGAAGACGCGCGCCGGCAGTTCCTCGCCCGCGAACGCCACGAGCGCGTCGGCCGTCGGGTAGAGAGAACGGGCTCGGTGCAGCACTTCGCCGATCGTGCTGACGAGTTCGGCATCCGCGCCGTCGCAGCGCAGCTGGTCCGCCAGTCGCTGCCAGCGCCCCCGCCAGGACCGCAACGGGCTCGATCCCAGGTAGACGGATGCGACGGGCCGGGCGGGACGGACGACGTCGATCAGGTCTTGCAACGCGAGTCGGTGGCTCATGAGGCAAAGGTTCTTGGCGCGGCCCTGCCCGCTGCCTCACCCGCCGGAGGTGAACCCCTGCCGGCCGGCACGCCGTTACCGCCCACGCCGGGGGAGGCCGTGCACGTGTGCGGGCGAGCAGCGTCGACGGCGGAGGTGACCGATCTTGAGCCGTCAACCCGACCGTTCCCGATCCAGGCGCATCGTGCTCGCCGTGGCCGTTTTCCTCGCCGTGGTCGTCACAGGTGGAGGTGAGGACGACTGCGAACCGGCAGGCAAGAACGGGACACTCGCTGTGCTCTCGTTGCTACCGCGGCTGATGGGCTTCATGGGCCGTGCGCTGTGGCTGATTTCCGTTCCAGACCAGGCGAACGAGTCCACATGCCCGCCTTCGCGGTGATGCGGTTCGATCAGACGATCATGTCCAAACGAACTCCATCGGGAGACAAAGAGCAATGTCCGACAGTTCGGAGTGTGATCCTTCCAGGTCCGAGACCGGCCAGGCGAAACTGCGCGTGCCCACCGCGGCGACGCCTCTCGTGCCCCGGGGCACATTGCTATCCACAGTGGACAAACACGTGACATCCGCGCCGGTCACGGTGGTCACCGGCCCGGCGGGCTGCGGCAAGACGACGCTGCTCGCCGAGTGGGCGCGGCGGCGTGACGACCGGGTGGCGTGGCTGACGCTCGACGAGCACGACAACGCGCCGGAGCGGCTGCGGGCCGCCGTCCGCGACGCCCTCGGCCTGACCGGCGCGGTCCCGTTGACCGAACCCGGTTTCTCGTCGGCGGTCATCGCCGCGGTCGACCAGATGCCCACCCCGGTGTGCCTGGTGCTCGACAACGTGCACGAGATCCGCGACGCCGACGCGCTCGCGAGCATCGACCTGATCACCCGCCGGCCGCCCGACCGGCTACGACTAGTGCTGCTGGGGCGTTTCCCGCCACCTCTGCACCTCGGCCGGCTGCATCTGGAGGGGCGGGTGCGCGAGGTGCTGCCGCACGAGTTCACCTTCACCCGCGCCGAAACGGAGGCCCTGCTGGCCGTGCACGGGCTCCAGCTCTCCCCCGACGACGTCGGCCTGCTGCTCGACAAGACGGAGGGGTGGATCGGCGGGCTGCGGTTCGCGGTCATGCGCATGTCCACCACGGGCGCCCGTCCCGACGACCTGCTGCTGTTCGCGGGACTGGACCAGGTCGTGAGCCGGTACCTCAACGAGGAGGTGCTCGCCCGGCATTCCCGGCCGGTGCGGGATCTGCTCGTCGCGACCAGCGTGTGCGACACGATCACCGCGGACCTGGCGGGCGAGCTCACCCGGCATCCCAGCCCCGGTGTGGTGCTCGACGCGCTGGAACGCACCAACTCGTTCGTCAGCAGGCTGGACACCGCACCGGAGTGGTATCGCTGTCATCCGGTCCTGCGGGCGCACCTGTCCGCGGAACTGCGCAGGTCGCGCCCGGCCGACGAGATGGCACTGCACCAGACCGCGGCTCACTGGTATCACCGCAACGAGGAACCCGCGGTGGCGTTGAGACACGCCTTGCGGGCGGGCGACGACCAGCTGACCGCCGAGATCGTCGAACACTCGGTGCTGCCCGAGGTGCTGCGGGAGGGCAGCGGGCGGCTGCGGGAGGTGTTCGACGCGGTGCCCGGCCACCTGCTCGCCCGGCCTCAGGTCGGCGTCGTCGCGGCACTGGTCGCGATGGACGCGGGCGACGTGGCAGCCGCGGACCGGGTGCTGACCGGACTCGGCGGCGAACCGCTCGCGTTGCGGCAGGACCGGGTGCGGGTGCTGCACGCGACGGCGTTGTTGCGCCGGGGCCGTTTCGACGCACGACAAGGTGACGCGTTGCGGGTGATGGCACGCACGGCGGCGGGGCGTGGCGGCGCCGACGCGGAGGTGACCGCGTTGCTCAACCGCGGTGTGGCGGCATTGCTGTCCGGTGATCATCCGAGCGCGGAGCACGATCTCCTGCGCGCGTCGGCGATCGCACGGCAAGAGCGGTTCGACCACGCGACGCTGGACTGCCAGGTCCATCTGGCGGCACTGACCAGCGCCGGCGGTGACATCCGCACCGCGGCCAGACAGGCAGGTGAGGCGTTGGAGTTCGCCGAGGAGAAGGGATGGGAGTCCCACTTCGTCTGTGCGCTCGCCTACGCGTTGGTCGGTGTGCAGGCATACCTGCGGCTGGATGACGCACGCGCCGTTGAGCTCTCTGGCCGCGCGGTGCACGCACTGGGCGACCGCCCTGATCCGGCGACCGGACTAGCGGTGTCCACTTTGGACGCCGCCGTGTCGTTCCCGACGGCCGGTGATCCGCGTGCCGTCGTCGGCCGCATCCGCGAACGGTGGCAGGCCGTCGCCGGGCAGCAGGTGATACCCCTTGTCATAGCTCATATCGCCCCCGCGGTGCAGCGGATCGCGTTGCGCTCGGGGGACGAGCAGTGGGCGACGGCGATGGCGGACCAGGTGGAGGCGATGTTCGGCCCGTGCGGTGAGCAGGCGGTGTTGCGCGCGGTCGTGCACACCCACAACGCCCGCGTGTCGCAGGCCCGCAAGGTCATCGAACCGCTGCTGTCCGGCGAACTACCCGCGCTCGCGGCCCCGACGGTCGTGGAAGGCTGGCTGCTGGAGGCCGTGATCGTGGAACGCGCGGGCGACCAGCGGCGCGCGCACGAGGCGGTCACTCGAGCGCTGGCCGCCGCGGAACCGGTCAGCGCGTTGCGCCCGTTCTTCAACGCCGGCAAGCCGGTGCGCGACCTGCTCGCGCGCGGCGCCGGCCGATTCGGCAGGCTGGAGTCGTTCGCCACCACCACGATGACCGCGCTGCCCGCGGCCTCGACCGGGCACGTCGACGTGCTCACCGGCCGCGAACGCGATCTGCTGCTCGAACTGCCGTCGATGCGCACTACGGAGGAGATCGCCGACTCGCTGTTCGTCTCCGTCAACACGGTGAAGACGCATCTGCGCGGCATCTATCGCAAGCTGGGCGTGAATCAGCGCCGTGACGCCGTCCTCGCGGCACGGCGGTTGGGCCTGATCTGAGTTTGGCCCCTTGGGGCCGCCACGGAACGAACGCCACACTTGATCCACGCGAGCCCCGCCGACACGATCGCCCGGCTCGTCCCACTCGCGATCGCGAGCTGATTCCGCGCCAACGGCACCCCCGGCCGTGCGTCGCTTTGTGCTGCGCACGACCGGGTGAGGTGCCGCCAGTTTCACAGCTTGGCGACCTCCGACGTGGCGAGCAGGAACGCCCCGACCGCGAAGTTCGAGGTGTCGTTGCGCCCCACCGGCTGATGGTCCGACGGCTGCTGGCCCACACCCTGCACGTAGCCGAGCCTGCCGTTGGTCTGCAGGGCCGTGCGCAGCATCCCGTCCCACGCCTTCGTGACGACGGGACGGTAGGTAGCCGTTTCCAGCACGCCCTTGCGCACGCCCCACGCCAACCCGTACGTGAAGAACGCCGTACCGCTCGTCTCCGGGCCGGGATAGTTGTTGGGATCACCCAGGTTGACGTTCCAGAACCCGTCCGCCCGCTGCACTTGGGCGAGTTTCGCCGCCATCTGCTTGAAGTCGTTGACGTAGCCGGCGCGGTACGGCGAGTCCGGCGGGAGGACGTTGAGCACCTTGGCCAGCGCCGCGATCGCCCACCCGTTGCCACGTGACCAGTAGATGTTCTTGTTGACGAACTTGCTGTCGCGCCACCACAGCCCGTTGTTCCACAGCCGCTGCCGGGTGTACCGGTAGAGGCGGTCGCCGTAGTCCATCCTGCCGAGCCGCGCGTAGATCGGCAGCGCCATGTGCAGCGCGTCGACCCACCACCAGTAGTCCGTCCTCCCGGTGGCGATCGTCGCGTCGATCTCCCGCACGATCGCCGCGCGCCGGCGTGGCTCCGGGTTGTCCTCGTACAGGTCGAGGTACGGCTGCCCGGCGGCCTGGTGGTCGGCGAAGTGCGGGTTGCCCAACGAGCTCCTGAGGCCGAAGTTGTGCCGGTTCGCCCAGCTCAACGTGTAGTCCCGGTACCTGGTGTCGTTCGTGGCCCGGTACAGCGCCATGACACCGCTGTGCAGGGTCGCGTCCTGCCAGTCGTTGCCGCCGAGGCTCATCGTGCGGATCCAGTAGTCGGCAGCCGCCCGACCGGCGTCGAGCGGCCCGGCCGCCCACGCCGTGCCGGTACCGATGAGTGGCAGGGCCGATGCCCCGAGCAGGAACGAACGCCGCCTCACCATTCAGGTTTCTCCAACCTGTGACAGGGCGGCGTCACTCCCCATTAGAGCGGGGACACCGACCGCGGGGCCAGGGTTTCGCGAGATCCCGGTACCGGGTGAGGGACCACACAGATCATCCGGAAACACCACGGGCACCCGTGCCGTTGGACAGGTTGGTCGGTGCGGTCCGTGTCCCCCGGGCCTCACCTCAACGCCTTCGCGGAACACCGTCCGGCTGGTACCGCGTCGAGCACCTCGCCGAGAGGCGACCGCCGCACCGGCCACCACAGACTCGTCCCCAGGCCGTCGACTCCCCCGACGGACGGCCTGGGGGCGTCCTGCTTCTCGTTGCGGGGCAGGGAATTCGCGCGTTGCCGGGGTGAGCGACAGCACAGATCACCTTGGAACACAACACAACGCCGCGCCGTTGAACCAGACGGTCGGTGCGGAACGAGTCCCCGGGCCCCACCTCATAGCCTTCGCGGAACACCGTCCGGCTGGTACCGCGTCGTGCACACCGCCGAGAGGCGACCGCCGCACCGACCATCACAAGCTCGTCCTCAAGCCGCCCACTCCCCCAACGGGCGGTTCGAGGATGCCCCGCCCTCAAGCTGTCGTCCCCCCAGACGGCTTGAGGGCGTTCCGCTTCTCCTCGCACGGCCACGGTTTCCCGGCCCTCCGGGGTGAGCGGCCACACAGATCACCTTGGAACACAACACAACCCCGCGCCGTTGAACCAGACGGTCGGTGCGGAACGAGTCCCCGGGCCCCACCCCAAAGCCTTCGCGGAACACCGTCCGGCTGGTACCGCGTCGAGCACACCGCCGAGAGGCGACCGCCGCATCGACCACTCAAGACTCCGCCCTCGAGCTGTCGTCCTCCCCCGGACAGGTCGAGGGCGTGCACCCGCCCCCAGGCTGCCGTTCTCCCCCGGTCAGCGTGGGGGCTTCCTGCGTTCGGAACCGGAACCGGAACCGGGAGCTCAGGCGATGCCGGCCGCGATCAGCTTCTTCCAGATCTCGCCCTGGTCGACGACCTCGACGCCGAGCTTCTCCGCCTTCGTCAGCTTGTTCGCGCCGACGCCCTCGCCGGTGATCAGCAGGTCGGTCGTCGCGGACACCGACGAGGCGGCCGAGGCGCCCGCTCGTTCGCACATCTTCTGGAACGTCGGGCGGGTGACCTTCTCACCGGAGCGCGGGTCGCTGATGGAGCCGGTGATCACGACGGACTTGCCCTCCAGGGGCGCGCCGGCGACGACGACCGGGGGCAGGTCCTCCTCGCGGACTTCCAGGGACACGCCGCGTTCGCGCAGGCGCTCGATCTCCGGGCGGAGGCGGTCCAGGTGGAAGTTGATGGACTCGGCGACCTTCTGGCCGATGTCCTCGACGGCGACCAGCTTCTCGACGCCCGCGTCGGCCACCTCTTCCAGGGAGCCGAAGCCCGCGCGGCACAGGCGGGCCGCGGTGCCTTCGGAGGCCATCGGGATCGAGAGGCCGATCAGCGCGCGGCGCAGGCCCACGGAGCGGCTGCGGTCGATGGACTCGATCATGCGGGTCGCGGAGACCTCGCCCACGCGGTCGAACTCCAGCAGGCGTTCCTTGGTCAGCGTGTAGAAGTCCGACGGGTTCACCAGGTCGCCGGTTTCGGCGAGGCGTTCGATCCACACCTGGCCGATGGCGTCGATGTCCGCTGCGGCGCGGGAGGACCAGTGGATCAGGCGGCGCACGGTCTGGGCCGGGCAGACCGCGTTCGTGCAGAACAGCTCACGGCTGTTGCCCTGCTCGGTCAGCGGCTGGCCGCACGACGGGCAGTCCGACGGCGGGATGATCTCCTGCTCGTCGCCGGTGCGCTTGGACTCGTCCAGCACGCCCGCGACGAACGGGATCACGTCGCCCGCGCGGCGCACCAGGACCGTGTCGCCGATCTTGATGCCGCGGGAGCGGATGACCTCCTGGTTGGCCAGCGTCGCGCGGGTGACGGTGGTGCCGCCCACGAAGACCGGTTCGAGCCAGGCGACCGGGGCGATCTTGCCGGTCTTGCCCACGTCCCACCTGACCTCCAGCAGGACCGTCGTCTTCTCCTCGGCGGCGAACTTGTACGCGATGGCGCCGCGCGGGGAGCTGGAGCGGGTGCCGGCGGCGGCGAACGCGTCGCGGTTCGCCAGGCGCAGCACCGCGCCGTCCAGGTCGTAGTCGAGGTCGTTGCGCGCCTGCTCGATGCCCTCGATGAGCTTCTGGGCCTCGGCGGCGGACGAGCAGTGGCTCATCTCGGCGACGCTGAACCCGAGTTTGCGCAGGCCCGCGTCCAGGTCAGAGTCGGCGCTCTCCGGCTCGGTCGTCAGGTCGAACGCGAAGAACTGCATGCGCCGGCCCTCGACCGCCTTCGGGTCCTTCGCGCGCAACGTGCCCGCGGCGGCGTTGCGCGGGTTGATCAGCGGCTTCTCGGTGTTCTTCTTGTTGTACGCGTCGAACGTCGAGCGCAGCATCACGCACTCGCCGCGCACCTCGACGCGGCCCGGCGCGTCCACCTTGTCCGGCACGCCGTCGCACAGCGCGCGCGTGAGGAACGTGACGTCGTCGCCCGTAGTGCCGTCGCCACGGGTGATCGCGCGCGCCAGCTTGCCGTTCTCGTAGACCAGGGCCAGCGACAGGCCGTCGAGCTTCGGCATGACGACCACCGGCTGACCGGGGAACCGCGCGAAGAACGACTCGACCTGCTCGGGCTTGTTCGCCTTCTCCAGCGACAGCATCGGCCGTGAGTGCCGCACCGGCGCGTGCAGCACCGACGGCGCGCCGACGTGGTCCAGCGGGTTGTCCGCGGGCTTCAGCTCCGGATGCTCCGCGATCAGCGCACGGAACTCGTCCTCGATCGCGTCGTACTCGGCGTCGGCCACCAACGGCTCGCCCTGGTAGTACGCGTCACGCAGCTCCACGATCCGCGCGGCGAGCTCCTGAATCCGGTCCCCAGCTGCACTCATGCCGGGGACGTTACCCGGCACCCCTGACAATTCCGTGCAGCTGCGATCGAGCGCCGCTCAACCCGCTTGCACTCGTTCCCAAAGCCACCCGAACCGGTCAATGCGCCACAGCTGCGCGCCCACGACCAGCGTCGCACCGAACACCGTCGGCCACACCGCCAGCGCCACCAGCCCCCAGATGATCAACGCGAACCCGGCCGAACCCGCGGCCACGAGCACCCGCAACACCGCCCGGTGGTCAGGCGGCAACGCCGACCGGTTCTCCAACCAGAAACGCTCGCCGTAGATGCCTCGCGAAGTCCAGCCACGCGGCGAGTCGACCGGCGCGAACACCTTCACGTTCAGCACCAGCCACACCACCACGGCGAAGACCGGCACCAGGCACCACCAGCCGATCCAGGTGCGGCTCCAGATCGCGAGCAGCATCGCCGGGATCGCCGCGAACCGGGTCCACACGCTCCACGGGTTCGCGTGCCGGCGCCACGCCTCGTCGTCCATCCGGAACGCCTTCGCCACCATCTCAATCATCGCCAACCCCCAAGTAGGCAGACAGGAACCTGTCATCGGTAAACAGGCCGTGCGTCAACATCTCCAGCCCAGACCGTGCGGCCCGCACAGCCGTAGCGGTCTCCGCCGGATCACCACCGAGCAGCCGTCCAACGTGTCCGCTCAACACCAACGGCGCCAACAACCAGGACACATACGTCACGGCACGAGCGCGCGCGTCCAAGCAGGGGCGCACCCATCCCTCGGCCTCGCCCCCTGCCAGCCACGACTCGGTACGCGCCACGATCGAGTCGAACAACGCCGAGGCACCGGCCGTGCCGTCCAGCAACGCCCGCGCCAGATACCGCCGCACCGGCGTCGCGGCCTCCAGCAGTTCGCCGAGGTCGGCCTCCGACTCCACGCCTTCGAGCACGTACTCGTCGCACGCCTGCCGCAACCCGTCCTTCGACCCGAAGTGGTGCAGCACGAGCGCCGCCGACACCCCGGCCTCGGCCGCGATCGCCCGCACGGAGACAGCGGCCACGCCCTCGGCGCCGAACCGCGCCAGGGCGGCGTCCCGGATGCGAGCACGCGCCGTCAGATCTGAACGCATGTTCAGAGTATTGAACATGCGTTCAGCCCTGTCGAGTCCCGCAGCTCACGATGACGCCGTGTGCTTCACCAGGACGCTCACGAACTCGGGCCACACCGCCCGCGGCACGTCGTGCCCGACCGAGGGCAGCACGAGCAGCGACGCACCGGGCACCGCATCTCGCAGGGCCTCCCCGTGCGATCGCCCCGCTCATCGACCGCCCCACGACGTGCGCCCGCTCGACTCCGAGCGCGTCCAGCACACCGACGGCGTCCAGCACCAGGTCACCCGACGAGTACCCAGGCTCACCGGGCCGGGTCCGCTGGGTCGCCAAACGTCTCGACCCACAGCTCCACCCCGTTGACCAGCATCACCGCACCGCCGGCCCATCGCGCAGCACGCCACGCACGTGGTCCACGGACAAGGTCGAGGGGTCGAACGCCGTCAAACACCACGTGGCCCCGGCCTCGGCATACGGCGCGACGTCCACCCCAGGCTCGACCTCGCAGACGTAGTCGAACGGCCCATCACCAGAACGCAGCGCCTCCACCGACCCGACCGCGTCCGCGAACTGGTCAGCGGACGTGAGGTTGACCGGGAAGAACCCGTCCAACCGGGCCGCACGACGCATCGGCCGGGTGTTCCCGGGAAAACCGGCAGCCCACACGGGCACGCCAGGCCGTTGCACCGGCCGGGGCAGGAACGTGACGCCGTCCACCGTGTAGTGGGCACCGTGGTGGTGCACGACCTCGCCCGACCACGCCGCCCGCAGGATCTCCAGCGACTCGTCGAGCATCTGGCCGCGGACCCGGTCGTCGCACTCCTCGCCGGTGCGGGAGAACTCGCCCGCGAACCGGTCGCTGCCCAGCCCCACGCCGAGCACGAGCCGGCCGCCGGAGAGCAGGTCCAGGGTCGCGGTCTCGCGGGCGAGCTTCACCGGCCGGCGCCGGGTGATGGCCGAGACCATCGGGCCGAACCGCAGCCGTTCGGTGGCGGTGGCGACGGCGGCCAGGGTGATCCACGGGTCGGCCACGTGCGTCACCGGCTCGCGCCAGCGGACGTGGTCCCAGACGAAGAGGCCGGACCAGCCGAGCTCCTCCGCCTCGGCGGCGATGCGGGCGACGAGCAGCGGGTCGGCGAGGCCGTCGAACAGCGGTAACCAGAGGGCGCATTTCATGAGAGCGACGCTAGGGACGAGCGAGCATTAACAAAAGCGATACGTTCTGCTCAAGTCCAACAGCTAGCCTTATGTTCATGCTGGACCTGCGCCACCTGGCCACGCTGCGCGCCGTGGCCGAAGAGGGAACGTTCGGCCGCGCCGCCGACCGGCTCGGCTACACGCAGTCGGCGGTGAGCCAGCAGGTCGCCGCGCTGGAGAAGGCCGTCGGCGGCACGGTGTTCGACCGGCCCGGCGGCCCGAAACCGGTCCGGCTGACACCGCTCGGCGAGGTCCTCCTCGCGCACGGGCGTGAGCTGCTCGCCCGTGTCGCCGCCACCGAGGACGCCGTGGAACGGTTCAAGGCCGGTGAGGGACGCGTCGACATCGGCACGTTCCAGAGCATCACCAACGTCATCCTGCCGACCGTGGTGCGCAGGCTGCTCGACGAACAACCCGCCGCGGACATCCGGTTGTTCGAGGAAGAGACCGACCAGCCCAGCGCCGACGGCCTCGACCTGGTGTTCTTCGACGGGCCCCTGAAAGGTGACGTCGAGCAGATCAAGATCGTCGACGACCCGTACGTGGTGGTCGCCCGGCGCGGCCAGTTCGCCGACGGACCGGTTCCGCTGCGGGCCCTGGACGGCCTCGCGATGGTCGCCCAGCCGCCGATCTGCGACCAGGCGCGGGTGGAACGGGTCTACGCCGAGGCCGGGGTCGCGCCGCTGATCGTGTTCCGGACGGCGGACAACCGGGGCGTGCTCTCGATGGTGCGCGCCGGGATGGGGATCGCGGTGATGCCGTTGCTGGCGCTGGACGTCCCGCCGGACGACATCCGCACGCACGAGATCGAACCCGCCCTGACACCGCGCGAGATCTACCTGGCCTGGCAGGCGAACCGCACGCTCTCACCGCTCGCCGAGCGCGTCATCGAACTCACCCGGCAAGCCGTCCAGCACCTGACCTAGTCACGCGGCCCGCGCAACGTCAGCACGACCCGCAGCACGTGCTCGACGGCGGCCGGGAACAACGCTCCCCGCAGCTCGTCGCGGTGCGCGAGGGTCTGCCCGGCGAACTCGACCATCCGTTCCGGCCCCACCCGGCGGACCACGAGCGTGGCGACCTCCTCCAGGTCGAGGCCGGGGTGGTCGAGGCGGGTCAGCGCGAACTCGACGATCAGCTCCTCATCGGTCACCGGCACCTCCCACGCGATTGATCGGATTCTTCCACCGATACAGATCGAAAACATGCGCTGGACCGATGATCGGCGCTCACCGCACGCTGACAGCATGAAATTGATGCGGCCAGACGCTCGCGGCTGGAGGTGCCCGCCCGCGTCCACCGAGGTGCGGGACTTCCACGCGCACCTGCCCGGCTACGCGCCCACTCCGCTGACCGAACTCCCCGCCCTCGCGACCGAGCTCGGGATCGGCCGGTTGTTCGTCAAGGACGAATCCTCCCGGCTCGGCCTGCCTGCTTTCAAGGCCCTCGGTGCGTCGTGGGCCGTCCACCGGGTCCTGAAAGGCCACACCGGACAGGTCACGCTCACCACCGCGACCGACGGCAACCACGGCCGGGCGGTCGCGAGGATGGCCCGGCTGCACGGCCAAAAGGCCCACGTCTTCGTGCCGAACACCGTGCCACCGCAGGCGATCGACGCCATCCGTGCCGAACAGGCCGAGGTCACCGTCGTCGAAGGAACGTACGACGACGCGGTCGCCATGGCAGCGAAGGCCGGCGGAATTCTGGTGCAGGACATGGGCTGGCCCGGCTACGAGGAGATCCCGGCCTGGATCGTCGAGGGCTACAGCACGCTGTGCCACGAGATCGACGAACAGCTCGACCACGAACCGGACCTCGTGGTCGTTCCGGTCGGCGTCGGCTCGTTCGCGCAGGCCGTGATCACCCACTACCGCAGCCGTGACGCACGCACGAAGCTCGTCGCCGTCGAACCGGAGAACGCCGCCTGCGTCCTGGAAAGCCTCAAAGCCGGCGAACCGAAGACCATCCCCACCGGCGACACGATCATGGCCGGACTCAACTGCGGCACCCCGTCTACGACCGCGTGGCCGTTCCTGCACAACGGTCTCGACGCCGCCGTGGCCATCTCCGACGCTCAATGCGCCGAAGCGATGGCGGACCTCAACGCCCTCAACGTCCATTCCGGACCGTGCGGCGCCGCACCGCTCGCCGGACTGCGCGCTATCCGCGACGAGTTCGGCGATCTCGCCACCGTCGTGCTCATCAGCACCGAAGGACGCCCGTGAACCCACGTGACCTGCTTGCCGAGCTGATCGCCATCGACTCGGTCAACCCGGACCTCGTCCCCGGCGGCAACGGCGAAACCGCCGTCGCCGACTTCTGCGCCGAATGGTTCCGGCACAACGACTTCGAGGTCCACCGCCTGGAGCAACGCGCGGGCAGGCCGAGCCTGGTCGCGGTCAGAAGAGGCACCGGCGGCGGCAGGTCGTTGATGCTCAACGGCCACATCGACACGGTCGGCACCGCAGGCTACGACGGCGACCCGCTCGAGCCCGAGATCAAAGACGGCAAGATGTTCGGCCGCGGCACGTTCGACATGAAAGGCGGCGTAGCGGCGATGATGGTCGCCGCGGCCAAAGCCACCGAACGCCCGCTGCGTGGTGACGTGATCGTGGCGTGCGTCGCCGACGAGGAACACGGCAGCTTCGGCACCGAGGAGGTCCTCAACTCCTTCACCGCCGACGCCGCCATCGTCACCGAACCGAGCCACCTCGAAGTCACCTTGGCGCACAAGGGTTTCGTCTGGTTCGACGTCGAGGTCGGAGGCAGGGCGGCCCACGGCTCACGACCGGAGCTGGGCGTCGACGCCATCGTCAAGGCCGGCCATTTC
Source organism: Lentzea sp. NPDC054927 (assembly GCF_053610285.1). NCBI lineage: Bacteria > Bacillati > Actinomycetota > Actinomycetes > Pseudonocardiales > Pseudonocardiaceae > Lentzea > Lentzea sp. NPDC054927. Next base: position 741,805 of record NZ_JBSGXZ010000001.1, read on the forward strand.
CTGGTGGCGCTGGAACAACTCGACCTGACCACCGAACACCACCTGCTGGGCCGCGGAACCGTCCACGCGTCGTTGATCAGCGGCGGCGAGGAAGCCTCCACCTACCCGTCGAGCTGCCGCATCACCCTCGAACGGCGCACGGTTCCCGGCGAGACCCCCGACGACGTCGAAGCCGAACTCCAGCACATCCTCGACCACCTCACCGCCACCGTCCCGGACTTCAAGGCCACGCTCACCCGAGGCCTGGCCAGGGACCCGTTCGAGGCCGATCCGGACGCCGAGATCGTCCGCACGCTCATCGCCAACCTGGGCGTACCGCCGATCATCCGGGCAGAGCCGTTCTGGACCGACTGCGCACTGCTGGACCGCGCCGGCATCCCCTGCCTGCTGTTCGGCGTCGACGGCGCGGGCGCCCACGCCGCCACCGAGTACGTCGACCTGGCGTCACTCGACCGCCTCACCGACGTCCTGACCGGCACGATCACCGACTTCTGCGGCTGATCTCGCGAAGTCAGCGTAACGAGATCACCGCTCCGTAGATTCCCCTGGCAGAACGATGGGGGAACTGGGGATGCCACGCAAAGAACGCCCGCTCGACTCGGGTGACACGGCGGTGCTCACGTTCGCGCGTGAGCTCAGATCGTTGCGGGACAGGGCAGGCAGGCCGACCTACCGGCAGCTGAGCTCGCTGACGCACTACTCGGAGGCGGCCCTGTCGCAGGCCGCCTCCGGTCGCAAACTGCCGACGCTGCAAGTCACGCTCGCCTACGTCCGCGCGTGCGGCGGGTCGGAGGAGGAGTGGGAACGCCGCTGGTACGCGACGTCCGCGGACGAACCGCACGCGGAGCCCGACACCGGCTCCCCGTACACCGGCCTGGCGGCGTTCAAGCGGGAGGACAGCGAACGGTTCTTCGGCCGCGACCGCCTGGTCGGCCAGCTCGAGCGACAGGTCGGCGAACAACGCGTCGTCGTGGTCGTCGGAGCGTCAGGCGCGGGCAAGTCGTCGCTGCTCAGAGCCGGTCTCATGCCACGCCTGGGCGACCGTGCCGTCCTCTTCACACCCGGTCAGAAACCCCTTGAGGAGTACGCCAAATTCGCTGCCGACCCCGACAAGGTTCTCGTCGTCGACCAGTTCGAGGAGATCTTCACGCTCTGCGAGGATCGCGACACCCGCAGGCGGTTCGTCGACCGGCTCACCGCGCACCGGGTCGTGCTGGGCGTGCGCGCGGACTTCTACGGCCACTGCACGGACTTCCCCGCCCTGGTCGAGGCCATGGGCAGCGCTCAGCTCACCGTCGGGCCGATGAGCACCGACGAACTGCGGGCCGCGATCATCCAGCCCGCGCGCCGCAGCGGGCACACCGTCGAGACCGCGCTGGTCGCCGAACTGGTCGCGAACTGCGCCGAGCAGGCGGGCGCGCTGCCGTTGCTCTCGCACGCCCTGCTGGAGACCTGGCACCGCCGCAAGGGCAACACGCTGACCCTGCAGGGCTTCCGGGCCGCCGGCGGGTTCGAGGGAGCGCTGACCCGCACGGCCGAGTCGGTGTTCGCCGGTCTGACGCAACCACAACAACAACTCGTGCGGTCGCTGTTCATCCGGCTCACCGCGATCGGTGACGGCACCGACGACACCAAACGGCGGATCTGCCGGACCGAACTCGACGACGAACCGGACGCCGCGCTCGTGCTCGAGGCGCTGACCACGCACCGGCTGATCACGGTCGACCACGACCGGATCGAGATCACCCACGAGGCGCTGATCCGCTGCTGGCCACGACTGCGGGAGTGGCTCGCGGCCGACCGCGACAGCCTGCGCGCCCACCGCGACCTCGCCGAGTCGGCGGCCGTGTGGGAGTCGCTCGACCGCGATCCCGGCGCGCTGGTCCGCGGTGTCCGCCTCGCGTCGTTCCGCCCGTGGCTCGCGGAGCCGCCGCACCCGCTGACCACGCGCGAACGCGAGTTCCTCACCTCCAGCATCGCCGCGGAGTCCGCCGATCTGGCCTCGGCGCGGCAAAGCCGACGAAGGCTCCAGATGCTCGTCGGCCTGCTGACCGCGCTGCTCATCGCCACCACGGGCATCAGCATCACCGCGATGCAGGCCAGTTCCGAGGCGACGAAGCAACGCAACAGCGCGTTGTCGCAGAAGGTCGCCCAAGACGCCAAACGGCTGCACAACACCGATCCCGCACTGGCCGCGCAGCTCGCGCTCGCCGCCTACCAGCTCTCCCCCACGACCGACGCGCGCAGTGCCGTGCTCAGCTCGTTCACCCCTTTCTACGCCACCCGCCTGACCTCGCACGCCGACCACGTCAACGCGGTCGCCTACGCGCCGCAACGGCACCTGCTCGCCAGCTCCAGCCGGGACCGGTCGGTCAGGCTGGCCGACGTCACCGATCCGCACCGCCCGCGGGAGTTGTCCACTCTCACCGGTCACACCGACAACGTCGTGAACGTCGCGTTCAACTCCGACGGCGCGATCCTCGCCACCGCCGGATGGGACCGCACAGCCCGTTTGTGGGACTCCACCACCGGAAACGTCCTCGCCACGATCAACCACCCCGACCTCGTCAACGCCGTGGCGTTCAGCAGCGACAACCGGCTGCTGGCCACCGCGAGCAACGACAAGACCGTCCGGCTGTGGGATCTCACCGACCTGCGCAACCCACGCCGGATCGCGGACCTCGCCCACACCGGCGCCGTCATCTCGCTCGCGTTCAGCCCCACCGCACCAGTGCTCGCCGCCGGAACGACGGACGGCACCACCCGCCTGTGGGACCTGAGCGGCCCGACCTCCCGCGACCTGCCCGGCAGGGGTCTGGTGCACGCCGTCGCGTTCAGCCAGGACGGCCTGCGGATCGCGACCAGCCAGGACCGCACGATCCAGGTCTGGCCTGCCGCCGGTGGCGAACCCCGAGTGCTGGCCGGGCACACCGACGTCGTCCGCGGCCTGGCGTTCAGCCCCGGCGGCCGCCTCGCCAGCACCAGCGTCGACCGCACAGCCCGCATCTGGGACCAGGACGATCCGCTGGTGCTCACCGGCCACACCGCGGCGGCCGTCGGGGTCGCGTTCATCGGCGACGCGCTGGCGACCGCGAGCGACGACCACACCGTCCGCCTGTGGGACCTGCCCGGTGAGCTCCTCCAGGCCCACAGCGACTCCGTGTACTCGGTCGCGACGCATGGCAGCCTGACCGCGACCGGCAGCTACGACCGCACGGTCAAGCTGTGGCAGGACAGCAGGACCCTCACCGTCCTCAACGGACCGAACGACGCCTTGAACTCGGTCAAGTTCTCCCCCGACGGCAAGATCCTGTACGCCGCCAGCGCCGACCACCGAGTGCACCGCTGGAACATCACCGATCCCCGGAACCCGCAACCGCTACCCGCGCTCACCGGCCACGCCGACGCGGTGAACGCCATGGCCGTCAGCCCGGACGGCACCACCATCGCGACCGGCGGCACCGACCGCACGATCATCCTCTGGGACGCCCGCACCGGCGCCTCGCTCGGCACGATGCTCGGTCACGCGGAATCCGTAGAAGCACTCGCCTTCAGCCCCGACGGCCAGCGCCTCGCCAGCGGCTCCGGCGACTTCGGCATCCGGATCTGGGACGTCCGCCAACGCCGGACCATCACCCACCTCACCGACACCACGCACGCCGTCAAGTCGGTCGCGTTCAGCCCGGACGGCACCCTGCTCGCCACCGGCAGCACCGACTTCACCGTGCGCGTCTGGAACCTCGCCACGGCCACCCGCACCGCCGAGTTCACCGGGCACACCGACACCGTGCACGCCGTCGCGTTCTCCCCGGACGGCAAGACCCTGGCCAGTGCCAGCGCCGACCACGACGTGCGGCTGTGGCGCCTCGAAGACCGCGCCCCGCTCGCCACGCTGTCCGGCCACACCGAGCGCGTCTACGCGCTGGCGTTCAGCCCGGACGGCACCACCCTGCTCAGCGCGGGCGGTGACCGCACGGTCCGCGCCTGGGAAGCGAACGACCAGCACGCGGCCGAACGCATCTGCGCCACCGCCGCGCCGCTGCCCGAGCAGGACTGGAACCGCCACTTCCCCGGCGTCGACCGAACCCCGACGTGCCGATGATCAGACCGATGATCTCGGCAGACCCACCTCATCCACAGCAGCCCCCTCGCTCGTGAACGAACCCCCTCATCGAGACCTGTCTAGCCGCCGGGCGTTCTTCACGTTCGGCGTCGCGGAGCTGAAGAAACAACGGTGAACAACAGGTCGTGATCTTGACGTTCCTCGAACAAATCCCGAACCACGCCCTGTTGCGCGTCCGGCAACGTACCGCCCCGAACGGTTCTCTGAGAGGGGTGGCAAGTGAAGCTCAGACAGGTGGTTTTCGGCGTCGGGGCGGCCGTCGGGCGGGGGGTGGGGGGTGTTGAGGGGTCGCCCGCGCCGCCCCCCCACACAGTGTGGGGGGCGAGACTCGGCGAACACACCCCCAAC